>VGHX01000001.1 GCA_016868055.1 Betaproteobacteria bacterium
ACGCTGGTTATCCCGGTGGCGCATACCATTTTTCACGAGATGGGCCCGGAGCGACGCGCGGCGATGGGTATTGCCGAATCATTGATCAGGGTATCTGCAGGCATTGAAGAGACCGAAGATCTTCTTGAGGATTTTCAGCAGGCGTTTGCCTAACTAAGGCCCAAGGGTGCTTGCACCCCGTCGGCTGAATACGCTCACGCCCTCCGGCATCTCGAACGCCATCAGTCTGTCCAACAATGCTGCGGTATCTGCTTCGGTAATCAATAGCGCGTGATGCGCAGGTTTCAAGAAGCCGGTATCGCGCTGCTTGTTCAGCATACGCAGCAGGTCATCATAAAAACCCTGCGTATTCAGCAGCCCAACCGGCTTGCGGTGATAGCCTAGCTGTAGCCAGGTGATTACTTCAAACAATTCTTCCAGCGTACCGATGCCACCGGGTAGTGCAACAAAGCCATCGGCCAGCTCGGCCATCAAGGCCTTACGTTCATGCATGTCTTTGACGACCCGCAGCTCGGTGAGTTGAGTATGACCCACCTCGCTATCCATTAACGCAGTGGGAATGACACCAGTCACCTTCGCGCCAGCGGCGAGTGCCGCATCAGCGACGATACCCATCAAGCCAACATGGCCACCACCGTACACCAGCGACATGCCACGCTGCGCGATGGCGAGTCCGAGTTCGCGCGCCGCCTTGGCATAGACCGCATCGTGGCCAGCGGCCGACCCGCAGTAAACGCAAAGGCGTTGAATGTGTGCTGCCATGTTTAGGGATTGCTCCGCTCGCCAATCGGTTTGCCCTCGCGCGGATCTTTCGCTGCGGGAGCCAGCACCAGTCGGGTGCCGACGATTCGATCATGAAGGAATTGTCGGTCGGGGTCGAGGCGAGTGGTCATGGACCACAGTACCGCATTCAGCAAAGGTAGCAGCAACAGCATGGCACCACGCGCTTCCATCCACCACGCCACGGCCAATCCCGGTACAAACCAGCCCCATGCAAATACATAGCGCATCAGTGCGCGCGGCCAGCGCAGCGCCTGCCCGTTACGCATGACGACTCGCACTCGCCAGGTTTTCATTGCCAAGGTTTGCCCGCCATGTGTCCAGAACCAGCCAAAATACCCACCCAGTACGATGAATTGCCAGATCTGCTGCCCATGACGCATCACCAGCGCATGGCGTTGTTGCAGCAGTGTCGAAAACAGCCAACCTGCAATGAACACCACGCCAAATAGCAGCATGGCCTCGTACACCATGCAAAACATACGGTTTTTGAGTGGTGCAGTCGGCAAAAAATTCAGCGACGCATCGGGCAGGGCGGTGGACTCAGGGTCAGCGTCGGTCATGTCGGCTGCATTGGGGCGGGGCGAAGCGCCGAATTGTAAGCGCAAGCCTCACCGAGCCAGCGTTGTCGGTCTGATAATGCAAGGCCGAGGTCGTCGTCGGCGTCCGCAACTGCCATTCAAAACGCTTGATTTCATTGGCTTTTTTAAAAGAATTTTCTTGACCTTATTGCTGCAACGCATTAACTTATGCGCTCCCTCGCCACCGCGAGGGATATTTTTTCCCTGTTCCGCGCGGCCCATAACGCCGCGCGGCGATAGGAAGGTTTTTCGGGCGTCGCTGCGCCCAACTACGTTGTTTGCTCTAGCCCACGCCAAAAGCGTGAGGTGTCGCCAGCAGCGGCACAAGCGGAAGCTGAACGAAGTGCACTCAGCGCCGGTTTGAACTGCGCCAGCCGCGCAGGACGGATCGACGTAAACGCACGCTCAAGGGATGCTTCACGGGTGCCACTGTCTCCGTCACCGCGAGGGGAGAGCATCCGATCAATTTCCTATGGACCTTGAAAGGACAGTAATGTCTTCCGAAATCACCGGCGCCGAGATCGTCGTGCGCTGTCTTGCCGAAGAGGGCGTCGAACATGTGTTCGGCTATCCCGGCGGCGCAGTTCTCTATATCTACGACGAGATTTTCAAGCAGGATAAGTTTCGCCATATTCTGGTCCGCCACGAGCAGGCGGCAGTGCATGCGGCGGATGCCTACTCGCGTAGTTCGAATAAAGTGGGTGTGTGTCTCGTGACCTCCGGTCCGGGTGTGACCAATGCCGTGACTGGCATTGCGACTGCGCATCTCGATTCAATACCCATGGTGATCATCACCGGGCAGGTGCCGACCCACGCCATTGGTCTGGACGCCTTCCAGGAGTGCGACACCGTGGGCATTACCCGCCCCTGCGTCAAACATAACTTCCTTGTGAAGGATGTGAAAGACCTGGCATCGACGATGAAGAAGGCGTTCTACATCGCGACTACCGGTCGTCCTGGGCCGGTGCTGGTTGATATCCCGAAAGACATCACGATCGCGAAGACGACCTACGAGTATCCGAAGTCGGTCGAGATGCGCTCGTACAAACCGGTTGATAAAGGTCACGCCGGTCAAATTCGTAAAGCGGTACAGCTGCTGCTGACCGCAGAGCGGCCGATGATCTACACCGGCGGTGGTGTGATCTTGTCGGATTCCGCGCCTGAGCTGAACAAATTAGTGGATAAGCTCGGCTACCCCTGCACCAACACCTTGATGGGCTTGGGTGCTTATCGCGCTTCGAGCGATAAATTCGTCGGCATGCCCGGCATGCATGGCACCTACGAAGCCAACATGGCGATGCAGCACTGCGATGTACTGATTGCGATTGGTGCGCGCTTCGATGACCGTGTGATCGGAAACCCGAAACACTTTGCAACACTGCCTCGCAAGATTATTCATATTGATATCGATCCCTCATCGATCTCGAAGCGAGTCAAGGTCGATATCCCGATCGTTGGCAACGTCAAAGAAGTCTTGCAGGAGTTGCTGGCGCAGCTCGATGCTTCAGACATCAAGCCGAATGCAACGGCGCACGAAGCATGGTGGAAGCAAATCAATGAATGGCGCAAGCGAGAGTGCTTGAAGTACGCGCTGGCAGATGATCTGATCAAGCCGCAGATGGTGGTAGAGAAGCTTTGGGAGGTCACCAAAGGTGATGCTTACGTCACCTCAGATGTTGGCCAGCATCAGATGTGGGCGGCCCAGTACTACGGCTTTGATAAACCGCGTCGCTGGATCAACTCTGGCGGCTTGGGCACGATGGGTGTGGGTTTGCCGTATGCGATGGGTGTGCAGATGGCCAACCCTGATGCGACTGTCGCTTGTATTACTGGCGAGGCATCGATACAGATGTGCATCCAAGAGCTTGCTACCTGCAAGCAGTACCACCTGACGCCCAAAATCATTTTGCTGAACAACCGCTATCTCGGCATGGTGCGGCAGTGGCAAGAGATCGACTACGACTCACGCTACTCCGCGTCGTACATGGACTCATTGCCGGACTTCGATAAATTGGTGGAGTCGTTCGGCCATGTCGGTGTCACCATCAGCAAACCGGGCGATGTCGAGGGCGCGCTACGTGATGCCTTCGCTATGAAAGACAAACTGGTGTTCATGAACTTCATCACCGATCAAGGTGAAAATGTGTGGCCGATGGTCAAGGCAGGCAAAGGTCTGACCGAGATGCTGCTTGGCTCGGAGGATCTGTAATGCGCCATATCATTGCAGCCTTACTTGAGAACGAAGCGGGCGCGCTGTCTCGTGTGGTAGGCCTGTTCTCTGCACGCGCCTACAACATCGAGACGCTGACGGTAGCGCCGACCGAGGACCCGACGCTCTCGCGCATGACCATCGTCACTTCAGGGTCAGACGATGTGATAGAGCAAATCACCAAGCACCTGAATCGATTGATTGAGGTGGTCAAGGTGGTGGATCTTACCGAGGGCGCGCATATCGAGCGTGAGCTGATGCTCATCAAGGTGCGCGCTGTCGGCAAAGAGCGTGAAGAGATGAAGCGGACAACCGATATTTTCCGTGGCCGTATCATCGACGTCACCGAAAAGACTTACACCATTGAGCTTACCGGTAACAAGTCTAAACTCGACGCCTTTATTGATGCGATTGATCGCACAGCTATTCTGGAAACTGTGCGCACCGGTGGATCGGGCATCGGACGCGGCGAGCGCATCCTCAAAGTTTAAACCTCACTACCATTACTTTTTTACGGGAACATCATGAAAGTTTTCTACGACAAGGACTGCGACCTCTCGCTCATCAAAGGTAAGAATGTCGCGATCATCGGCTATGGCTCACAGGGTCATGCGCATGCACAGAACCTGTCGGAATCCGGCGTTAATGTCGTCGTGGGGCTGCGCAAAGGTGGTTCGTCATGGACCAAGGTCGAGAAAGCCGGCCTCAAGGTTGCCGAGGTCAATGATGCGGTGAAGTCCGCCGACGTGGTGATGATTCTGCTTCCCGACGAGAACATTGCCCAGGTATACAAAGAGAATGTTGAGCCGCATGCCAAGCAGGGCGCTGTACTCGCGTTCGCACACGGTTTTAATGTGCACTACGGCCAGGTGATTCCGCGTGCTGATCTGGATGTGATCATGATTGCGCCGAAAGCCCCCGGCCATACCGTACGCTCCACTTACACCCAAGGCGGTGGCGTGCCGCATCTGGTGGCCGTATACCAGGACAAATCAGGCATGGCGCGCAACATCGCACTGTCCTATGCGATGGCCAACGGCGGTGGCCGCGCCGGCATCATCGAGACCAACTTCCGCGAAGAGACCGAGACCGATCTGTTCGGCGAGCAGGCCGTGCTGTGCGGCGGCACGGTTGAGCTGATCAAGGCAGGTTTCGAGACGCTGGTCGAAGCCGGCTACGCGCCTGAGATGGCCTACTTCGAGTGCTTGCACGAGCTCAAGCTGATTGTTGATTTGATTTATGAAGGCGGCATCGCCAACATGAATTACTCGATCTCGAATAATGCCGAATACGGCGAATATGTCACCGGCCCGCGTGTGGTGACGGACGCTACCAAAGAAGCGATGCGTCAGTGCCTGAAAGATATTCAAACCGGCGAATACGCCAAGAGCTTTATTCTCGAAAATCGCGCAGGCGCACCGACCTTGCTATCGCGTCGCCGTCTGAATGCCGAGCATGAGATTGAGATCGTGGGTGAGAAACTGCGGGCGATGATGCCTTGGATTGCTAAAAACAAGTTGGTCGATCAGTCGAAGAACTAAGTAGCTAATTAGTTCTATCGGCATCATGCGGGAAGCGCTTGCAGGCGCTCCCCGCACTTGTCCTGAAAGCCCTAAAAGCCATCCTAAGGGATGGCTTTTATATTTACAGAGTGACGATCTCTTCACGCATGGACATCCATTCATCCCAGTCCAGCATCAAATCCCACTCTTCGCTTACTTCGGTAACACGGCAAGTGGCAGCAGTACTCTCGGATTTTGGTACCGTCAAGTTCAACGTAATACTTCGTTTGAGAGAAAATCCACCGGCGCTAGCCTTTTTGCTATTTCCGGGGTTGGGCGTGAGAGGGATTTCCAACTGCGGACGTGGCGGCAATTCATTCCTCGGTACCCCGACGTCGACCGGATCAGCCAAAAGACGCTCAGTATTAGCGTAGTGCGTTCCCTGCAAGATAAACTGATCAGAGAAAGTATCAGTATTGCTGACCCTGTTGGCTTGGAATGAAGTCTGTGCAAGATCATTGGCTCCGGATGAGGTTACTGAATACTGGTCTTGATTCTGGAACTGCGTTCGAGAAAAACTACCGACGTCACCGAATAGTGTCTGTGATTCCAAACCCGAGATGATTTGAATTGCGCGTTCAGATCCAGCCCATCGAGTTCGCGCGCTTGCCCATTTTCCGTATTCATCGTGCGATAACTTTTTTGGATTCTCTCTTCGCTTGTCTTCAATCTGACTGAATTCAGTGTCAACTACACCACCCGTAGATAATTCAAATCGACTACCGCGCACCAAATCTTTGACATGCTGCGAGTAGAACTGCGAAAATACCGCGGGTAATGAAACCTCATGCACGGGTTTTCTGGCATCACATAAAGGCATTGCACTCAAGAGTGAGTCAGCTTGATTGGTTAGTTCTTGCTCGGTATCTGTTAGCGGCTTGTCGCCGCCGATAAAGGGTGATGGTTTTGGAAAACTATGCGTTGATGATCCTCGGATGTGTGCGCCTTGGTGAATCTGGTCAATCACACATCCCTTCGGCATGGCTTGCTGAAAGTAACGTAGATCGGCAAGGCTGTGGTGTATCTCGTCGATTGCGTTCACGTCTTTGTACTTCGTATCTTGTAGCTGAAGATAGCGAATCGCAGCACTGATGCGTACTCGTTCTGGCTGATTTCGAAGCTCGGGAATCGCGTGATCCAGCGTTTTCATCGCGCGCTCGATGCTGTCCATACCAACACCGAGTTTTTTTAGTGGAGCGCGTAGATCAATCGCGTAGTTCAGCGCGTCGTCACGGTTAAATCCGTGCCGGCTAATGAGGCGACCTGCGCAGAGAAAAATATCTTTTCCTTCCTCCGGGAGGATATTCTTCTTTTCGTACAGTTTCCAGGCATTGCTAGCCAGGCGGAATGCATCGTGCGTACTGATTTTTAGAGATTTTTCCCAAATTTTCGTATTTTTAGCGATATTCTTCGCAGCATCAATACTCACTTTTTTGTTTTGATTGCGCTGCTCAGCGACTGCCTGCCAAATCAACTTCCGTGATTTTTTGTCAGATTCATCCGTGATGGCTTTAATGTTTTTCAGAGCATCGCCCAGATCGCCTGGTAGATTTTTTTTATAGATCACGCCTGCTTTAATCAGGTTGTCCGCGACCTGATTGATCGCTGCGGTCATCTCGTTGGGTAAAGCGGCTGAGTTGCCTCCAGAGCTTGGTCCAGCCAAGAGCGATACCTCATTACTTAACTTTGCCTTGACCGCCTCTCGCGCCTCATTCCTTCGTCTCTCTGGTGCACTTGCGTCAAAGAAGTCCACGATTCCGTAAATCACTTTTTCCAGCGCGTTTGCTTCTCGAACATCGCGCGACCAGATTACGATAATTTTTACATCGTCGAATTGTGATGATCTACTTATTACTTCAGCCGCCTGAATCGAGGTTTGTGATGTTATGCGATTCATCGGCTGAAAATCAGTATAGTTTTTCGGTTGGTTTGGGTTGGAAAACTAATGATTGGCGACTAAGGTTTTTCGCTTACTTCTGGACATAAACGAACCTCATGTAAGCCGTGAAGCTTGGTTCCCTCAAGCGGGCGTAACTCACCGTTTCTTGCTGCTGTAAGATCCAAGGTGAAGCTGACATGTGTATGTCGTCCGTAATTACTAGGACCGGGCGGGCCAGACCACCTCGGTCCTTGATTGGTACGCCAAGACCGACCATTAGGGTTTTCGAAATTACCCGGTAGATTGACCGTATCGATTTTTCCATAGACATCGACACGGAGCTCAATCTTTTCTCCACGACGCTTGATCTGAAAAAAAGAGCTTTCGGAGTTTCGCTGGCCGCTTTGCAAAACGACCGCTGAGGAAGTTGGATAAAGATTAAAATTAGGCGTCAATACCAACGTCGGCATGTTCTGGTTAAGCAACTTACTCACCGCCGCTTAGACAACGTCTTCGTTATCGAATACTTTTCTGAGCGCTGCGAGTGCCTCTTTACCGTTGTTTAAACCAAAGCTATGACTGGCACCGTCAATATCAATTCTCCAGAAAGATCGGTCGAGATCTTTATTAAATGCGGAGGAGAGTTCACCGGTCTTGACTTTGTAATGATTAATGTCGGCGAGCTCTTCCCGCAACTGTTCCTGAGATGCAGGGGAATCGAAATTGTGTCGATATACAACGGTGCCATCAGCTTCGGTGTGCATCGGCATGGCAGGCATAAAAGCGCGAAATTCATTGAAAATACGCTGACGCTCGCTAGCGAGACGTTCCATCGCCGCTGCACGTTCGCGCGTTAGTTGCTGCCACTCTGTACGCAGATTGCCAAGCTTGCCACTGGCGGCAAAGCGACCCAGGCTGGGGATTTTGCCCATCAGCGACTCGCTGGTTTCGCTTCCGGACGCTGCAGCAAAGCGTTGCACTTCACTGTGAATCTTGCCAACCATCTGCTGTACGGCATGGCGGGTCAGTGCAGCAGAAACCTCCGGTGCTTGCTGCCGAACCGAACGGTAGAGCAGCTCGATAGTGCCGTTGTCATCCACCACCACGCCTTGCTGATCGCGCTCTGCACTGGCCCAGATTGCAAGTGCCGCATCTACATTCTGACGTTCGGGTACCGGTTTCATCTGTTGGCATTTTCTACAAAGAAAATTCTTCGCCAATGTGTAGCGATAAACGGACAGATGTTCCGAAAATCGCCCCCGGCTCACCCAATTCCCGTTGCCAGCCACACAAATTCCGTCATCGCGAGCCACAAGCTACAATGTGGGGCTTTTCAGAAACTTTCGGCTCAGAAATTGGGCCCGCTAGCAGCGGCCCGCGCCCGTGACTTGCAGGAGTTGCATTGAATTCTTATCCCCACCCGATCATCGCCCGCGAGGGCTGGCCGTTCCTTTTATTTGCTGTCGCTGTGGCGGCGCTCGCTACTGCGTTTGTCGGCGCCTGGTCCTGGCCTTTCTGGCTAATTGCGTTATTCGTGCTGCAGTTTTTCCGCGACCCGCCGCGCATGGTTCCGCAGCAAGCCAATGCGGTGCTATCGCCAGCTGACGGTCGTATCGTGGTGGTTGAGAAAGCAGAGGACCCTTACGCAGGTCGCGAGGCACTGAAGATTAGTGTGTTTATGAATGTCTTTAATGTGCATTCGAATCGCTCGCCAGTCGATGGCACCATCACCAAGGTCGAATATTTCCCTGGTAAGTTTGTTAATGCTGATCTCGATAAGGCCTCTACCGAGAACGAACGCAATGCGGTGGTGGTCTCAGCCGATAGCGGTGCCGTGGTGACGTTTGTTCAGGTGGCTGGTCTTATTGCGCGCCGAATCCTTTGCTATGTTGCGGTCGGTGACCGCCTGACGCGTGGCCAGCGCTATGGCTTTATTCGCTTTGGATCTCGAGTTGATGTCTATCTTCCACTTAGCGCTCGGCCGAACGTCGTGGTCGGCGACAAAGTGTGGGCGACTGAAACGGTTCTGGCCGAGCTTTGATCTGCGCGAGGCGCTATGCCGATCTTTAATCCGCGAAAGCAAAAGCTGAAGGCCGCTTCAGGCAAACCGGCATTGGCTAAGCCTTTTCGTTTTAACCGGCTCGCCTCGCGACGCCCCAATGACGATGACCCGTCTGCCGTTGGTCGTTTGCGCAGCCGCGGTATTTACCTGCTTCCAAACGCGTTCACGACTGCAGCACTGTTCTGCGGCTTTTACGCCATCGTGATGGCCATGAACGGACAGTTCTATAACGCCGCTGTCGCTATCTTTGCGGCGATGGTGCTCGATGCGACTGACGGTCGCGTCGCTCGTCTGACCAATACCCAAAGCGAGTTTGGCGCGCAGTACGACAGCTTGTCAGATATGGTCTCGTTTGGCGCTGCTCCCGCGCTGATTGTGTATGAGTGGGCGCTGCGTGGCATGGGCAAGCTGGGTTGGTTGGCGGCTTTTGTTTACTGCGCCGGTGCCGCGTTGCGCTTGGCGCGCTTCAATACCAATATCGCCGTGGTCGATAAGCGTTTCTTCCAGGGGCTTCCGAGTCCGGCGGCGGCGGCGCTGGTAGCGGGCTTCATCTGGTTGATGGATGACCTGCGCATTGGCGGCGCTGACTTCAGCTGGCTGGCGTGGGTAATTACGGTATATGCCGGACTGACCATGGTGACCAATGCGCCGTTCTACAGCTTCAAGGATGTCAACTTCAAGAAGTCGGTGCCGTTTATTGCGATCTTTCTGATTGTGTTGATTTTTGTGGCGGTGTCGAGCGACCCGCCGAAGGTGCTGTTCGGTCTGTTTGTCGTGTATGGCTTGTCGGGTTACGGTGTAGCGCTCTGGTTCTGGGCCAAGGGCAACCCGGTCAGTCTGGTGCAGACAAGCTCCGAGCCCGGCGACGATAAGTAGTAACGCCGGCTATCGGGGCAATAGAAATCTCTCGGTTGCACTTTGCGGCATTCCCCCGTATTCTTACCTGCATGTTGATCAACAGCCACCAGCCTCAGTTTCTTTCCCTCGGCAGCCCGTTCGGCCTGCTGCTGCTATACCTACTGCGCTAAGGCGCAGACACTCTTTTCCCCCCAACCTGAGCTTTGCCCAACCCGCGCAATAAATGCGAGGGTAGGCGAAAATATGCCCAACCCACTGATTCAATATCCCGGGAGCACAAAATGCCCGATTCGAACAAGCTGATTATTTTTGATACCACCCTTCGCGATGGCGAGCAGTCGCCCGGCGCGTCCATGACGCGCGAAGAGAAAATTCGCATCGCTCGTCAGCTAGAGCGCCTGAAGGTGGATGTGATTGAGGCGGGTTTCGCGGCCTCTTCGCCCGGCGATTTTGATGCTATTCGTGCTATTGCGGGCACAGTCAAGGAGTCGATTGTTTGCTCGCTGTCACGTGCCAATGATCGAGACATCGCGCGCGCAGCGGAGGCACTTGAGCCAGCAGCCAGAAAGCGCATTCACACCTTCATCGCAACATCGCCGCTGCACATGGAAAAAAAGCTGCGGATGTCGCCGGACCAGGTGGTCGAGCAAGCCCGTCTGGCGGTCCGGTTTGCGCGTCAGTTCACGGATGATGTCGAGTTCAGCCCGGAAGATGGAAGCCGCTCGGATCTCGACTTTCTGTGTCGTGTGCTCGAGGGTGTGATTGATGAGGGTGCGACTACGATTAACTTTGCTGACACTGTCGGTTACGGCGTGCCGGAGATGATCGGGCATACGCTCAAAACCCTGCGTGAACGCATCCCTAATTCCGATAAGGCGGTATGGTCCGTACATTGCCATAACGACCTTGGCATGGCCGTGGCCAACTCCTTGGCCGCAGTGATGATCGGTGGCGCTCGCCAGATCGAGTGCACCATCAACGGCTTGGGCGAGCGTGCGGGCAACACCGCGCTGGAAGAAATCGTGATGGCAGTAAAAACCCGTAGGGATCATTTCAAGCTGGACGTGGGTATTGATACGTCTCAGATCGTGCCGACCTCCAAGCTGGTGTCTCAGATCACCGGTTTCGCAGTACAGCCCAACAAGGCGGTGGTGGGTGCTAATGCATTTGCGCATGCCTCGGGCATTCACCAAGACGGCATCCTCAAGGCGCGGGATACCTACGAGATCATGCGCGCCGAAGATGTAGGTTGGAGCGCGAACAAGATTGTGCTCGGCAAGCTCTCGGGTCGCAATGCGTTCAAGCAGCGCCTGGATGAATTAGGTATCGCCTTGGATTCCGAGTCTGAGGTGAATGCTGCGTTTGCTCGGTTCAAAGAACTGGCGGATCGCAAGTCGGATATCTTTGATGAGGACATCATGGCACTGGTGTCGGACGAGCAGAGCGCGCATGAGAAAGAGTTCTACAAGTTCGTGTCCTTGTCGCAGCACTCAGAGACCGGTGAAAAGCCCACGGCCAAGGTAGTGTTCGCGGCGGAGGGCAAGGAGATCAAATGCGAGGGCGAGGGCAACGGCCCGGTCGACGCCATCGTGAATGCGATCGAGTCGCACACGGCCAGCGGCGCCGAGCTGCTGCTGTTCTCGGTGAATGCCATCACCACAGGCACGCAGTCGCAGGGGGAGGTGACCATGCGTTTATCGAAGAATGGCCGCATCGTGAACGGCGTCGGCGCTGATCTGGATATCGTGGTGGCCTCGGCCAAGGCTTACTTGTCAGCGTTAAATAAATTGCAATCAAAGAATGAGAAGCTGAATCCGCAGCTGTGAGGCTTTGCCAAATGGCTTAGCCGTCGGGGAGTCGGTTTAGGCTATAATCTTGCTTTGGCCTCGAAAGGCGAAGTTATCAATGTTGTCACGGTTTCTGGGGTTGCGACTCCGAATGCCGCATGTGAAAGGGTTTTTATCATGGCAGTGTCCAAAGAAGGCAAGGCAGCGGTCATCGCTGCAAATGCTCGGGGTCAAAACGACACCGGGTCCCCCGAAGTGCAGGTGGCGTTGCTGACTGCACGCATCAATGAGTTGAATGGCCATTTCAAGGCCCACGCCAAAGATCATCATTCGCGTCGTGGTCTGATCATGATGGTCAACCGTCGTAAGAGCCTGCTGGCCTACCTGAAGCGCAAGGACACGGACCGTTACCGTGCTCTGATCGAAAAACTGGGTCTGCGCAAGTAAGCCTTTGCCCAAACGATCTATCTGCAAATGCCTGTATCAGCCAACTGATGCGGGCATTTCGCGTTTTTGAAGCCTGCATAAACTCGCAGGTAGCGGTAACCCTAAAGTCGTGCGGTGGGCTGGCAATGCCCGCCGGTGGTGAGGTGAACGACAGCGCCTGAAACTCTGTCGGCAAAAAATGAAAGGATGGACCCAATGTTTAACAAAGTCACAAAGAGCTTCCAATATGGCCAACACACAGTAACGCTGGAAACTGGCGAGATTGCTCGCCAAGCGTCAGGTGCCGTGATGGTAACGGTTGAAGATACTGTCGTACTCGCGACCGTGGTTGCTCGTAAAGAAGCCAAGCCCGGTCAAGATTTTTTCCCGCTGACCGTCGACTACGTCGAAAAAACTTATGCTGCCGGACGTATTCCCGGTGGTTTCTTCAAGCGCGAAGGACGCCCGTCCGAAAAAGAGACGCTGACGTCGCGCCTGATTGATCGCCCGATTCGCCCGCTATTCCCTGAGGGTTACCTGAATGAAGTGCAGGTCATCATTCATGTGTTGTCAGTCAACCCGGAAATCGACCCCGATATCCCTTCGATGATCGGCGCATCAGCGGCGCTGTGCGTTGCTGGCATTCCTTTTAACGGCCCGATCGGTGCAGCGCGCGTTGGTTATATCGATGGCCAGTACGTGTTGAACCCGACTGTTTCGCAGATGCCTCACTCGAAAATGGATCTCGTGGTTGCGGGTACCGAGGCTGCGGTACTGATGGTGGAGTCCGAAGCGCAAGAACTGTCCGAAGAAGTCATGCTGGGTGCCGTTGTTTACGGCCATGAGCAGATGAAGGCAGTGATCGACGCCATTCATGATCTGGTACGCGATGGCGGTAAGCCAGAGGTGCCATGGATAGCGCCCTCGCAGAACGAGGCGCTGATTGCGCGTGTCACTGCGCTGGCAGAAGAAAAACTGCGCGATGCATTCCGCACCAAAGAAAAACAAGCGCGTTCCGACAAGCTGCGCTCGATTCACGCCGAAGTTTCAGCCAAGCTGGCTGAGGAAGCTGCTGCTTCCGGCACATCGACACCAGATTCTGCGGAAGTCGGCGACATCATGTTTGGTCTTGAGTCGAAGATTGTTCGCTCGCAGATTCTTGACGGTGAGCCACGGATTGATGGCCGCGATACGCGCACTGTTCGCCCGATTTCGATTCGTAGCAGCGTGCTGCCGCGCACTCATGGTTCTGCCTTGTTTACCCGCGGTGAGACGCAGGCGCTGGTGGTGGCCACACTGGGCACGGCACGCGACGAGCAGAAAATTGATGCGCTGACCGGTGAGTACAGTGATCGCTTCATGCTTCACTACAACATGCCGCCGTTTGCTACTGGTGAGACAGGTCGCGTCGGCTCGCCAAAGCGTCGCGAAATTGGTCACGGTCGTCTGGCCAAGCGTGCGCTGATCGCCGCATTGCCTGGCTCCGACGAGTTCAGCTACTCCGTGCGTTTGGTGTCCGAGATCACCGAGTCGAATGGTTCGTCATCGATGGCGTCGGTCTGCGGCGGCAGCCTCGCGCTGATGGATGCAGGTGTGCCGATGAAGGCCCATGTGGCAGGTATTGCGATGGGTCTGATCAAAGAGGGCAATAAGTTCGCTGTGCTGTCCGACATTCTGGGTGATGAAGATCACTTGGGGGATATGGATTTCAAAGTGGCGGGCACCGCAAACGGCCTGACTGCTTTGCAAATGGACATCAAGATTCAGGGCATCACGAAAGAGATCATGCAGGTGGCACTCGCGCAAGCGAAAGAAGGCCGTCACCATATTCTCGGCAAGATGCAGGAAGCGATGCCTACTGGCCGTGCTGAGTTGTCAAACTTCGCCCCACGACTCATCACCATCAAGATCAATCCCGAGAAAATTCGTGATGTGATTGGTAAGGGTGGCGCAGTGATTCGTGCGCTGACGGAAGAAACTGGCACGCAGATCGATATTACCGATGAGGGTGTGGTGACGATTGCTTCGGTCGATGCAGCCGCAGGTCAAGAAGCCAAGCGCCGTATTGAAGAGCTGACCGCGTCAGTTGAAGTGGGCAAGATTTACGAAGGTACCGTGCTCAAGCTGCTGGATTTTGGTGCGATCGTTCAGGTGCTGCCGGGTAAAGACGGCTTGCTCCATATCAGCCAGATTGCCAATGAGCGTGTCAACGCGGTATCCGACTACCTGAAAGAGGGTCAGCAAGTGCGTGTCAAGGTACTCGAGACCGATGACCGTGGCCGCCTCAAGCTGTCGATGAAAGCAGCAGCGTCTGAAGACACAGGTGAGGCAGTTCAGCAGTAATTCAGTGACAGGCCCGCTGTGATGTTGTGTTGAATCGGCGTTAAAAGCCTTTTCAATGCAGCATTGAAGCAGCGGTAAATGGCCCGGGTCTATTCAGGTCAGAGCGGCATGTGTAGTAAGAGGCTGTCTGCAAATGCGGATGGCCTTTCGTTTTGATGGCTCAGGAGGAGCGACGATGCGCGCGATTGAAATTTCCCAGCCGGGTGGGCCCGAAGTGCTTCAGCCATGCGAGCGGCCGATGCCGGCTGCGGGTGCTGGCGAGGTACTGATTCGTGTTCACGTAGCGGGCGTCAATCGGCCGGATGTATTGCAGCGTTCAGGTAGCTATCCGCCGCCGCCAGATGCATCTGACTTGCCCGGCTTGGAAGTCGCAGGCGAGATCATTAGCGGTGATCTTGACGGTAGTGGCTTCAGCAAAGGCGATATGGTGTGTGCCTTGGCGCATGGTGGCGGTTACGCAGAGTACTGCGTGGTACCCGTTGGCCAGTGCTTGCCCATACCCAAAGGCTGGAGCGTGCTTGAGGCAGCGTCACTGCCGGAAACTTTTTTTACCGTGTTCGGCAATGTATTTGATCGCGCCAAACTCGCTACCGGTGAGAGCCTGCTGGTGCAAGGCGGTAGCTCTGGCATCGGAGTGACCGCGATACAGATGGCCGCTGCGCTAGGACATCGCGTGTTCGTTACCGCAGGCACTGACGAGAAATGCCGTGCATGCGAAAGTTTAGGTGCAGAGCGCGGCATTAACTACCGCACCGAAGATTTTGTCGAGGTGGTTAAATCGCTGACCAATGGCAAAGGCGCAAATGTCATTCTTGACATGGTAGCCGGTGACTACGTGGGTAGAGAGCTGCGTTGTCTGGCCGATGACGGACGGCTGGTAATCATTGCGTTACTAGGTGGTGCCAGTGGCGAGATCAATTTCGGTGAGGTGTTGCGTCGTCGTTTGGTCATCACCGGTTCAACATTGCGGCCGCGGCCCATCAGCTTCAAACGCCACATCGCACAACAATTACGTACACACGTGTGGCCACTACTCGAGTCGGGCAAGATCAAGCCCGTCATTTATAAAACATTTACGTTGGAGCAGGCGGCTGATGCGCATACGCTGATGGAGAGCAGCACGCATGTCGGCAAGATCATGCTGCAGATTGTTCACTGAAAGAATTCAGTTGGGGTTGCGTAGAACCTGATGCTCATGTTGGTCACTCGTTTGTTTCGAACACATTCGACAAAGGAGTAAGTAATGGATAACACGGTGACGCGATTCAGGCAGCGAGACCTGATCTCGCAGGGTGAGCCCGGCCAGCATGCAGTCGTCAATCAACGGGGTGTGAAGGCGCCAGCAATCAAATCGCTTCCATGCTCCCATCCGGAATCCTGGAAGAAGCGAGACCATGAAATCGAATTGCTTCTGAGGCTGGGCATTGATCACGTAACTACGAACAAAGAGGCGCTGAACGGGCTGGTCTTGAAAGTTCGCAGCGGCGAGGTGGTCTCGGCGGAACAGGCGGTTTGCGCAGGATTCCGTGTGGTGCAGCACGGGCAGCCCGGTCATGGCGTAATTCTGCGCTACGGCCAGCTGCACCAGGTCGAGATTCCCGGTCTGCTAGCTTCAGACAATGCGCCATACAAGATCGGACCACAGCTCAAGTCCAAAGTGATTCAATGCCAGCGCAAGATATTCGACGAACTGCTGAACAGCGGTATCAAGCACGTTTTTTCAGAGGGGCTTGATCAGCCTCTGGTGCCCGACAAATTCGAAGCGGGGAGCGCGAATGCTGCAGCGAGAGACAAGATTCGCGCATGCTTTTCCGGTTATCGACCCGGTGACTCATTGTTACCGTACTTGGAGAATCTGCTTTATGCCGGTGGTTGCCTGATCTATGGCCACTTGGTTGCTGGAGTAACACTACATCCGACCATCACGCCGCAGCAGGTTGCCAAACATGAAGCCTTTTACAACGATGCGGCTAGTCGTGCCCGTTTCATAGCCAATAAGTTCTCGGCGCCGCCAGAGGATCGCCACATTTTTGTAGGCGAGGTTGAACAGATTTTGATGACCAAAATGAAGGGAGTGATGCAAGGAACATCACTGAGCGTTGCTCTGGTTTTCGGCCGTGATCATCTCGATGAGGATCTCGCCAGCCATTGCAAGGGGGCGGATTTCTCGCCAGCCATTTATTCAAAAGACGTTACCACGCATTCCACCTAGTGCTGGCAGTGCATTGATCCGCAAAAAGTGAGTCCCATGCGCAGCTTGCCTACAAGAAGTTTCGGGCGTTGTTGTTGAAATTGAAATCAGGTGTGCAGCGTCTCTCATCGTTGCCAGCTGCGCGAATTTGCCCCCGCCCCTGTCACAGGATAGAATCGAGGGTTTTGTAAATGAGCCTCTCGATGCGCCGCACCCTAATCGCCGGTAATTGGAAGATGAACGGCAGCCTCGCGGCAAACGCGTCGCTGCTCGCTGGTATTTTGAGCGACCGTTCAACATCAAGCGCCCAGCTCGCGGTCTGCGTGCCCGCACTCTACCTGGCGCAAGCGCAGTCGGTGCTGAGTGGCTCGCATGTGCTGTGGGGTGCGCAGGACGTGTCTGCGCATGAGAAGGGCGCTTTCACCGGTGAGGTGTCGGCGCAGATGTTGGTGGAATTTGGTTGCAGTTGCGTGATCATCGGGCATTCTGAGCGACGCAGCTACCATGCAGAGAGTGATGAGTTGGTTGCGCAAAAAGCGCAGCGTGCATTGGCCTCCAGGCTGATCCCGATTGTTTGTGTGGGTGAGACGCTGGAAGAGCGCGAGCAGGACGCGACGAATGCCGTGGTGTCGCGTCAGTTGGCGCCCGTGCTGGATGCTGTGGGCACGCAGCTAGGCAGTATCGTGATTGCCTACGAGCCGGTATGGGCGATAGGTACTGGTAAGACAGCGACACCGGACATGGCGCAGCAGGTACATGCTCGGATACGGGCGATGCTTGCCGAGCGCGATGCAGAAAGCGCGCAGCAGGTGCGAATTTTGTATGGCGGCAGCATGAAGCCTGACAATGCGAGAGAGTTACTGGCGATGCCTGATATCGATGGCGGCTTGATCGGCGGCGCGTCATTGAATGCATTAGATTTTCTGGCTATCGCAAACTCGGCTTGAAAGACTGAACAAGAATACTATCGACGGGAATCGATTCAATGAATTCACTACTCGCTATCGTTATTGTGATCCAGCTGATCAGTGCGCTGATCATTATCGGCCTTGTGCTGCTACAGCACGGCAAAGGTGCCGACATGGGGGCTGCCTTTGGCTCCGGTGCATCGGGCAGTTTGTTTGGTGCCACGGGTTCGGCCAATTTCTTGTCGCGTTCAACCGGTATCGCTGCGGCGGTGTTCTTTGTTGCGACGCTGTTGCTCACTTTCCTTGGCAGTCGCCCACAGGTTGGCGGTGCAGGCATCATGGACCAGGTTCCCGCGCCCGCCAAGTCCGTTACCGCGCCGGTTGGCGATACGCCTCCGGCGGAGCCCGCAAAGGCGCCCGCTCAATCCAACCAGATTCCGAAATAGACCGTGTCGTTAACGCGTCTATGCACAATGCCGCATTGAAGGGGGTGTGCAAAGCCGGTTAAAATTAGATGCTTTGCCGACGTGGTGAAATTGGTAGACACGCTATCTTGAGGGGGTAGTGGCGAAAGCTGTGCGAGTTCGAGTCTCGCCGTCGGCACCAGTTAGTAAATAGAAAATAATAATTCATTAAAAAGCCTCGGGAGTGGCTAGCCAGGCGTTTTGTACTGGGAAAATTGTGGACCTGCAAAATTATTTACCGATCCTGCTGTTTATTGCGGTGGGCATCGGCGTTGGCGTCGCGCCTCAGGTGCTTGGACGACTACTCGCTCCGCATCGCCCTGATTCCGAAAAAAATTCTGCTTACGAGTGCGGCTTCGAGGCTTTTGAAGACGCGCGCATGAAATTCGACGTGCGCTACTACTTGGTGGCTATTCTTTTTATACTGTTCGACCTCGAGGTCGCTTTTTTGGTGCCATGGGCGGTCGCCATGAATGATGTCGGACTGATTGGCTTCTGGGCCATGATGATTTTCCTCGGCATCCTGATTATTGGCCTGGTGTTCGAATGGAAAAAGGGTGCCTTGGACTGGGAGTAACTTATGGCGATCGATGGCATTCTCAACGAAGGCTTTGTTACGACAACAGCCGACAAGCTGATTAACTGGACCCGCACCGGCTCAATGTGGCCGATGACGTTTGGTCTGGCCTGCTGTGCAGTTGAAATGATGCATGCTGGTGCGGCGCGCTACGATCTCGATCGATTCGGTGTCGTATTCCGGCCTTCACCACGACAATCAGACGTCATGATCGTCGCTGGTACCTTGTGCAACAAAATGGCGCCGGCGCTGCGCAAGGTCTACGACCAAATGGCTGAGCCGCGTTGGGTTATCTCGATGGGTTCCTGCGCCAATGGTGGTGGCTATTACCACTACTCTTACTCGGTCGTGCGCGGTTGTGACCGTATCGTGCCAGTCGACATTTATGTTCCGGGCTGCCCACCGGCTGCCGAGGCGCTGCTGTACGGCGTGATCCAGCTGCAAAACAAGATCAAGCGTACCAACACGATTGCACGCTGATAGCCATCGCCGACATGACCACCAAACTCGAGACCCTCGCCAGTGCCGTACAGGACGTACTGGGCGACAAGATCAAAAACCTCAGCAGTGCGCTCGGTGAGGTGACGATTGTGCTGGGCGCGGACAATTATCTACCTGCGATGCAGCTACTGCGTGACCACGCATCAACCCGGTTTGAGCAGATGATTGATCTTTGCGGTGTCGACTACCAGTCCTATGGCGATGGTCGTTGGGAAGGCGCGCGTTTTGGTGTGGTGGTGCATCTGATGTCGGTTGCTCATAACTGGCGCTTGCGGGTACGCGTTTTCGCCAAAGACGATGAGATGCCGTTAGTCGCTTCGCTCACGAGTGTTTGGCCTGCTGCCAATTGGTATGAGCGCGAGGCCTTCGATTTATTCGGCATTCTGTTTGAAGGTCATGATGATTTACGTCGCATCCTGACCGATTACGGATTCATCGGTCATCCCTTCCGCAAAGATTTCCCGGTCAGTGGCTACGTCGAAATGCGCTACGACCCCGAGCAGAAACGGGTGATCTACCAACCGGTCACCATCGAGCCACGCGAGAACGTGCCGCGGATTATCCGCGAAGAGAACTACGGGGTGCGCTGAGATGGCTGAAATTAAGAATTACACGCTCAACTTCGGTCCCCAGCATCCGGCGGCACATGGTGTTCTGCGCTTGGTGCTCGAGCTGGATGGCGAAGTCATTCAGCGTGCTGATCCGCATATCGGTTTGTTGCATCGGGCAACAGAGAAGCTGGCCGAGACGCGCACCTTCCTGCAGTCCGTGCCGTACATGGATCGGCTCGACTATGTGTCGATGATGTGCAACGAGCACGCCTATGTGATGGCGATCGAGAAGTTGCTCGGCGTCGAGGTGCCGCTGCGTGCTCAGTACATCCGTGTGATGTTCGATGAAGTCACGCGCATCTTGAATCACTTGCTGTGGTTAGGCGCGCACGCGCTGGATGTCGGTGCGATGGGCGTGTTCTTGTATGCATTCCGCGAGCGTGAAGATTTGATGGACTGCTACGAGGCGGTATCCGGTGCGCGTCTGCATGCGGCTTACTACCGCCCGGGTGGTGTGTACCGTGATCTGCCAGACGCCATGCCGCAGTACAAAGCCTCGCTGGTGCGTAATGACAAAGCCATCGCCAAGCTCAATGAAAACCGCCAAGGCTCGCTGCTCGACTTCATTGAAGACTTCACCAATCGTTTTCCGACGTATGTCGATGAGTACGAGACGCTGCTGACGGATAACCGTATCTGGAAGCAGCGCTTGGTCGGTATTGGTGTGGTGTCACCTGAGCAGGCGCTGGCCATGGGCTTTACCGGCCCCATGCTGCGCGGCTCCGGCGTGGAGTGGGATCTGCGCAAGAAGCAGCCGTACGAGGTTTACGATCTCGTGGATTTTGATATTCCAGTAGGGGTCAATGGCGATTGCTACGACCGCTATCTGGTGCGCATTGAAGAGATGCGTCAGTCCAATCGCATTATCAAGCAATGTGTAGAGTGGTTACGCAACCACCCGGGGCCGGTCATGACTGATAACCACAAGGTGGCGCCGCCATCGCGGGTGGATATGAAGTCCAACATGGAAGAGCTAATCCATCACTTCAAGCTCTTCACTGAAGGCTTTCATGTGCCGGTGGGTGAGACCTATGCAGCCGTTGAGCATCCGAAAGGTGAGTTTGGTATCTATTTGGTGTCTGACGGTGCCAATAAGCCTTACCGCTTGAAAATTCGTGCGCCGGGTTTTGCGCATTTGCAGGGTTTGAACGAGATGGCTAGTGGTCACATGATTGCAGACGCAGTCACCATCATTGGCACGCAGGACATCGTGTTCGGCGAAATTGATCGCTGAACCGAAAAATTATGATCGAGGCAGAACAGCACATGTTGTTATCACCGGACGCTTACAAGAAGATGGATTGCGAGCTGGCCAAGTTTCCCGCTGATCAAAAGCAGTCGGCGGTGATGGCTGCGCTCGCCATCGCGCAGGATGAGAAGGGTTGGTTGTCGCCTGAAGTGATTCAGGATGTTGCTGCTTATTTGGAGATGCCGGCAATTGCGGTTCAGGAAGTGGCTACGTTCTACACCATGTACAACCTGAAGCCCGTCGGTAAATACAAGCTGACCATTTGCACCAACCTGCCGTGTCAGCTGACGCAGGGTGATCGTGCAGTGGCCTACCTGAAGCAAAAACTGGGTATCGACTTTAATGAGACCACTGACGACGGTTTGTTTACGCTGAAAGAAGGCGAGTGCATGGGCGCTTGTGGCGATTCACCCGTCGTGTTGGTGAACAACAAGCGCATGTGCAGCTTCATGTCGAATGAAAAAATCGACGCACTCATCGAGGAGTTGAAGCGATGACCTCTTTGCATAATCGTCATATTCAGCCGCTGATCCTCTCAGGGTTAGATGGCAATAACTGGCGCTTGGCTGACTACGTCAAGCGTGGCGGTTACTCTGCATTGCGCCGCATTCTGACCGAGGGCATCACGCCCGAGCAGGTGATTGCGGATTTGAAAGCGTCCGTTTTGCGCGGCCGTGGTGGCGCGGGATTCCCTACAGGTCTGAAGTGGAGTTTCATGCCGCGTGCATTTCCGGGCCAAAAATATTTGGTCTGTAATTCTGACGAAGGTGAGCCGGGTACATTCAAAGACCGCGACATCCTGCGTTATAACCCGCACACCGTGATCGAAGGCATGGCCATCGGTGCCTATGCCATGGGCATCACGGTGGGCTATAACTATATCCACGGCGAAGTGTGGGATGTGTACGAGCGATTTGAAGAAGCCCTGGAAGAGGCGCGCGCGGCCGGCTTCCTCGGCGACAAAATTCTCGGCACTGATTTTTCATTTCAGCTGCATGCGTTTCATGGTTACGGTGCCTACATCTGCGGTGAAGAGACGGCGCTACTGGAATCGATTGAAGGCAAAAAGGGCCAGCCACGCTTCAAGCCACCGTTTCCCGCCAGCTTTGGCTTGTACGGCAAGCCGACGACCATTAACAATACGGAGACGTTCGCTTCGGTACCCTTCATCATGAATGTGGGCCCCGAGGCGTATCTCGCCATCGGCAAGCCGAATAATGGCGGTACTAAAATTTTCTCGGTCTCCGGTGATGTCGCGCGTCCGGGTAACTACGAAGTACCGCTGGGTACACCGTTTGCAAAATTGCTTGAGCTTGCAGGCGGTATGCGAGACGGTAAGAAAATCAAAGGCGTCATACCTGGTGGTTCATCGATGCCGGTGATTCGCGGTGACGTCATGATGCAAACCGATATGGACTATGACTCGATCGCGAAAGCGGGTTCCATGCTGGGCTCGGGCGCGGTGATCGTCATGAACGAAGAGCGCTGCATGGTGAAGTCACTGTTGCGGCTATCGTACTTCTATTACGAAGAATCGTGCGGTCAATGCACACCGTGCAGAGAAGGCACGGGCTGGTTGTATCGGATGGTGCACCGTATTGAGCATGGCGAGGGGCGTCCGGATGATCTCGACACCTTGCTTTCCGTGTGCGATGGTATTCAAGGCCGCACTATTTGTGCGCTGGGCGATGCTGCAGCCATGCCCGTACGCGCCATGATCAAGAATTACACCGACGAATTTGCGTACCACATCGAGCACAAGCGCTGCATGGTGCCCGCTTACGTCTGACCGGAACGATCATGCTAGAGATTGAAATTGACGGTAAGAAGGTCGAGGTGCCCGAGGGCAGCATGGTGATGGATGCTGCCAATCAGCTCGGCACCTACATTCCGCATTTTTGTTACCACAAAAAATTATCGATCGCGGCCAACTGCCGTATGTGCCTGGTCGAGGTCGAGAAGGCACCGAAGGCGCTGCCGGCCTGTGCAACGCCTGTCACGCAAGGCATGGTGGTGCGCACCCACAGCGAGAAGGCGGTGCAGGCGCAAAAAGATGTGATGCAGTTCTTGCTGATCAATCATCCACTTGATTGCCCGATTTGCGATCAAGGTGGTGAGTGCCAGTTGCAAGATCTAGCGGTGGGCTATGGCCCATCTTCCTCGCGTTATCACGAAGAAAAACGCGTTGTACATGCCAAAGAAGCGGGCCCGCTAATCTCGATGAAAGAGATGAGTCGCTGCATTCATTGCACACGCTGCGTTCGCTTTGGCCAGGAAGTGGCTGGCGTGATGGAATTCGGCATGCTGGGTCGTGGCGAGCATTCCGAGATCAGTAGTTTCGTGAATGGTGCGGTGAGCTCTGAGCTGTCCGGCAACATGATTGATTTATGTCCTGTGGGTGCGTTAACGTCCAAGCCTTTCCGCTACAGCGCTCGTACCTGGGAGCTGTCGCGCCGTAAATCAGTCAGCCCGCACGACAGCTTGGGGTCGAATTTGATCGTGCAGGTCAAAGCGAACAAAGTCATGCGTGTGCTGCCGCTGGAGAACGAGGCGGTGAACGAGTGCTGGCTATCGGACCGCGATCGTTTTGCCTATGAAGGTTTGAATAGTGACGAGCGTCTCACTGCGCCCATTCTCAAGCAGGGCGGTGAGTGGAAAACAGTCGACTGGCAAACCGCGCTGGACTATGTGGCGCAAGGCTTGCGCGGCATTCGCGACCAGCACGGCGCTGATGCGATTGCCTCAGTAGCCGCCCCTTACGCCACGCTGGAAGAGCTCTCACTGCTCGCCAAACTTACTCGCGGGCTCGGCTCTGATCATGTTGATTTCCGTTTGCGCCAGAGCGCAGCAGTAGCTGATACCACCTTCGTGCCCTGGCTAGGTATGCCGATCGCGGAAGTGGGGCAGTGTCGGCGCGTGTTTGTCATTGGTTCTCATCTCAGGAAAGACCATCCCTTGCTGACCGCGCGCCTGCGCGCTGCCGTCCAGCGTGGGGGTGCCAAGCTCTCTTTGCTGAATGCGAACGAGGGCATGCCTTTGATGGCTGTCGAAAATCACTTGATCGCTGCGCCATCCGATTGGCTCGGGCAACTTGCCGACGTAGCGGTTGCCGTCGCGCAGGCAAAAAATATGTCGGTACCCGCGGAGTTCGCCAAGCGTAATCCATCTCCGACGGCCGTAGCGATTGCCAAGAGCCTGCTCTCCGCAGAGCCGCGCGCGGTGCTGTTGGGTAACGCGGCCGCGCATCACCCGCAGACTGCACAGTTACACGCAATTGCACAGTGGATTGCAGCGCAGACAGACGCCAAGTTTGGGTATCTCACCGAAGCCGCGAATACCGTGGGCGGCTACATCGCGAATGCGACACCGGCAGATCGTTCGGTCGCGCAGAGTTTCTTCGACAAGCCGAAGAAAGCCTATCTGGTTTTGCACGCAGAGCCAGAACTGGATTGCGCTAATCCTCATCAGGCACGCGCTGCGCTGGATCAGGCCGATATGGTGGTGCTGATGTCGCCTTACAAGCATGGCACTGAGTACGCAGATGTGCTGTTACCCGTGTCACCTTTCTCCGAAACCTCAGGTACGTTCATTAACGCTGAGGGGCGTGTTCAGAGCTTTAATGGCAGCACACGGCCGCTGGCAGAGACGCGCCCGGGATGGAAAGTGCTGCGGGTGCTGGGTAATCTGCTCGCACTGGATGGCTTCAATTATGAAAGCTCGGAAGACATACGCACCGAGTTGCTCGGTGCGGGTGCGCCCGAAGGTTTGGATGTTTCATCGCGGCTGAATAATCGCAGTGATCTACCACTGCCAGCGCCTGGCGCCAGCAGCGCTGAGCTCGAGCGCGCCGCTGACGTACCTTTATATTTCACCGATGGCATTGTGCGCCGCGCCGAATCCCTGCAGCAAACAGGGGATGCACGGCCGCCACGTGCCGTGCTGTCGGCGAGTTTGGCGCAAAAGCTTGGTGTGAGTGAAGGCGCGAGTGTGCGTGTCAAGCAGGGCAGCGCGAGCACGGTGCTGCCTTGTGCCATCGATGCTAGCCAGCCAGACAATGTGGTGCGTATTGCAGCGGGCCACGCGGATACATCAACACTGGGCCCAATGTTTGGTGCGATCTCGGTGGAGAAAGTCTGATGGACTTGCTGAGCCAACTCACCGCAACCGGCGAGAGCATGCTCGGCCCATGGTGGCCGATCGCCTGGAATCTGATCAAGATCGTGGCGATCGTGCTGCCCCTGATGGGCTGTGTTGCTTATCTCACGCTGTGGGAACGCAAGATGATCGGTTGGATGCATGTGCGTCTCGGACCCAACCGAGTTGGCCCGGCGGGCTTACTGCAGCCAATTGCTGATGCACTGAAGTTGCTGCTGAAAGAGATCGTTGTACCTGCGAAAGCGAACAAGGGTTTGTTCGTACTGGCGCCCGTCATGACCATCATGCCTGCGCTGGCCGCCTGGTCGGTGGTGCCGTTCGGGCCAGACAAAGCGCTCGCCAACATCAACGCGGGTCTGCTATTTCTGATGGCGATTACTTCGCTTGAAGTGTACGGCGTGATCGTTGCTGGATGGGCTTCAAATTCCAAATACGCGTTCCTTGGTGCCATGCGTGCGTCGGCACAGATGGTGTCCTATGAAATCGCGATGGGCTTCGTGCTGGTGATTGTGCTGATGGTATCTGGCAGCTTGAATCTGTCGGAAATCGTCGGCGGTCAGCTCAAAGGCGCGGGCGCCAACATGGGACTCAACTTCTTGTCGTGGAACTGGCTGCCCTTGTTGCCGATGTTTGGGGTCTACATTATTTCCGGTATCGCAGAGACCTCGCGTCATCCGTTTGATGTGGTCGAGGGCGAATCAGAAATCGTTGCCGGCCACATGGTGGAATACTCCGGCATGTCATTCGCGATGTTCTTCCTCGCTGAATACGCCAACATGATTCTGATTTCCATGCTGGCGACGTTAATGTTCCTCGGCGGCTGGGGAGCGCCGCTGGCGATTCTGGATTTCATCCCGGGCTGGATCTGGCTCGGTATCAAGACCTTCTTTGTGGTCTCGATCTTCATCTGGGTGCGCGCGTCATTCCCGCGCTACCGCTACGACCAGATCATGCGGCTGGGCTGGAAGATATTCATTCCGCTGACAGTTGTGTATCTGGTGATTGTCGCGGTCTGGATGCAGACCTCTTGGAATATTTGGAAGTAGGAGGGGCATAACGATGGAAGCGATCAAAGATTTCCTCGGTAGCCTGATGCTGCGCGAGTTGTTCAAGGGGCTGGCACTCACCGGCCGCTACATGTTCGCTCGTAAGATTACGGTGCAGTTCCCGGAAGAGAAAACGCCGATGTCGCCGCGCTTCCGTGGTCTGCATGCCTTGCGCCGATATCCAAATGGTGAAGAGCGCTGCATTGCCTGCAAGCTGTGCGAGGCGGTATGTCCCGCGATGGCGATCAGCATCGAATCCGAGCAGCGTGACGACGGTACTCGCCGCACCACGCGCTATGACATCGACCTGACAAAGTGTATTTTCTGCGGCTTCTGCGAAGAATCCTGCCCGGTCGACTCGATTGTCGAGACGCATATTCTCGAGTACCACGGCGAGAAGCGCGGCGATCTGTACTACACCAAGAACATGCTGCTGGCGATCGGTGACCGCTATGAATCCGAGATTGCGGCTAACCGGGCCGCCGACGCTCGCTACCGATAAGCTGATGATGAACGCGGCCACCTTATTGTTCTATGCGTTTGCAGCTTTGCTGGTATTCGCAGCACTGCGCGTGGTAACAGACCGCAATCCGGTCCATGCCGCGCTTTACCTCATTCTTTCTTTCTTCTCGGCGTCGGCGATCTGGATGCTGCTGAAAGCAGAATTTCTCGCCATCGTCTTAGTACTGGTGTACGTCGGCGCAGTGATGGTGCTGTTCCTGTTTGTAGTGATGATGCTCGATATCGATATGGCCAAACTACGTGCCGGTATCTGGGGTCATTTGCCCTTTGCGGTAACGATTGGCGGTGTGATCGCGCTCGAGATGGCGGCAGTGCTGGTCAATGCCTTCATTGGTCAACCCGAGGCGGCTGCCAGCAACATCGGTGACACCAAGGCGCTGGGCAAGCTGATCTACACGCACTATCTCTACCCCTTCGAGATTGCTTCGATTATCTTGCTGGCCGCGATGGTGGCGGCAGTCGCATTAACGCTGCGTCGTCGTAAAGACAGAAAGTATTTTGATCCCGGCTTGGCTGTTAAGACCCAGCGCAATGACCGCGTGCGTATCGTTAGCATGGCAGCCGAGTCTAACCGCGCCGGTGCTGCCGATGCTGGTGTTACACCCACAGCCGCATCCGGGGCTGCTGAGAAAGCATGATGCTTGCATGAATTTGACCCTCGCGCATTTCCTGACTCTCGGTGCGATTCTGTTCGCCATCGC
This sequence comes from Betaproteobacteria bacterium, assembly GCA_016868055.1. Classification (GTDB taxonomy): domain Bacteria; phylum Pseudomonadota; class Gammaproteobacteria; order Burkholderiales; family Burkholderiaceae_D; genus Pernthalerella. The sequence goes on from VGHX01000001.1 coordinate 27,413, forward strand.
GGTGGTCGGCATTTTTCTCAATCGCCGCAATGTGATTATTCTGCTGATGGCGATCGAGCTCATGCTGCTCTCGGTGAACATGAACTTCATCGCGTTTTCGCATTATTTGGGTGATGCCGCCGGCCAGATTTTTGTGTTCTTCATTCTTACGGTTGCGGCAGCAGAGTCAGCGATTGGTTTAGCGATTTTGGTGGTCTTGTTCCGTAACCTGAACACCATCAATGTGGAAGAACTTGATCGGCTCAAGGGCTGATCTGACCCATACCAGACAAGGTTCACATGGCAGCACAACTTAATCCCGATCTCTTGCTTGCTGTTCCGCTGGCGCCGCTGGCGGGCTCCATGATTGCTGGTTTATTTGGCACGCGTTTTTTTGGTAATCTCATCGGCCGCGGCGTCTCGCACACCGTCACAATTCTTGGCGTACTGCTCGCTTTCCTGATTTCAGCGCATACGCTCAGCCTGGTTTTAGAAGGCGCACATTACAACGGCTCGGTCTACACCTGGATGACACTGGGTGATCTGACGTTCGAGATCGGCTTTCTGATCGACAGCCTGACGGCGATGATGATGTGCGTGGTCGCCTTCGTCTCGCTGATGGTGCACATCTACACCATTGGCTACATGCATGACGACGAGGGCTATAACCGCTTCTTCTCGTATATCTCATTGTTTACCTTCGCGATGCTGATGCTCGTGATGAGCAACAACTTCTTGCAGCTGTTCTTCGGCTGGGAAGCGGTGGGCTTGGTGTCCTACTTGCTGATCGGCTTCTGGTTCAATCGGCCGACCGCAATTTTCGCCAACATGAAAGCGTTTCTGGTGAACCGCGTTGGCGACTTCGGTTTCATTCTCGGCATTGGGTTACTGCTCGCCTACGCCGGCTCCATGAGCTATGCAGAGGTGTTTGCGAAGCGCGAGGCGATCGCTGCGATGACACTGCCCGGTACCGACTGGTCTTTAATGACTGTTGCGTGCATCTGCTTGTTTATTGGCGCCATGGGCAAGTCGGCGCAATTCCCGCTGCATGTGTGGCTGCCGGATTCCATGGAAGGCCCGACACCGATTTCTGCGTTGATTCACGCAGCGACGATGGTCACCGCAGGTATTTTCATGGTGACCCGTATGTCGCCCTTGTTCGAGCTTTCTGAAACCGCATTGTCTTTCGTGCTGGTGATCGGCGCCATTACCGCGCTGTTCATGGGCTTCCTGGGCATCATTCAAAACGACATCAAGCGGGTGGTGGCGTACTCCACGTTATCCCAGCTCGGCTACATGACGGTGGCGCTTGGTGCATCGGCCTACTCAGTCGCAGTGTTTCATTTGATGACCCACGCTTTCTTTAAGGCCTTGCTGTTCCTGGGCGCCGGTGCGGTGATCATTGGCATGCACCATGATCAGGACATCCGCAACATGGGCGGCTTGTCGAAATACATGCCGGTCACCTGGATCACCAGCCTGCTGGGTTCGTTGGCGCTGATCGGTACGCCGTTCTTCTCGGGTTTTTACTCCAAAGACTCGATCGTCGAAGCGGTCCATGCAACGCATATTCCTGGTGCTGGTTTCGCCCTGTTTGCGGTACTGGCCGGTGTGTTCGTGACGGCGTTCTATTCCTTCCGTATGTACTTCCTGGTATTCCACGGCGAGGAGCGCTTCGGTAAGTCGCACACTGATGACCATGATCATCACGGCGAGCACCATGGTTTAGCGCCGGGCGAGAAGCCGCATGAGGCGCCTTGGGTCGTGACCTTGCCGCTGGTATTACTTGCAATCCCTTCGGTCTTCATCGGCTTCATCACTATCGGTCCGATGTTGTTTGGTGATTTCTTCAAGGGCGTGGTGTTTGTCAGTGCCGAGCATGGCGCAATGAAAGAGCTGGCCAAGGCGTTTCACGGACCACCCGAGATGGCCTTCCACGCGCTTACCACTGCGCCGTTCTGGTTGGCGGTTGCTGGTGTGGCCAGTGCGTACTACTGCTACATGGTCAACCCACGTGTGCCGGCCTGGTTTTACGACACCTTCAAGAGCGTGCACACGCTGCTTGATAACAAATACTACATGGACAAGATCAACGAGCTGGTGTTTGCTGGCGGCGCGCGCGGTGTTGGCCGTGGCCTTTCCAAGGTCGGTGATCAGACCATCATCGATGGTCTGATGGTTAACGGAAGCGCGCATGTCGTCGGCTGGTTCGCCGGCATCACCCGCACGCTGCAGACCGGCTACATCTACCACTACGCCTTCACCATGATTCTTGCAGTGGCGATTTATCTCGGCTACTTGCTGATGTCCGCTTGATCTTATTGCCTACTAACGAGCGCCAAGCCCCTCAACCCGAGCACAATCCATGACGCAACCGATGACACCTTTTCTGAGCCTCGCGATCTGGGTGCCGATCATCTTCGGTGTCTTGGTCTTAATGAAAGGCGGCGAGCATCGTGAGCCACAGGCTCGCTTACTTGCGCTGATCGGTTCGCTGGTGAGCTTCATGATCACGCTGCCAATTGTGCTTGGCTTTTATCCCGCGGCTCATGGTTTGCAGTTCGTGGAAAAGTCAGAATGGATTCCGCGCTTTAATGTTTACTACCATCTGGGTATCGATGGTCTCTCGTTATGGTTTTTACCATTGACAGCGTTCATTACTGTGCTGGTGGTGATCGCTGGCTGGGAGGTGATCGAAAAGCGCGTTGCGCAGTACTTCGGCTCTTTTCTGATTCTCTCCGGCGCAATGATCGGCGTGTTTTGCGCCGCTGATGCGCTGCTGTTCTTCGTGTTTTTCGAGGCAACACTGATTCCGATGTTCATCATCATCGGTGTCTGGGGTGGGCCGCGCCGCGTCTACGCAGCGATCAAATTCTTCCTGTACACCTTCCTCGGCTCGCTGATGATGCTGGTGGCGTTGATCTGGTTGTACTTCCAGTCAGGAAGCTTCGACATTAGCGCGTGGCACAAGCTGCCGATTGCGCTGGAGGCGCAGATCTGGGTGTTCCTCGCGTTCTTGCTGGCCTTCGCAGTCAAGGTGCCGATGTGGCCGGTACATACCTGGTTGCCGGATGCGCACGTTGAGGCGCCCACCGGAGGCTCTGCCGTGCTGGCTGCGATTATGCTGAAGCTGGGTGGCTATGGTTTTTTGCGTTTCTCGTTGCCGATCGCACCCGACGCCAGCCAGGCTTTATCTGGCGTCATGATCACCTTGTCGCTGATTGCCGTGATCTACATCGGTCTGGTGGCGTTGGTGCAGACGGATATGAAAAAGCTGGTGGCTTACTCGTCCATCGCCCACATGGGTTTTGTGACCTTGGGCTTTTTCATGTTTGGTGAACTGGCGGTACAGGGCGCGCTGATGCAAATGATTTCGCATGGTTTCGTATCAGGCGCGATGTTCCTCTGCATTGGCGTGCTATACGACCGCATGCACTCGCGCCAAATCGCCGACTACGGCGGTGTCGTTAACACCATGCCGCGCTTTGCTGCCTTGTTTGTATTGTTCTCGTTAGCGAATGCCGGGCTGCCGGGTACCTCGGGCTTCATCGGTGAGTTCATGGTGATTCTCGGTGCCGTCGAGTACAACTTCGCCATCGGCTTACTGGCGGCGACTGCGTTAATTCTTGGTGCAGCGTATTCGCTGTGGCTTGTCAAGCGCGTGGTGTTCGGTGAGGTGGGTAACGAGAACGTGGCCACGCTGCAAGATGTATCGATGCGCGAATTTCTGATTCTTGGTGTGCTCGCGATCGCGACGATTTGGATGGGTGTGCATCCCGCACCGTTCACTGATCTTACTCAGACCTCGGTGGTCGATCTGCTGAGGCATATCGCTATCAGCAAGATCCCGCAATAAGTCAGGAAATCACAATGACTGAGTTGAACTACGAATTAGCGGGCGCAGAAATTTTCCTTGCGGTTGCGACCATGGTCGTGATGGTGGCTGGATTATTCGCCGATGAAGAAAAAACACCGCTGAGTCACCGCCTGTCTTTACTCGTTATCGCGGTGACTGCCGTTCTTACGATCAGTGACTTTGCGGTGCCGGGCTCCGTGTACGCATTTGATCATGGCTATGTGCTCGATCCGATGGCAAGCCTGCTGAAATGCTGTGCCGCTGTCGCAACCTTCCTCACGCTGGTCTATGCGCGTACCTACTCCAATCAACGCGGCATGTTGGGTGGCAATCTGTCCGGCGAATTTTATGTCTTGGCATTGCTTACCCTTCTGGGTCAGATGATCATGATCTCGGGCAATAGCTTCCTGGTGATCTACCTGGGTCTGGAGCTGATGTCGTTGTCGCTGTATGCCTTGGTGGCTTTGCGGCGCGATCATGCTATCTCTACCGAGGCCTCAATGAAGTATTTCGTGCTGGGTGCCTTAGCCTCTGGTTTCATGCTGTACGGCATGTCGATGATTTACGGCGCGACCGGTTCGCTGGTGATGAGCAAGATCGCGCAGGTGGTTGCGAGCGGCAGCGCCAACAAGACAGTGCTTGCGCTTGGCTTGGTGTTTTTGGTGTCTGGCTTGGCGTTCAAGCTGTCGGCCGCACCTTTTCACATGTGGGCGCCCGATGTTTACCATGGTGCGCCAACCTCGGTCACGCTGCTGATTGGTGGCGCACCCAAGCTCGCTGCATTTGCGGTGATCATTCGAATTCTGGTCGAGGGGCTGGGCGGCTTGGCGGGCGAGTGGCAGCAGATGATGATTGTGCTGGCGGTGGTGTCGCTTATTGTTGGCAATATCACTGCAATCGCCCAGACCAATATCAAGCGCATGCTGGCGTATTCCACCATCTCGCAGATGGGTTTCTTGCTGCTCGGTTTGTTATCGGGCGTGTTCGATGGCAGCGATGCTGCATCAGCCGCGAATGCCTATAGCTCTGCCATGTTTTATGTGATCACCTATGTGCTGACTACCGTGGGTAGCTTCGCAGTGATCTTGTTCTTGTCGCGCAGCGGTTTTGAGGCAGATCATCTCGATGATTTCAAAGGACTCAACCAGCGCAGCCCGTGGTTCGCGGCGATCATGATGGTGTTGCTGCTCTCGCTTGCGGGTGTGCCCCCGATGGTCGGCTTCTACGCCAAGCTCGCAGTCTTGCAGGCGGCGTTGGCGGCAGGGCATCTCGGCCTGGTTGTTTTCGCCGTACTGGCGTCCTTGGTCAGTGCCTATTACTACCTACGCGTGGTGAAGCTGATGTACTTCGATGAGCCGGCGGATGCCGAAGTCATCGAGGCCAACGGCGGTTTGCGACTGGCTTTGTCACTCAACGGTATCGCCGTCGTGCTTCTTGGTGTGTTGCCCGGGCCTTTGATGGCGGCTTGTGTCTACGCCATGACGCAAGCACTCGCTTCTTGATCCCGTATCTTCAGTGAATTCTACTTCCGCTAGTTGGATGGTCATCGCGCTAATGGCGGTTTGCGCGAACTTTCCTTACTTTACCGAATCCTTGTTTGGCTTTTTCCGTCTGAAACACGGACCGAAATCACCGTTAGTTCGCATACTCGAGCTGATCGTGCTGTACTTCCTGGTGCTTGGTGTCGCCTACGCCATCGAGTCGTCGATCGGCAATGCCTTCCCCCAAGCCTGGCAATTCTATGCAGTTACCGTCTGCCTGTACCTCGTGCTCGGCTTTCCTGGTTTCGTACACCGTTACTTGCGTCGCAGAGCCAGCTGATTGGTGTCACTGTGGTCGCTTGACAGCCATACTCGCAAGGAAAAATTTCAAAGCGTACTGATCGCAACGCATGGATAAGCACCTCAAGGAAACATTAATTAGCAGCGAGCTTGTTTACGAGGGTAGCTTCTTACAAGTTCGCCGCGATGTGGTGCGATTGCCCGATGGATCAGAAACTACTCGAGAGTATTTCCGTCATCCCGGTGCGGTAGTGATCATCCCGCTACTCGATGACGGCCGCGTGCTGCTGGAGCGACAGTACCGATATCCCAACGATCGTGTATTCATCGAGCTACCTGCGGGCAAGCTGGCATATGGCGAAGACCCGCTGCTGTGTGCGCAGCGAGAGTTGCGCGAAGAAACCGGCTATAGCGCGTCCGACTGGCAGTTCATTTGCACTATCCACAATGCGATTGCTTACTCAGATGAGCATCTCGATATTTTTCTTGCGCGAGGGCTGGTGTCGGGTGAGCAGCAACTCGATCCTGGTGAATTCCTTGAGTTGATCAGTGTCTCACCCGATGAGTTGATGACATGGGTACGGGAAGGAAAAATCACCGATGTGAAGACGCTGATTGGCGCATTTTGGTTGGACAAAATATTACGCGGCGAGTGGTAGGCTATGAATGACACGCGTATTGTTCCGAAGAATACCGACGAATATACGCTGCTCATCGAGGGAATGACCTGCGCTTCTTGCGTGTCGCGGCTGGAGCGGGTACTGCACAAGGTACCCGGCGTGCTCGACGCCTCGGTCAACCTTGCCACTGAAAAGGCTCGCATTCACGCTTTGGGCGTACCCGTATCGGCGTTAATCACTGCGGTTAAAAAAGCAGGGTTTGACGCGCAGCTCGAGCCGACGATGCTGACCGCACCAGTCGGTTCCTCTGCTGGTTCCGTGACTGATTCTTCTGTCGATACTTCAAAGGCAGATTCATCGTTCACTGCATCACCTTCCACTTCTGAAGGCGCTCGTCGTGGACGACGCTATTCATCGGCATCATCCTTATGGCCTGTAGTGGTATCGGCTTCTCTGACAGCACCGTTGCTGTTGCCAATGCTCGGCATGTTGTTCGGTCGCGATCTGATGCTGCCGGGTTGGTTGCAGTTCGCGCTCGCCACGCCGATACAGTTCTGGTTGGTAGGACGTTTTTATCGTGCTGGTTGGCGCGCGCTGAGGGCGGGTAGCGGCAACATGGATCTGTTAGTCGCCATCGGTACGAGTGCTGCCTACGGTTTATCGGTGTACTTGCTGTTGCGGCATAGTTCACATGCACAGTTGTATTTCGAATCATCAGCGGTCGTTATTACGCTGGTACTACTTGGTAAATGGCTAGAGGCCAGGGCAAAGCAGCAAACGATCGCTGCATTACAGGCGCTTTCAGTACTTCGTGTTAGCGAGGCTATCGTCAGACGCAACGGTGTCGACCAGAAAGTACCGATAGAGAAAGTGCAGTTAGGCGATACGCTCGTCGTACGCCCCGGGGATAGGGTGCCGGTTGATGGCATTGTGATTGAAGGTGATAGTCACCTGGATGAATCACTCCTGACCGGTGAAAGTCTGCCCATCCCTAAACAGATCGGCGATCGCTTGACGGGTGGTGCAATCAATCAAGAGGGTGTGCTGATCATGCGGGTAACCGCTATTGGTCGCGATACGATGCTATCGCACATTATCCGAAGCGTTGAAGACGCTCAGGCTACGAAAGCGCCGATTCAACGAATCGTTGATAAGGTCAGCGCCGTATTTGTACCGGTCGTCTTGCTGGCCTCGGTCATCACACTACTGCTATGGGGGTGGCTGAGCGGTGACTGGCAGCAGGCCTTACTTAACGCTGTAGCAGTACAAGTGATTGCCTGCCCATGCGCACTGGGTCTGGCAACGCCCACAGCCATCATGGCGGGCACGGGTGTCGCTTCACGGCATGGCATCCTAATCAAGGATGCGGAAGCACTTGAAACTGCGCATGCGATTCGCGTGGTTGCCTTTGACAAGACGGGAACGCTGACCGAGGGACGACCGTCAGTAGTTCAGATTAAAGGCATCACGATCAGCGATCATGATGTGCTGCAGCTTGCCGCATCATTGCAGCAGCACAGCGATCACCCGCTGGCTAAAGCGGTTGTGCAGAACGCTGCTGAGCAAAGTATTGCGCCGTACGCAGTGAGCAACGCTCACGCTCTGCCGGGGCGTGGCATACAGGCGAATTCGGACGATAAAACGATTTACCTTGGTAACACCCGGCTCATGGCCGACTTAGCGATTGACACCTCACTCGGTCAGCCGTTTGCGACGGAACACGAAGCGGCAGGGCGCACCGTGTCTTGGCTTGCTGTGCACGATGCCGCGGGTACTCGGGTAGTGGGTGTGCTGGCCTTTGGTGATGTGGTCAAGCAGAGCGCGCGCGCTGCCATCGAACGACTTCAGGTACTTGGTGTGAACGCCGTCATGATTACGGGCGATAACGAAGGGGCTGCTCGCGCGGTTGCACAAGCGGTTGGTATCACGGAGTTTTATTCTCAGGTGCTGCCGGGTGATAAAGCTTCGCTCATTACTCGCTTAAAGCAAGCACATGGCACTGTTGCGATGGTGGGTGATGGCATTAACGATGCGCCGGCACTTGCCGCAGCTGATGTTGGCATCGCGATGTCGTCGGGTACCGATGTGGCGATGCATACCGCTGGTGTTACCTTGATGCGTGCTGATCCTACGTTGGTCGCCGATGCGATTGTTATTTCGCAGCGAACGACCACCAAGATCCGACAAAATCTATTTTGGGCTTTCGTCTACAACCTAGTTGGATTGCCGCTAGCGGCATTGGGCTTACTCAATCCAATGATCGCTGGCGGCGCGATGGCATTGAGTTCAGTGAGTGTGGTAACGAATGCCATACTATTGAAGCGCTGGCGACCTGCCGCTTGAAGGTGCTGAAGGCTTTCGCTGCGCAGGCTCATTGCAAGGCAGCCTTAGCGGAGGCATTTGTTCAGGTAGCGCTCAGTACGTCATAGCCTGCATCCTCGACAGCAGCCTTCACGGCATCAAGCGCTACACTGGTTTCAATTTTCACGGCCTTGCTGTGTAGATCGACCTCGATATTTGCATTCCCATCCAGTACTTGTAATGCGCGCTTCACGCTAGCCGCACAACCGCCGCAGGTCATACCGTCAACTTTTAGCTCGTACATGTTGGTGTTCTCCAAAAGGTCCCGGGTAATCCATTAATTTACACGTATCGTACAAGCGCTATTGCCCAAGCGTGAATAGGTGGTGAGCCGCAGTGCCGTATAAAAAGAAAAACCCGCCAGGGGATGGCGGGTTTTTTTAATGAGCTACACCAATCAGTGACGTGTCTCCACTTGTTGCAGAGGCTCATCCGATAGCTGTGCTGCAGGCCGGCGTTCTCGTGGCGCACGCGGAGCGGGTGCGGTTGTGGATTGCTCGGCTTGCACCACGCGCAGACGTTCCGGATCGGTCTCGGTCATTTGCAAACCAGCTGCACGTAGCATCGCATCGATATCGAGATAAGGTGCTTCTTTCGGTGCTGCAATTGGTGCTGCAGTTGGTGCTGCGGTTGGCGCTGCGGTTGGCGCTGCGGTTGGCGCTGCGGTTGGTGCTGCGGTCGCGGTTAAATTCGGTAGCTCAGCCGTTGTTGCGACTTCCACCATGGGTTCAGGTGCAGCACCTTGGTCGTGATGCTCGGTGTTTGCTGAAACAGTTTCATGTGACTCTGCGGAGAGCGGCGCCGGTGACGTAGTTTCATTAACCGAGACCGACACCGGAACCACCGGTGTAACTGGGTGCAAGTCATGGCTCGACACAACTGAGGCAGCCGCTGTATGCAACGGCTCGTGATGCGCAGGCTCGTGATGCGCAGGCTCGTGATGCGCAGGCTCATGATGCGCGGGCTCATGATGCGAAGGCTCGTGCGACCCCACATCATGCGAAGCCCCAGCGAGCGACACGTCATGATCTGTTGTCAGTTCGGCTTGTCCGTTCGAAGCCGCATCATTCACGACATGATCGCGGTCGCGACGGTTACGATTACGCCCGCCGCGACGGCGACGGCGGCGTGGCTGGTCATCACTGTCTTCGGATTCAGCGCTCACCACCTGTGATGAGCTCAGTGGGGCAGACTCACTCGCGGCACCAAGTTGCAGGCTCGCTTGAACCTGCTGCTCGACAGGCGTATGCTCCTCCTCTTGTTTGCGCTCCGGGCGCGGTTGGCGCTGCGGACGCTCGCGCTTTGCTTCAGTCGTCTCTTGAGCTTCACGCGGTTCGCGCTGCTCGCGCGTTGGCTTGGGCTGGCGCGGCTCTTCGGGCTCTTTGACTTCCTTGCTGTCTTTTGCGACTTTCGGCGCGGTTTCCTTGGCGGGTTTTGCCTCAGCGCTGCGTTCATCACGATCGCGACCACGGCCACGACCTCGACGATTGCGGCCACCGCGCTCACCGCGCTCGGAGCGCTCGCGCGAGACAGGCTTGGCGGCCTCGGGCTCGGCGGGTGCGCTCGATTTTTTACGGAATAAGCCGAACAGTCGCGACAGGAAACCCTCTGCAGCGGCTTCATCGGTGGTGGTCGCTGCAGCTGGCTCTGGCTTACGCTCGACGATGGGTGCAGGGCGATCCGGTGTGATGCCCTTGACCATGGCTTCCTGGCGTGGCTTTGCCTCTTCCGCTTTACGTTTGCTGTAGCCGATGTCGGTGTCGACTTCTTCGGCCATGCGGTAGCTGGCATGCAGATCATCCAGGCGTGGATCATCGTGCTTGATGCGCTCGAGTTTGTAATGCGGCGTCTCGAGGTGCTTATTGGGGATGAGCACGACGGTCACGCGATGACGGGTTTCGATCTTGAGAATCTCGCCGCGCTTCTCATTCAGCAAGAAAGCAGCAACATCGACCGGTACCTGGACATGAATCGCTGCCGAGTTTTCTTTCATTGCCTCTTCTTGAATAATACGCAGCACTTGTAGCGCGGAAGAGTCGGTGTCACGAATGTGGCCGGTGCCGTTGCAGCGTGGGCAGGTCACATGGCTGCCCTCGGAAAGCGAGGGACGCAGACGCTGACGAGAAAGCTCCATCAGACCGAAGCGCGAGATCTTGCCCATCTGAACCCGGGCGCGATCGTAGTGCAGGGCGTCTTTCAGGCGGTTCTCGATTTCGCGCTGGTTCTTCGCGCTTTCCATGTCGATGAAATCGATCACGATCAGACCGCCCAGATCTCGCAGACGTAGCTGACGTGCGACTTCTTCTGCCGCCTCGAGGTTGGTGTTGAACGCGGTGGTTTCAATGTCGGAACCGCGCGTAGCGCGCGCCGAGTTGACATCAATCGATACCAAAGCCTCGGTGTGATCGATCACGATTGCACCCCCGGACGGCAAAGGTACCGTGCGCGAGTAGGCGGTTTCGATCTGATGCTCGATCTGGAAACGCGAGAACAGCGGTACATCGTCGCGATAGCGTTTTACACGCGGCACCATGTCCGGCATCACGTGGCTCATGAACTGCTGCGCCTGCTCGTGGATATCGTCGGTATCGATCAGGATTTCGCCAATATCAGGCTGGAAATAATCACGAATCGCGCGGATCACGAGCGACGACTCCTGATAAATCAGGAACGCGCCAGGCGCCGATTTCGACGCGCCATCAATCGCATTCCAAAGCTGCATCAGGTAGTTCAAGTCCCACTGCAATTCTTCGACGGTGCGACCGATACCCGCTGTACGGGCAATCACCGACATGCCATGCGGCAGATCGAGTTTGTCCATGGTTTCGCGTAGTTCTTGGCGGTCTTCACCTTCAACCCGGCGCGACACACCGCCACCGCGCGGATTATTGGGCATCAGCACCAGATAGCGACCGGCCAGCGAGACGAGCGAGGTCAGCGCAGCGCCTTTGTTGCCGCGCTCTTCTTTTTCGACCTGGACAACGATTTCCTGGCCCTCGCGCAGCGCCTCGCGGATGCTGGCGTTGCGGACATCAACGCCTTCACGGAAATAGCTGCGCGCCACTTCCTTGAACGGCAGGAAGCCGTGGCGCTCTTCGCCGTAGTTGACGAAGCAGGCCTCCAGCGAAGGCTCGATACGCGTGATGACGCCCTTGTAGATGTTGGATTTGCGCTGCTCGCGGCCGGCGGCCTCGATATCGATGTCGATCAGTTTTTGGCCATCGACAATGGCGACGCGCAGTTCTTCCTGCTGCGTGGCATTGAACAACATTCGTTTCATGATGCATTACTCCGCGGCCCCTCGGGGCCTTCATGTCGCGCCAACTAAGCAGGGCGCGACTTATTCAGGAATGTATGCGAGGGACGGGGGCTGGAGGGAGGGGCGCTTTGAGCGAAGCTCACGCGACATGCGCGTGGCCTCGTTGGGCGCTAATGCTGCAGGTACTGCCGAAGCGATCAGTCCGCGCGCAGCCGCCGACCAGCGCGCAAAGCGCGCGCGGTGTCATGGCTGGGATTGGGGCTGAGGATCATCTTGTCTTTTTCAGCGACAGCTTTCGATCAATCGGCAAACAGTACTGCATCATTTTCCGGCCAGGCTACCGATCTGCGGCAGTCTGGCCAGAGTTATCCTTGGGTTCCAGGCTCTCGTTTCCAGCACCCTATGGCATGGTCCGGTCGCATCGTCGGTGCGACTCTGACCGCAGCAGGGTGCTGCATACACGGCTATGTTCATCTGTTTTGCAATCACCTTGCGAGGTCGATGAACCCACCCCTGTGTAGAATGCCTTAATTCTTCCAACACAATCACGGACCGAGTCCGTCGTACGATTATACATACCCCATGAGAGACTCAGCGAGAATTTCCGTGGGCGCAGCAGCAAAATCAGCGCAGCTTTCGCCCACCGCCGGGCTGGCGCAGGTGCGGCAGATCACCATCGGGCCCGACGAGGCGGGTCAGCGCATCGATAACTTCCTGCTAAGAGTGTGCAAGGGCGTGCCCAAGAGCCACATTTATCAGGTACTGCGCTCGGGCCAGATCCGGGTCAACAAGGGGCGCATCGATCAGACCTATCGGCTGCTGGAGGGCGATACTGTGCGGGTGCCACCGATGCGACTGCCCGCGCCGTCGGATCACAAGGCGCCCGCGGCCGAGTTTCCCGTGTTGTTTGAGGACGAGGCGCTGCTGATCATCGACAAGCCCGCCGGTGTCGCGGTTCATGGCGGCTCCGGGGTGAGCCATGGCGTCATCGAGCAGCTACGCGCGGCTCGGCCCGCTGTGCGCTTCCTCGAGCTTGTGCATCGTCTTGACCGCGAGACCTCCGGCATCCTGATGCTGGCAAAAAAACGCAGCGCGCTCACCGCCTTGCATGAGCAGATTCGCCTTGGCCAACTCGACAAGCGTTATCTCGCGCTTGTCAAAGGCGACTGGCAGCACCGGCGTCAGCACATCAAACTACCGCTGTTCAAATACACCACGCTCGAGGGCGAGCGCCGTGTGCGGGTGCAGGCCGATGGGCAGCCCTCGCACACGGTATTCAATTTATTGAGAAAATACGGCGTGTATGTGTTGCTGGAAGCAGAGCTGAAGACGGGTCGTACCCATCAGATTCGGGTTCATCTCGCGTCGTCGGGTTTCCCGATTGTAGGAGACGACAAGTACGGCGACTATGCGCTCAACCGTGATTTACAAAAGCCGGATGGGCGGAGAATCGCATTCAGGCGTATGTTCCTGCACGCATATCGGCTGCGAATTACTCATCCCATAACGGGTGAGCCAGTTGATGTAGAGGCCACGCTACCTAAACCATGCGTCGATTTCCTTCAGTCACTCGAACCGAAGGCGGTAAATGCGACCGAAAGTGCCTGAATACCCACCTCGTTTGGTTGATGGCAATGCGGCAGCACCGAAGACAGTGCAAGACAACCGGCAAGATGCTGGCAACGCCGCAAGCGGCCTAACGGGGTGAATTCTTAGACATGCCACGCAAAAAATTTGATTTAATTGTTTTCGACTGGGACGGTACGTTGATGGATAGCACCACAGCGATTATCGCCAGCATGCAAGCCGCCGCTCGCGACCTGGGGGTGACGGTGCCAGACAAGCGCGCGGCGTCGTACGTTATAGGTCTGGGCTTGCAAGACGCGCTACAAGCGGCAGTGCCCGATCTTGATCCGCGCCACTACCCGAAAATGGCCGAGCGCTACCGTCATCACTATTTGTCGCAAGACCATCAGCTAACTTTATTTGCGGGTGCGCGCGAGATGCTGGACGATCTCGTCGAGCAGGGATACTTCCTTGCGGTTGCTACGGGCAAAAGTCGTGTGGGGCTGAACCGCGCGCTGGCGGCCTCCGGCGTGACCTCGTTATTTGATGCAACCCGCTGCGCAGACGAAACCTTTTCCAAGCCGAACCCTGCCATGCTGCTGGAGCTGACGCGTGAACTCGGGCAGGATATGCGTCGCACGGTCATGATTGGCGACACCACCCATGACATGCAAATGGCAGGAAACGCCGGCGCAGCGGCGATCAGCGTGCACTATGGCGCGCATCCGGCTGCTGAGTTGGCGGCGCATGCGCCGCTGTTTGGCGCTGATTCCATTGGCGAATTGCATGGTTGGCTGAATGAGCATGCCTAAGGCGGGGGCGCTGCCGCTGACTTCAGTGCGATGGTGCCGCTGTAAAACTTTTGCTGACCAAGATAGTCAAGCCTGCGTCGGGCGATTGGATCGTATCGGGTGATGGGTAATCCAGTTTATATTTGCGAATCAGCGGCGCTCACAGATGGCGGCTTGGGGGTGCGGTTCCCGGTCACGGCGGACGGCGGCGACCGCACAGGTTTCGTGGTGCGCTATGGTGATTCGGTATACGCCTATCTGAACCGCTGCGCGCATTTGCCAATGGAGCTTGACTGGAATCCAGGCGAGTTCTTTGAGGAGAGTGGTTTATATCTGGTGTGTGCGACGCACGGCGCGCTGTACCAGCCCGATACAGGTCATTGCGCCGGTGGTCCGTGCCGGGGCGGCAAGTTGCACAAGTTGCAGGTAATCGAGCAAGACAACAAAGTTTTTTGGGAGCCGGACAACGACGTTGGCCCGGTAATGGCCTGAAGCTAACGATAAGCAAGCGCTATGGAAGAACCAACATCAGCATCCGCACCAACTACAGCAGCGACATCTGCGGAGTCGGCTAACGACGCCGCTCAAACCGCCTCGGCACCGCGGATACCTTATGAGACGCTAGAGAAAATCGCCCATGCCTACTTGGATGAGCAGCGTGCTAACCGTCGCTGGCGCAATGTGTACCGCATCGGCATCCTGCTGCTGGCGCTCATCGCTGCCGGCGCCGCGCTCGACTTGAAGTGGGGCGGCAAGCCACCCAGTACTCGGCACACTGCGCTGATTGAGATCACGGGTGAGATTGATTCGGACAGCCCGACCGCCTCGGTTGACACCATCATGCCTGCCTTGCAGGATGCCTTCAACGACGAAGGCTCTGTGGGTTTGGTACTGCGCATGAATAGCCCGGGTGGCAGCCCGGTACAGTCTGCGATCGTGAACAACGAGATCACCCGCTTGCGTAAGCTGCATCCGAATAAACCGGTGTATGTAGTGGTAGAAGATATGTGCGCTTCGGGTTGCTACTACATTGCAGCAGCAGCAGATCGTATCTATGTCAGCCAGGGTAGTGTGGTTGGTTCAATCGGTGTGCTGATGAGCAGCTTCGGCTTCTCTGGTCTGATGAATAAGCTTGGTATCGAGCGGCGCCTGATGACTGCGGGTGAGAACAAGGCCATGATGGATCCGTTTCAGCCGCAAAATCCGCGTCACCGTGCTTATACTCAGTCTTTGCTCGATGAGATTCATCAGCAGTTTATCGCTGCGGTGCGCTCGGGTCGCGGCAAGCGACTGAAAAACTCGCCGGAGATTTTCTCTGGCTTATTCTGGACCGGAGAAAGTGCGATCCGACTTGGCTTGGCAGATGGACTCGGTACGGTCGATGGTGTCGCGCGCGATGTGCTGAAAGCAGAAGATGTGATTGACTACACCGTGCGTGAGGGCTTATCTGATCGGGTGCTGAAAAAGTTCGGTGCTGCGGTCGGTGAGGGGTTTGCGAAGACCATGGCGACCGAGTGGGTCAAGCCCCGGTAGGTTGATTGAAACCGTCTCGGGATCCAGCCGCTGCCTTGATTCTGTTGTCCTCATTGTTACGCCAACAGCAGAAACACGCTTGGTCTTTTTTTGAGCGACGGCAGCTGCCCTGCTGAGATCTCTTTTTGCCATTGCTGCGCGCTCATGGTGCGCACTAACTCGGTGTCGAGTGTGAGATCAGTCGCAACGCAAACAAGCGTATCTGGCGCGCAGCTCGTAGCGAGCGCTTGCAACATCGCCTCATTGCGGTAAGGCGTTTCAATAAACATCTGCGTTTGTCGTTCTTGTCGTGAGCGTTGCTCAAGTTGCCGAATGCGAGCCGCGCGCGGTTCGGCATCGGTTGGCAAGTAACCATGAAACGCAAAACTTTGCCCGTTCAGGCCGCTGGCCATTAGCGCCAGCAGCAAGGAAGAAGGCCCTACCAGCGGTTTGACCGGGACGCCCTCTCGATGCGCAAGACGCACAAGGTCTGCGCCCGGGTCTGCCACCGCGGGTACGCCTGCTTCAGACAATAAGCCGACATCATGGCCCTGCAGCAGCGGTGTCAGCAGCGCAGGTATGTGCTCGGCGGCTGTGTTCACATTCAGTTCGCTGATATGGGTTTCTTGTATCGACTGTCGAAGCGAATGGGTGGCGCTAACCAGCTTCAGAAAAGCACGCGCGCTTTTGGCGTTCTCTGCAATGAAATACTGGAGCGACGCAGTGCGCGCGCGCACCTGATCGGGAATAACGCTGTCGAGCGCACCGGCACCGAGTGCATTCGGAATCAGGTACAGCGTTCCTCGCATCAGCCTATCCTTTGAAAAAATTCACACCGGATACGCGTAGCATGCTGACCAGAGAAATCAGCGGCAGCCCGGTGAGTGCTGTTGGGTCGTCGCTGCGAATGGACGACAGCAGCGCAATACCCAGGGCTTCATTTTTAGCGCTGCCGGCACAATCATACGGTTGCTCAATGTGCAGATACGCATCCAGCTCTTCGTCTGACAAATGTCTGAAGCAAACTACGGTTTGAATGTTTTGTATTTGTACTCGTTGCGGAGCTTCTGGTCGCGTATCCAGCAGGCACAGTGCGCTGTGAAAAACCACTTCGCGTCCTCGCATTGCTTGCAGTTGCGACAGGGCCTTGGCGTGGGTGCCAGGCTTGCCGATATGCATTCCATCCAAAGTAGCGACTTGATCCGAGCCGATGATCAAGGCATCTCTCGTGGTGCTGGCTACCGCCTCTGCTTTCGCTTGCGACAGACGGAGCGCAGTATCGATTGCAGTTTCATCCGGAAGGGCGCGCTCATCGATATCCGGCGCGATTGTCTCGAACTTCAGCTGTAACCGCGCCAGCAGCGCTTGGCGGTAGGTTGAGCTTGAGGCAAGGATCAGTCGCGGTGAACTTGACATGGGTGGTGCGATCGGTAGGGCTAAATGGCTGCGAAGGTAGGGGTGGCCTTGTTACTATACCGGCCTTTACGCAGCGAGCCCGCGCTATGAGCCAAGTAATCGTCGATGGATTTGCATTTTGTCGCCAGGCCGAGCAGCGCGAGGGTTCGGCCGCTATCGCTGAGTTACCGAGGTTGGCGGCGGAGACTTTCAACCAGCAAGGGGCGGTTCATTGGTCGTTTCGAGGCGGCCGTCATCCCAAGGATTATGCGCAGCTCAACATGGCGGTGACGGGTGATGTAGCGTTGGTTTGCCAGCGCTGCCTGTTGCCGATGTCGCACGCCATCGATACACAAACGCGGCTGGTGCTGGCGCATGATGAACAGGAAGCCGACGCCATTGAACAAACGCTCGACGATGACGCGATTGATGTGATCGTCGGTAGCGCAACGCTTGATCTCATGCAGCTGGTTGAAGATGAGGTCTTGCTTTCTTTACCACTGTCGCCTCGGCATCCAACTTGTCCAGATGGTGGGGCGGCGCATACGCCAGGCAAGCCCGATTCACCGTTTGCGGTGTTGCAGAAATTGAAAAAATAGCTTGGGCTAGTTAATTGTTCGAAAACACTTGTGCCGCGCGTTCTGCGCAGTGGGTGCGCGTGTGTAGCCGCACAATTCGGGCGGCCCCGGCCGGGCGCGGCGGCGCAAGGTGTCTAGTCATCTCATTCCTTTGTGTTAAACTATCGGATTCGCTGCTTTGAGCGAGCGCCGAGCGGTTTGCGCTTCTCGCTTTAGCAGTGCTTCCTTAGGAGTACGTCATGGCAGTTCAGCAAAACAAAAAGACGCCGTCGAAGCGGGGTATGCACCGCTCGCACCAATTTCTAACCCCGCCGGCCACCGCGATCGAGCCGACCACGGGTGAGGTGCATCTGCGTCATCACATCAGTCCGAACGGGTTCTACCGTGGCCGCAAGGTCATGAAGACCAAGAACGACGAGTAAGTCGTCAGCGGCGATTCCCGTTTCACGCAAAGCATTTTCATCATTCGGCGTCAGGGGTCTTTGACCACTAACGCCGTTTTTGTATGCGCGACCACTGCCATCAGGTCAAACTTGCCCATCAGCGGATTGCTCTGCAATTCAACGCTGAGGTGCCTCAGTCATGACCGTTCGGATTTCGATTGACTGCATGGGCGGCGACCACGGTCCGCCGGTTACCGTGCCTGCGTCGGTCGCCTTCGTCAATCAGCAGCACGATGCTCAGTTACTTTTAGTCGGCCGCGAAGAAATCATCCGCGCCGAACTGCGTAAGCTCGGCGCCGAGCACCACCCGCAACTCAGTATCGTCAACGCCACTGAGGTGGTCGAAATGGACGACACACTCGAAGTTGCGCTACGCCGCAAGCGGGACTCATCGATGCGGGTGGCCATCGATCAGGTCAAAGAAGGCGCAGCACAAGCCTGCGTCTCGGCCGGTAACACCGGTGCCTTGATGGCGGTTTCACGCTACCTGTTGAAAACCATCGCCGGGGTTGATCGGCCAGCGATCTGTACTATTTTGCCCAACCAGAAAGATGGTCCGACCTACGTGCTTGACCTTGGCGCCAACGTCGACTGCGAACCATTCCACCTGCAACAATTCGCGCTGATGGGCTCAGCCTTGGTGGCCGCAGTTGAAGGGCATGCAAGACCCACTGTCGGCTTGCTGAATGTCGGCGAGGAAGACATCAAAGGTAATGAGCTGGTAAAGCAAACCGCTGAACTGATGCGCGCCGATCATGACAAGGGGTTAATCAATTTTTACGGCAACGTCGAAGGCAACGACATATTTGAGGGCACCACCGATATCGTGGTCTGTGATGGCTTTGTCGGCAATGTCACGTTGAAAGCGGCCGAGGGCTTGGGCCGTCTGGTCAAGGGCGTATTGGTGAGCGAGCTGAAACAGGGCTGGCTGAACACCTTGGGCGCGTTGCTGGCGCAAGGGGCGCTGCGTCGAATTTCGCAGCGCCTTAATCCCTCCCGCTACAATGGCGCAAGCCTGCTCGGTCTGCGCGGTTTGGTGTTCAAGAGCCACGGCGGCGAAAGCGCCTACGGCTTTGAGTGGGCGATACGACGCGCTTTCGAAGCGGCGCGTCATGATGTGCTGTCCCGTATTGAAGCAGCCATTGGTGATCTGATGCCGCAAGCCGCTGGTGCAGAGAGCCACTCACCCTGAACCCCATGGGCACATACTCTCGAATTGTTGGTACCGGCAGCTGTTTGCCGCCGCGTCGAGTCACCAATCAAGATCTGGCAGCGATGCTGGCAGGGCGCGGTCTTGAAACATCTGATGAATGGATCGTTTCGCGCAGCGGTATCTCGGCTCGTCACTTCGCCGACGACGGCGTGCTGTCGAGTGATCTTGCCGTGACTGCAGCTCAGCACGCCTTGCAAATGGCACAGCTGACACCGGACGACATTGACCTCATTATTCTCGCCACCTCGACACCGGATTATCTTGGTGGTTTTCCCAGCACAGCGTGTGTAGTGCAGCGTAAGCTCGGAATCACCAATCACTGTGCAGCACTCGATGTACAAGCAGTGTGCAGCGGTTTTGTGTATGCGTTGTCGGTTGCTGATAGCTTTATTCGGTCTGGCATGCACAAGCGCGTGCTGGTGATCGGCGCGGAGGTGTTCTCGCGCATTCTGGATTTCAATGACCGTACCACCTGCGTGTTATTCGGTGATGGTGCGGGCGCGGTGGTAATCACGGCATCGGAGCAGCCCGGCATTTTGTCGAGCAAGCTTCACGCAGATGGCCGCCACACCGACATTCTTCGTGTTCCAGGCCACATGAGCGGTGGCGCGGTCAGTGGCAGCGCTTTCCTGACGATGGATGGGCAGGCCGTATTCAAATTAGCGGTTTCCGTGTTGGAGCAGGTCGCTAATGAAGCGCTGCACGCAGCTGGCCTGCAGGCCGCCGATGTCGACTGGCTGATCCCGCACCAGGCAAATATTCGCATCATGCAGGGCACTGCCAAAAAACTCGGCTTACCTTTGGAAAAAATGATTGTCACAGTCGATCAGCATGGCAATACATCTGCTGCGTCGATCCCACTTGCGCTGGATGTTGCCACGCGCGATGGGCGCATCAAACCTGGTCAGCTGGTGCTGATGGAGGGGGTTGGTGGTGGGTTCACCTGGGGCGCTGCGCTGGCACGGATGTGAGCCACACCGCAAGCGCGCTACTGCGTTGGCGTGATGGCGGTTTGGAGGCATGACTCGGTTAAGTAAACAATCGAAAAAACAGAACGTATCGATATGAACGCAACAGCATTTGTTTTTCCCGGGCAGGGCTCGCAAGCGATTGGTATGTTGAATGGCTTCGCTGACAACGCGATCGTGCGTGACACGATCAGCGAAGCGTCGGATGGATTGCAACTCGACCTTGCCAGGCTGATCGCCGAGGGTCCGAAGGAATCACTTGATCTCACCACTAACACACAGCCAGTGATGCTGGCGTCTGCGGTGGCGTTTTATCGCGCCTGGATCGCTGCGGGTGGCGCGCCGCCAGCGTTAGTCGCAGGACATAGCTTGGGCGAATACTCCGCATTGGTTGCCGCTGGCGTGATTGAATTTCGTGATGCCGTGCCCCTGGTGCGCTTTCGTGCGCAGGCCATGCAGGAGGCAGTACCGGTAGGCCAAGGAGGTATGGCCGCCATTCTCGGGCTCTCTGATGACGATGTGCGCGCGGCTTGTACCGAAGCCGGGCATGGTGAAGTGGTAGAGCCAGTGAACTTCAACGCACCGGCGCAAGTGGTGATCGCAGGACACAAAGCGGCGGTGGAGCGCGCCTGCGAGCTAGCCAAATCCAAAGGCGCCAAGCGCGCCTTGCCACTACCTGTATCTGCACCCTTTCACTCGTCGCTGCTGAAGCCTGCGTCCGATCGCTTGCGCGAGTACTTGTCTGGACTTGAGTTTTCAACGCCGCGTATTCAACTCATTAACAATGTCGATGTCGCGATCGAGAGCGATGCAGCGGCAATCAAGGACGCATTAGTGCGTCAGGCTGCGGCACCGGTACGCTGGGTAGAGTCAGTACAGAAAATGTCAACGCTGGGTATTACCCGTGTAATTGAATGCGGGCCCGGTAAAGTACTCAGCGGTTTGGTCAAGCGTATCGATACGCAACTCAGCGCTGATGCGATCAATGATCAGGCATCACTGCAAGCTGTTTTGGAGGCAGGACAATGAGCGCATCGCTCGATAAACAAATTGCGTTAGTAACAGGTGCCTCGCGAGGCATCGGCAAGGCAATCGCTATCGATTTGGCACGACACGGGGCGACCGTCATCGGCACTGCTACCACCGAGTCTGGCGCAGCCTCGATCAGTGATTACCTGAACGCTGTGCGGACGGATGCTGGTCGAGGTGAGGTACTCCATGTCGATGACGCTGA
Organism: Betaproteobacteria bacterium; assembly: GCA_016868055.1. Taxonomy (GTDB): domain Bacteria; phylum Pseudomonadota; class Gammaproteobacteria; order Burkholderiales; family Burkholderiaceae_D; genus Pernthalerella. The sequence continues at coordinate 48,969 of VGHX01000001.1, forward strand.
GGCCTCACTCGCGCTGATTGATCACATCGGCAAAGAGATGGGCGGCGTATCGATACTCGTGAACAATGCCGGTATCACCCAAGATCAACTCGCGATGCGCATGAAAGATGATGAGTGGGACGCCGTCATCGCGACTAATTTGACCGCGGTCGCGCGGCTGTCGCGTGCCGTGCTACGAGGCATGATGAAGGCCAAGTACGGCCGCATCATCAACATTACTTCGGTGGTTGGCTCTGCCGGAAACCCGGGCCAAATGAACTACGCGGCGGCGAAGGCGGGCGTTGCCGGTATGAGCCGTGCGCTGGCGCGCGAGATCGGCAGTCGCAACATCACTGTCAACTGCGTCGCGCCGGGGTTTATTGATACCGACATGACCAAGGCGCTGACCGAGCAGCAAGTGGCCGCGCTGTTGCAGCAAATCCCGGCAGGGCGCTTCGGCATGCCGGAAGATATTGCAGCAAGTGTGTCATTTCTCGCATCACCGCAAGCCGGCTATATCACTGGCACCACATTGCATGTCAACGGTGGCATGTACATGAGCGGGGGCTAATGCGTTGCCTTTTTGAGAGTGTCAATTGGCTGACGGATGTTGGCAAAATCAGAAGTCAAAACTTAAGTTCTGTATCTCAAACCTGATAGAATTCTTTCACTAAACCTAGAACCACCCACTGGAGGATGAAGATGTCTGACATCGAATCGCGTGTTAAAAAAATCGTTGCTGAGCAGCTCGGTGTTGCCGAAGCCGATATCAAAAATGAGTCATCTTTCGTTGACGATCTTGGTGCTGATTCGCTTGACACTGTTGAGCTGGTAATGGCGCTTGAAGATGAGTTCGAAATGGAAATCCCCGACGAGCAAGCTGAAAAGATCACGACGGTGCAGCAAGCCATCGATTACGCAAAGGCGCACGTCAAGGCCTAAGCATCCCCACCTCGCACTGCCGAATTTATTCTCCAGGAGTACTGTTTGACTCGCCCCCCTCGACGCCGTGTCGTTGTCACGGGACTGGGATGCGTATCCCCCGTTGGCAACACGATCTCATCTTCATGGGAAGCACTACTCGCCGGCCGATCCGGTATCGCTACGGTCACTAAATTCGACGCGAGTGCCTTCGCAACGACCTTCGCTGGTGAGGTCAAAGGCTTTCAGGTAGAGGACTACATTCCCGCCAAAGAAGCGCGTCATATGGATACTTTCATTCACTTCGGCATGGCGGCTGGCATACAGGCGATGCAAGACAGTGGATTAGTGGTGACCGACGCTAACGCTGAGCGTATCGGGGTGATGGTCGGCTCAGGTATTGGTGGCTTGCCGATGATCGAAGAAACCCACGGCGAGTATCAGACGCGTGGGCCTCGTCGTATCAGCCCGTTCTTTGTGCCCGCATCCATCATCAACATGATCTCAGGACATCTCTCGATCAAGTATGGTTTGAAGGGGCCGAACCTGGCGATCGTCACAGCATGTACTACCGGTTTGCATTGCATCGGTGAGGCGGGTCGTTTGATCGAGTACGGTGATGCTGACATCATGATCGCGGGCGGTGCTGAATCGACTGTGTCACCCTTGGGTATCGGTGGGTTTGCCGCTGCGCGCGCTTTGTCATCACGGAATGATGATCCTGCAACCGCATCGCGCCCTTGGGATAAAGACCGTGACGGCTTCGTGCTCGGCGAGGGCGCCGGCGTGATGGTGCTGGAAGAGTATGAGCACGCGAAGGCACGCGGCGCAAAGATATACGCAGAGCTGCTCGGCTTCGGTATGAGCGCTGATGCGCATCACATGACTGCGCCTCCGGAAGATGGTGATGGTGCACGTCGATGCATGGTGGCGGCAATGCGCAACGCGGGTATCAATCCGGATCAAGTGGATTACGTCAACGCACACGGCACATCAACCCCGCTGGGTGATGTCGCTGAAACTGTCGCGATCAAGCGTGCGTTGGGTGATCACGCGTACAAGGCCGTGGTCAATTCCACCAAGTCCATGACCGGGCATTTACTCGGGGGTGCAGGTGGCTTGGAGTCAGTATTCACCGTGCTGGCGGTGCATCATCAAAAGTCGCCGCCTACCATCAACATCTTTAATCAAGACCCGGACTGTGATCTCGATTATTGCGCCAACACCGCGCGTGATATGCCGATCAACATCGCAGTCAAAAATTCCTTCGGGTTCGGCGGCACCAACGGCACCCTGATTTTCGCCAAGGCCTGACCCATAGCGGCGGCGGTGCTGCGACACTGCCCGCGCGCCCCGCTGATCGCTTTCAACTTTCGCCGCCCCCGTTCATGACGATTGCTCTGTCGGCGCGAGTACGACCCTCGCGGCTGTGGATTGTGCTGCAAATAGCAATGGCTGCAGTGCTGCTTTCGGTGGCGCGGTGGCTATTCCAGGCCTCAGCTGCGGGCGGCCCGGCGGATGCGTTGTGCTACCTCCTCGTGCTTGTTTGCGCCACCGCGTCATTCGTGCTCGTTATACGGGCGCTTCGACCGAGAACAGGCCTGCGGATTGATGTAACCAGACTCGGTCAGATCCGATTGGTAGAGACTTACCCAAACGCTGAAGCCGGATTACCGAGACTATCCGATGCTGAAGGCAAGGTGGTTCAACTGCGCCAAGGCTCGACGCTCTGGTCGTCGTTGATGGTATTGCGTTTGCAACCGGTAACAGGTAACACGATCACATTGATCCTGCTGCCAGACAGCATGCGTGATGATGCATTTCATGCGTTATCTGTCGCCTGTCGCTGGATCGCTGCAAGGCAAAATCATCACGATGCACTGAGCAACGACCTGCCGCCTTGGCTAAGTTGAGCCTGTCTCACGCAATTGAAGCGACCAAGAGCGAAGCGCCGACAAAAATAACGACACACGGGCAGCCCGGCTCGCATCGCACCGCTTGCATCAACCAGTCAATGCAAGCTCGGTCGTGGCAAGGCCACTGCTTAACACCCTGAAAATGCTCACCCGAGCCTGTAGTTGCAAGGCCGGGCAGCAACACTACTTCGCCCACATGTCGCGCTCATTCGAGGGCATGGGGATTGACGACAGAACGCGATATAGATCAGCTACTCGTTGATCGCGTGCAGCAGGGCGACAAGAAAGCTTTCGAGCTTCTGGTGAGTAAATACCAGCGTAAGCTGATGCGACTGGTGTCGCGCTTGGTGCGCGATCAAGCCGAGGCAGAAGATGTAGTGCAAGAGGCTTTCATCAAGGCCTACCGAGCCCTGCCGCAATTTCGCGGTGACTCGGCGTTTTACACCTGGCTGTACCGAATCGGTATCAACACCGCCAAAAACTATTTGGTCACGCAGGGCCGTCGCGCGCCCACATCGACCGAGGCCGATGCTGAAGAGGCGGAAACTTTTGATGACGGAGAGCATCTGAGGGATATCAACACCCCTGAGTTTATGCTTGCGACCAAACAAATTGCCGAGACCGTCAACGTGGCGATGGAGGCCCTGCCAGAAGAGCTGCGCATCGCGATCACGCTGCGGGAGTTGGAGGGTATGAGCTACGACGAGATAGCAGAGACAATGGGCTGTCCGATTGGCACGGTACGGAGTCGGATATTTCGTGCGCGCGAGGCAATCGCCGAGCGATTGAGGCCGCTGCTGGGCACCGCGACGGATAAACGTTGGTAAATGTCGGCCCCGGTGCCGTCCATGAATTCGAATAACAAGTGTTTGAAGGGCTGGGGGTATGGCGAGTGGCGCGGAGAGCGGCAGCAGCCGCGCGGAGCAGATATCCGCACTCATTGACGGTGAATTGACAATGCCGCGAACCAAACAACTACTCCCGGAGCTCGTGTCGGGTGAAGCGCGCCGCCGCTGGGACACCTACCACCTGATCGGCGACGCACTGAGAGAGAATGATCGACCAAGCCACTTGGCGGTTGACCTGGTAGCTTCAATTGCGCGCCGAATCACGCGCTAACTGCAAACGCCCGTTGTGTTGGATTGATTGGCAAGACACAGCCTGCAAGTGTGCAGATAGTGGCCGGTGGTGCAGGCACTTGCATCTGGTTGCGACGCCTGTTTGCCTTGCCATTTCAACAAATTTTGTTGCTCAATTTATGAGCGCTTTGCTGCCGCCAAGCGGCGTTAACGCTTTTGCCTTAACATCCTCGCCTTATCCCTGACGGCGCTATGGAAACAGCCTATTCAGGGCATTGATTTTGCCCAAACACCCAAAAAACACCCCATGAAACATCTCGCTACGGACACGTCAATTTTTTTCGGCCGCCACCTTGTTTGCGCTGGTGACGGCGTTTGCGCCGCTCGGTCTCGGGCTCGGCGTTGCCACCCCGGCGCACGCCGCCGTGCTGCCCGACTTCACGGACCTGGTCGACAAGGTCGGACCAGCCGTGGTGAATATCCGCACCACTGAGCGCTCCAAGCAAATGCAGCAGGGCGGTGGTGGTAGCGAAGACGAAGAGATGCAAGAGTTTTTCCGCCGCTTCTTCGGCCAGCCGGCACCGCGTCAGCAGCAGCCTTCGCCGCGTAACCGTCGCGGCGCGCCTCAGCAAGACGAGCAGCAGGTACCGCGTGGGGTCGGCTCCGGTTTCATTATTTCCTCCGACGGCTTCGTTCTTACCAATGCGCACGTAGTTGAGGGAGCTGACGAAGTATTTGTGACGCTCACCGACAAACGTGAATTCAGAGCCAAGATCATTGGCTCAGATCGTCGTACCGATGTTGCATTGGTCAAGATCGATGGCGCCAACCTGCCGCGCCTCACGATGGGTGATTCCAGCAAACTGCGCGTAGGCGAGTGGGTGATTGCGATTGGTTCTCCGTTCGGTTTGGAGAACACCGTGACCGCCGGTATTGTGTCGGCGATATCTCGTGATACGGGCGACTACCTGCCCCTCATACAGACCGACGTGGCCGTTAATCCTGGCAACTCAGGCGGCCCGTTGATCAATATGCGCGGCGAAGTGATCGGCATCAACTCTCAGATTTACAGCCGATCGGGTGGCTACATGGGTATCTCTTTCGCGGTGCCAATTGGCGAGGCAATGCGAGTCGCCGATCAGCTAAAGACCACTGGCAGAGTGATCCGTGGCCGCATCGGCGTGCAGATTGGCGAGGTATCGAAAGATGTCGCTGAATCGCTTGGCATGCCGCGTGCGCAGGGTGCGCTAGTGGCGCGAGTCGAGCCCGGCAGCCCAGCAGAAAAGGCCGGCGTTGAGGCGGGTGACATCATCGTTGCGTTCAACGGTAGCACCATTGAAAAATCCGGTGATCTGCCGCGCATGGTGGGTAGCACCAAGCCCGGCTCCAAGGCCAACTTGACTGTACTGCGCAAGGGCAACAAGCGTGAGGTACCAGTGGTTATCGCCGAGATGGAGGCTGACCAAACCGCCAAGAAAAAGACCGAAGAAAAACGCAAGCCAGAGCAAACTGCGAATGCGCTTGGTTTGATCGTGAGTGATCTGAACGATGCACAGAAACAGGAGTTGCGTCTTGACGGTGGCGCGGTGATCGACTCGGCTGAGGGCCCGGCGGCGCGCGTTGGGTTGCAGCAGGGCGATGTGATTGTTCGACTGAACAATACTGATATCCGCGACGCCAAGCAGTTCAATGGATTAGTCGCCAAGCTCGATCCGAAGAAAAACGCGTTGCTGCTGGTGCGGCGTGGTGATTCTTCGCAGTTCGTGCCGGTGAAGCCGGCAGCGCAGTAAGCGTCTGATTACCCGGTACGAGGGGCTGCAGTTGCGGCCTCTTTTTCATGCCGATGGCAAATCAGCCTCAACACATAATGGCTTACTTCGTCATTTACTCACGCGCCTGGTGTCACCTGTGCGATGACATGCTGCAAGCATTGAAGGCGCAGGTGGGCGATGATTATCGCGTTGATGTGATCGATGTCGATGCGGACCCGGCGCTGCTTGCGCAATACGATGAACTGGTACCCGTCTTGCAGGGTTGTGCGCCCGGGCAGTCGCCGCAAACCCTCTGCCACTACCATTTAGATGCGGCGGCCGTCGCGCGTTTTATCGGTCGATCCGGGGCGTGAGCCCGCAGGCTGGAGCGCCACCGAATCCGGTAAAATGGCGGATTGTTGAGGTTATTGCCAAGGCGCTCGCCCGAGCGCCTTTTTCGTATCCGATTTTTTCATGAACCATATCCGGAATTTCTCCATCATCGCCCACATTGACCACGGTAAGTCCACGCTGGCCGACCGGATCATTCAGATTTGTGGCGGGCTATCCGAGCGCGAGATGGAGGCGCAGGTACTCGACTCAATGGACCTTGAGCGCGAGCGTGGTATCACGATCAAAGCACAGACCGCCGCGCTCACCTACAAGGCGCGCGATGGCAAGGTCTACAACCTTAATCTGATCGATACCCCCGGTCATGTCGATTTCAGCTACGAGGTTAGTCGCTCGCTTTCCGCCTGCGAGGGCGCGCTGCTGGTGGTCGATGCGTCGCAAGGTGTTGAGGCACAAACGGTTGCCAACTGCTACACCGCGCTTGATCTCGGTGTTGAGGTGGTGCCGGTACTTAACAAGATCGATCTGCCATCAGCTGATCCTGATAACGCAATCGAAGAAATTGAAGACGTTATCGGTATCGAGGCCAGCGATGCGGTGCACTGCTCTGCCAAAACCGGCTTAGGTGTCGAAGATGTACTCGAGTCGTTGATTGCAAAAGTACCGCCACCCACTGGTGACCCTGATGCGCCGTTGCAGGCGCTGATTGTTGATTCCTGGTTCGATAACTATGTCGGCGTGGTGATGCTGGTACGCGTAAAAAACGGTACCTTGCGCCCCAAAGAAAAAATTCTGTTGATGGCCACCGGTGCGCAGCACTTGGTTGAAAGCGTCGGCGTTTTCACACCGAAGTCGGTGTCGCGCGATTCATTATCGGCCGGCCAGGTGGGCTTCATCATCGCCGGTATCAAGGAGCTGAAAGCCGCCAAGGTAGGTGACACGATCACGCTTGCTGCCAAACCCGCATCCGAACCGCTGCCAGGTTTCAAGGAAGTACAGCCGCAGGTGTTTGCTGGTTTGTTTCCAGTAGAAGCTAACCAGTACGATGCGCTGAGAGATTCGTTGGAAAAACTAAAGCTGAATGATGCCGCGCTGATGTATGAGCCCGAGGTATCGCAAGCGCTGGGCTTTGGTTTCCGTTGCGGCTTCTTGGGCCTGCTTCATATGGAAATCGTGCAGGAACGTCTCGAGCGCGAGTTCGATATGGACCTGATCACAACCGCGCCGACCGTGATCTATGAAGTCAAGATGCGTGATGGTACAACCATCATGGTCGATAACCCGTCAAGGATGCCCGAGCCTTCCAAGATCGACGAGATTCGCGAACCCATTGTCACCGTTAACTTGTACATGCCGCAGGAGTATGTCGGTGCCGTGATCACGCTCTGCACCCAAAAGCGCGGCATACAGATGAACATGACCTACCACGGGAAGCAGGTCCAGTTGACTTATGAGATCCCGATGGCAGAGGTGGTGCTGGATTTCTTTGATCGCTTGAAATCCATCTCGCGTGGCTATGCGTCTATGGATTATGAATTCAAGGAATACCGCTCATCGGATGTGGTGAAAGTCGATATACTGATTAACAGCGAAAAGGTCGATGCGCTGGCGATTATCGTGCACCGATCCAATGCACCTTACCGTGGACGTGCGGTTGCCGCCAAAATGCGTGAGCTGATCCCTCGGCAGATGTTCGATGTGGCGATACAGGCAGCCATTGGCTCCAACATTATTTCGCGTGAAAACGTAAAAGCCTTGCGTAAAAACGTGCTCGCTAAATGCTACGGCGGTGACATCAGCCGCAAGCGCAAGCTGCTCGAAAAACAAAAGGCCGGTAAGAAGCGTATGAAGCAGGTGGGTTCGGTCGAGATACCGCAAGAAGCGTTTCTGGCTATTCTTCAATTGGAAGAAAAATAAATGACGATGCAATCAATTCTGGGGAATTTTGCGCTGATCTTGTTGTTGCTGACGATCGGTACCGGCTTGGTGTGGCTGTATGACCGTTTGCATCACGCCCCCAAGCGCCGGCAGCTGGCAGAAGAGGCGCTCGCAGAGTTTGATGCGCGTCAGGCCAAGCTGGCAGAAAGTGGTATCAAGCCTGATCCGAGCGCGCGTGCTGATTTGGTCGAGCGCTTGCAGCAACAACCGACCTGGATCGCTTACACCGGAAGTTTTTTTCCGGTGATTGCGGCGGTTTTCCTGTTTCGGTCTTTCATGTTCGAGCCGTTCAAGATCCCTTCCAGCTCCATGCTACCAACGCTACAAATCGGCGACCTTATTTTGGTGAACAAATTCACGTATGGCATACGCTTGCCTGTCGTGAACCAGAAAGTTATTCCGATCAATGACCCGCAGCGCGGCGACGTCATGGTTTTTAAATTCCCAAGAGATACCTCACTCGATTACATCAAGCGTGTGGTGGGCGTGCCAGGCGATACCGTGCTGTACAAAAATAAGCGACTGTCGGTCAACGGCAAAGAAGTGTCGTACGAAAAACTGCCCGATTATCTGGACGAAGACCGGTTGCAATACTTCGAGCATTACCGGGAAAATCTGACGGGCATAACCCACGCCATTCTGAATGATGGCAAGTTGCCGCCTTACGTACCTAGCCCCGATAACTTCCCGCAGCACGAGCTGTGCCGTTACGACTTGGAAGGCTTCGAGTGCACGGTGCCGTCTGGACATTACTTCATGATGGGTGATAATCGCGATAACAGTCTGGATTCACGCTACTGGGGCTTCGTACCTGAGCAAAATATTGTCGGAAAAGCATTTTTTGTCTGGATGAACCTCGGTAATTTCAAGCGTATCGGTGGGTTTCAGTGAGTTTTTGCGTCGGGGATGAACCTGTCCCTGCAGGTAATAGGCAAGGCCAGCGGGGTTTCTCGCTGCTGGGCTTGGTCAGCACGCTGCTGGTGCTGGCTTTGGCGGGCGTGCTGCTGGTCAGGGCAGGCCCCGGGGTGTTGGAGTACTGGGCTATTAAAAAGGCAGTGGCTGCCGCTGCGGCCGTCTCTGATACGCCGGCCGAGCTGCGTGAGCGTTTTGACAAGGTGGCATCAGTGGGGTTTTCAGATACCCTGCAGGGCAAGGATCTCGAGATCAGCGGTCGGGGCGACAGCATGCGAGTGCGTTTCAAGTATGACAAACGCATCGTTCTGTTCGGCCCGTTTAGCCTGCTGATTGCATATCGGGGTAGTAACCCCGACGATGGACAGGACGAGGCTGCGAACTAGCAGCAACACGCAATGGATATCGCGCTACTGCAACAACGGCTTGGCCACAGCTTCAAGAGCGCTGCGCTACTGCAGCAGGCATTGACGCATCGTAGCCACAGTAGCCTGCACAATGAGCGGCTTGAGTTCCTTGGCGACTCGGTGCTTAACTGCGTCGTCGCTGCGCTACTGTTCGAAAAATTCAACAAGATCGACGAAGGTGATCTTTCGCGTCTGCGTGCCAACTTGGTCAAGCAGCAGTCGCTCTATGAAATCGCACAGCGGCTCGAGTTATCGCAGTTTTTGCGACTCGGCGAAGGCGAGTTGAAGTCGGGTGGTTTTCGTCGGCCCTCCATTCTCGCGGACACGCTCGAGGCGCTGTTCGGCGCAATTTATCTCGACAGCGGCTTTGATGCCGCGCGCGACGTCATTCGTGCAATGTATGTCCCCATCCTGCAAACCGTTGACCCAAAAACTTTGGGTAAAGACGCCAAGACACTGCTGCAAGAATTTTTGCAGGGTAAAAAAATTCCGCTGCCGCAGTACAATGTGGTTGCCACCCACGGCGCTGCGCATAACCAAGAGTTCGAGATCGAATGCTTAGTGCCCAAGCTCGATATTCAAGTATTTGGTACCGGTGGCAGCCGACGCGCGGGCGAGCAAGCCGCTGCCCGGCTAGCACTCGAAGCGGTGCAGCTGGCGCTGGCCAAAGCGCCCGCCGAGCCCAAGAAAACCCGTCAGCGCACCGCACAGCTGAAGCTCGCAGGTATTGCAACCATACAGTCCGAGGCTGCAGAGAACGACAAACGACCGAACCGGCAGTCCAAAATCGCCGCAGCGAAAGAACAGGATGAGCTACCGCTGGATGCGGACGGCGCGCACGCCGAGTCGGTCGGTCAAAGCAAATCTGCATGAGCACTGCGCCCGCCGCCGCAGGATTTCGGTGCGGCTATATTGCGATTGTCGGGCGGCCCAATGTGGGCAAATCCACACTCATGAACAAGCTGATCGGTGCCAAGGTCAGCATCACCTCGCGTAAAGCGCAAACTACGCGCCACCGAATCACCGGCATCCAGACCCATGCCGATGCGCAGTATGTGTACATCGACACGCCAGGTTTTCAGACGCGTCATGGCAATGCGCTCAACAAGACGCTGAATCGCACCGTGACTACGACACTCACCGCCGCCGATGTGGTGCTGTTCGTGGTGGAGGCCGGACATTTCGCTGATGCCGATGCAAAAGTCTTGTCACTGTTGCCCTCAACGGTGCCGACGGTGCTGGTGATTAACAAAGCCGATCATGTGAAAGACAAAGCCATCCTGATGAATTTTGCGCAGCAGGTCGCGCAAAAATTTGATTTTGCGGCGATCGTTCCGGTATCTGCCAAGCAAGGCTTTCAGCTGGATCGGCTGGAAGGCGAGATTCGTCAGCATCTACCGGAAGGCGAGCGAATCTTCGACGAGGATGACATCACCGACCGCAGCGAAAAATTTCTCGCTGCTGAAATCGTACGCGAGAAAGTTTTTCGCTTCGTGGGTGACGAGCTGCCGTATACCAGCACCGTAGTGATTGAACAGTTCGAGCAGGAAGGTCAGCTGCGTCGTGTGTTTGCCGCTATTTTGGTCGGACGTGATGCGCACAAGGTGATGCTGATCGGGCAGAAGGGCGCATGCCTCAAAGAGATTTCTACTCAAGCGCGACTTGATATGGAAAAGCTATTCGGCGGCAAGGTCTATCTCGAGATTTGGGTCAAAGTGAAATCCGGTTGGGCTGATAACGAGGCCTCGCTGCGCGCCTACGGCTACGAGTGAGCGATGGACGCGCCTGTCAACGCACCAACCACGCCGGCCAAAGCCAGCGCCCGCGCCACTGCGCGGCCAGCGCCAGTCGAGCGCGAGCATCGTGTTATCGCACAACCCGGTTTCGTCCTGCACAGCTATCCCTACAAAGAAACCAGTCTCATCGTTGAGGTGTTCGCGCGCGATTACGGTCGTGTGCCGGTGGTCGCCAAAGGCGCCAAGCGGCCGCATTCCAAATTGCGTGGTGTGCTGCAAACCTTTCAACCGCTCCAGCTGAGTTGGAGTGGTAAAGCCGAGGTGCGTACGCTGATTTCTGCCGAATGGGTCGGTGGCTTGCTGCCGGTCGAGGGCTCGGCACTGCTATGCGGTTTTTATCTGAATGAGTTACTGGTCAAGCTGCTCGCGCGCGACGATCCGCATCCGGCGCTGTTTGATGCCTATATGTCGGCCTTGAATCAGCTGGCGCATGATGAGCCAGCGGGTATCGTGTTGCGACAATTCGAGCTGCAGCTGCTCAAAGAATCGGGCGTCGCCGGTACCTTGACAGAGCTCGGGCGTGGTGGCGAGCAAGTTGAGTCAGCAAGTTATTATGTGTTCGAGCCAGAGCGTGGGCCTCGCCCTGCGGTGGCCAGCGATACGCTGCCGGTTGTGTCTGGTAAAACGCTGATCGATATGGAAGCGGGCGACTATAGCGATAGCGTCACGCAGCAGCAAAGTAAATTTTTGATGCGCCATCTGCTGACGCATCATCTTGGTGGGGTAACCCTGAACACGCGGCAGATCTTGATTGATCTTCTGCAGCTTTAACGACAAACAGCATGAGCTTCCTGAATCCGAACAGCGCCGTCATCGACCTTGGTGTCAACATCGACCATGTTGCCACCTTGCGCAATGCGCGTGGCACGATTTATCCCGATCCCCTGCAGGCAGCGCTACTGGCCGAGCAAGCCGGTGCTGATGTGATCACTTTGCATCTGCGGGAAGACAGGCGCCACATTAAAGATGCCGACGTTGAGCAGATACGTCCGCGGCTCACCACGCGCATGAATCTTGAATCGGCCATTACCGAAGAAATGCTGGAGATCGCCTGCCGCATTCAGCCGCAAGATGTGTGCTTGGTACCCGAGCGCCGAAATGAAGTGACGACTGAAGGCGGCCTCGATGTGATTCGTTTCTTCGATGACGTCAAGCGTGCGTGCGATCGTCTGGCGAAAGCGGGCATACGCGTATCGCTGTTCATCGATGCCGATCCTGAACAAATTCGTGCCTCTGCTGAAGCAGGCGCGCCGGTAATTGAGCTGCACACCGGGCGCTATGCAGATACTGAAGGTGATGAGCAGCAGCAAGAGCTTGAGCGCATTCGTACTGGCGTTGCTAGCGGTGTGCGTCACGGCTTGAAAGTCAACGCCGGGCATGGGCTGCACTACACGAATACACAAGCTATCGCTGCCATACCTGATATCGCCGAGCTGAATATCGGCCACGCCATCGTCGCGCATGCGGTGTTCGTCGGTTGGGAGAACGCGGTACGCGAGATGAAAGCCATCATGACGCAATCACGACTGGAAGCATTGCGCGCATGATCTTCGGGATCGGTACCGACATTATCCGTATCGATCGCATCGTCGCTGCGGTGGGGCGGCATGGCGACCGTTTCGCCCAGCGCATCCTCGGCCCACAAGAAATGGAAAAATACCTGCGCCGTAAAGCCAAGGTCGAAGCCCGTGGGTACCGCTTTCTGGCGACTCGCTTCGCTGCCAAAGAGGCGTTCTCGAAAGCGATTGGCTTGGGTATGCGCATGCCCATGACCTGGCGCTCAGCGCAATTCCTCAACGCACCCAGTGGCAAACCTGTGGTGGTGACCAGTGGCGCGCTGACCGATTTCATGCAAACGCATGGCATCGGCGCGCAGGTGTCGATCAGTGATGAGGCAGAATACGCGGTTGCGTTTGTCATCGTGGAGAAACTATGAGTACTTCTGTACAGCCGCTTGGCCCGGTCATGCTGGATGTAGTGGGTAAGTCTTTGTCGGATGACGACTTGCGGCGATTGCATCATCCACTCACCGGAGGTGTGATTCTTTTCACGCGAAATTATGAGAATCGTGCTCAGGTAACCGCGCTGTGTGCAGAGATTCATCGTGCCCGTCCGGGCATTCTGATCGCCGTTGATCATGAAGGCGGACGTGTGCAGCGCTTCCGTAGCGACGGCTTCACGCGCTTGCCGGCCATGCGAGCCTTAGGCCAGTTGTGGGATCATGATGTGCTTGAATCCTGCAAGGCCGCGACTGCGTTGGGGTATGTGCTGGCCGCTGAGCTACGTGCCTGCGGTGTGGATTTATCGTTTACGCCGGTACTGGACCTTGACTACGGTGCCTCGGAAGTTCTTGGTGATCGTGCGTTCCATCGTGATCCGCGCGTGGTGACCATGCTCGCAAAAAACATCAATCACGGGCTACTACAAGCCGGCATGGCGAACTGCGGCAAGCATTTCCCCGGGCATGGCTTTGTAGCAGCAGATTCGCATATTGCGATTCCTGTTGATGAGCGTGACCCGAAAGCTATTCTGAAAGAAGACGCAGCGCCCTATGGCTGGTTGGGTATGAGTTTGTCGGCGGTGATGCCGGCGCATGTGATCTACCCGTTCTTCGATAGTCAGCCAGCAGGATTCTCGCGTAAATGGTTAAGTCTGTTGCGTGATGAATTGGGTTTTGAGGGGGTGATTTTCAGTGACGATTTATCGATGGAAGGCGCCAGCGTAGCAGGTAATGTCGTGCAAGGCGCGCATGCCGCATTGAAGGCAGGCTGCGATATGGTGCTGGTCTGTAATTCACCGGATAAAGCCGATCAGCTGCTTGAAGGTTTGGACTCCAGTGTGGCGCTTGATGCAAAGCGCTCTGCAGCGCGTATTGCGTCGCTGGTGCCTACCTCGCCGGCAAAGACTTGGGATGAGCTACAGGCTGATCCTGTGTACAAAGCGGTGCATAAGCTGGTGAAATCGCTAGGATAAGAAGAAGCTAGATCCCGGCCTGCGCCGGAATGACAAATCTTTCTGATGGACGAGACCAGTAACCCACCGGATTCCCGTGCCGCACTGCTAGAAGAAGTGTCGCAATTACCGCATTTGCCGGGGGTGTATCGCTACTTCGACGCGCAAGACAAACTGCTCTACGTCGGTAAAGCGCGTGACCTGAAAAAGCGCGTCTCAAGTTACTTTCAAAAGAATCTTGCCAGCCCGCGGACTGCGATGATGGTCGAGCGCATCTCGCGTCTTGAGACCACGGTAACGCGCAGCGAAGCCGAAGCGCTGATCCTGGAAAGTAACCTGATCAAGACCCAGCAACCGCGCTACAACATTCTTTTCCGTGACGATAAATCCTATCCTTACCTGAAGCTGTCGGCGGGCGAGTTTCCGCGGATGTCGTACTACCGCGGCGCAGTAGATAAAAAAAGTCAGTACTTTGGGCCTTATCCGAGCGCGTGGGCGGTCAAGCAGTCAATGGAGATTTTGCAAAAAATCTTCTTGCTGCGTACCTGCGAAGACTCCGTGTTTCAAAACCGTACCCGGCCCTGTTTGCTGCATCAGATTCATCGCTGTAGCGGACCGTGTGTGAACCTCATCAGCCAGCCAGACTATGCGGTGGATGTCGATAACGCTGCACAGTTTCTGCGCGGGCGACAGACCGAGTTGATGGATACCCTGGAGCGCAAGATGCATGGCTTCGCAGCTGATCTCAAGTTTGAGCAGGCTGCGGTAGTGCGCAATCAGATTACGGCGTTATCGCGTGTGCTGCACCAGCAGAGTATGGAAACGGTGGGCGATGCCGACATCGATATCATCGCGGTGGTGGTGCAAGGTGGCCGCGCCTGCGTCAATCTGGCGATGGTGCGCGGCGGCCGTCATCTGGGTGATCGCGCTTACTTCCCCACGCAAGTTGACATGGCGCTCGCAGTCGACAGTAGCGTCGACCAGGAGGTGCTCAAAGCATTTTTAGCGCAGCACTATGCGGACAAATTTATTCCGGGTGTGCTGATCCTGAACATCGAACTCGATGAACCCGAGCTCATGGTGGCTTTGATGGAGCAGTGCGGGCATCGCATACAGCTGGTGTTTCAGCCGCAGGGCAAGCGCCGCGATTGGCAGCAGATGGCGGAGAAGGGCGCGCAAATCGCATTGGCGCGCGTATTGGCAGAGCAAGGATCGCAGCAATCACGCACGCGAGCACTTGCCGACACGCTGGGGATGGATAGCGCTGATCTTGATGCGCTCCGCATCGAATGTTTCGATATCAGTCACACGCAGGGCGAAGCCACTCAGGCGTCTTGTGTGATTTACCATCATCATCAGATGCAGAGTGGCGAATACCGACGCTACAACATCAACGACATTACGCCGGGTGACGATTACGCAGCGATGCGGCAAGTTTTGATGCGCCGCTATGAAAAGGTCGCGAATGGTGATGGCGTCATGCCTGATCTAGTTTTGATCGACGGCGGTAAAGGTCAGGTAGAAATGGCGCGACAGGTACTTGCTGAGCTAGGCCTGGACATCAGCTTGATTGTCGGTGTTGCCAAAGGCGAGGGGCGCAAGGTGGGGTTAGAGACATTACTTTTTGCCGATGGCCGAAGCGCGCTTGAGCTCGGCAAGGAATCTGCTGCGCTGATGCTGATTGCGCAGATTCGCGATGAGGCGCATCGCTTCGCCATTACAGGCATGCGCGCAAAACGCGCCAAAGCGCGGCAGACTTCGCGGCTGGAGGAGATCGAGGGTATTGGCCCCAAGCGTCGTCAGAAGCTGCTGGCGCGCTTTGGTGGTCTGCGAGGTGTCATGGATGCCAGCATCGATGATCTGTCATCGGTCGAGGGCATCTCTCGCCAGCTCGCCGAAGACATCTACCGGCAGCTACATTGAATTACAATCGCCTTCTGTCTTTCATACTCGCATGCCTCTCAATATACCGATCCTGCTGACCTGGCTGCGAGTCGCCCTGATTCCACTTGTGGTGGGGGTGTTCTTCCTGCCCGATCACTGGATGACCCTGCATGATCGTGGTCTAGCCGCGACCACGATTTTTATCGTCGCCGCACTCACAGATTGGTTTGATGGCTACCTGGCACGGCGCTGGAATCAAACCTCCGCCTTCGGTGCGTTTCTTGATCCGGTGGCGGACAAGCTGATGGTGGCGGGTGCCTTGCTACTGCTGGTACAGCTGGGTCGAACCAATGCGGTGATCGCGTTCATTATTATTGGCCGTGAGATTGCCATCTCGGCCTTGCGCGAGTGGATGGCGCAGATCGGCGCCGCTAAATCGGTTGCGGTCAGCTCGCTGGGTAAGGTCAAGACCGCAGCGCAGATGGTTGCTATCCCAATGCTGCTGTACGGCGAACCGCTGCTCGGCGTGTTACCCACGCTGCTGATTGGTCAGCGCTTGCTGGATGTTGCCGCGTTATTGACGCTCTGGTCTATGGTTTACTACCTTCGCAAGGCTTGGCCTTTGATCAAGGAGCGACATGAGTCAGGCTAGCCCGAGCTGGCCGTCGGTTGACAAAATTTGCAGCCAAGCTATAATCCCAAGTCTATCGTAAAACGCTGGTTGTATCTGCGACGCGGGAGTAGCTCAGTTGGTAGAGCGCAACCTTGCCAAGGTTGAGGTCGAGAGTTCGAGACTCTTCTCCCGCTCCAAATTCCGAAGGGAAGCCCACAAAGCTTCCCTTTTTCGTTCGTGACAGTGTGAAGTTGTGTTGTGCGTCGCTCAGCGCAGCCGAAGGTCTTCACGAGTACAATGCGGTTCCCCATGGCGGGGTAGCAAAGTGGTTATGCAGCGGCCTGCAAAGCCGTCTACGCCGGTTCGATTCCGACCCCCGCCTCCAAACACTCAGTGGTTGTCAGCAATAGCGACTGCTTGTTTTATGCTTTTCTGGCGAAAAGACTTTTCGCCATCGTGCCGTCTTCCGCGTTGGTAATAGCTTCACAGCGACGCGCGAATTTGTGCCTAACGCCAAGCGGAGGGTGCATGCTCCACAGAAGATGGCTAGCGGCGTTGTTCGGCCTAAGTTTTCTGGCGCCTCACGCTGCGTATGCTGACTGGGATATCCCTCTCGTCACCACCACAGACGCCAAATACTATGCTGACCCAGAGACCAAACGCAGCGCGGTGTTGCCCAGCGTTTGGATACTAGCCGACTACGATCAGCCGCAGCACGCTGCTGGTCTTGAGCCTAACTACCTGTCGGTGAAAGTGTTAAGTGAAGCTGACTGCGGCGCGAATAAGTTGCGAACAGTCAGCTTGATTTACTACTCGCTCGCCATGGGTCAGGGCGATGCCCTCGGCTACTCTACCTACGCAACCGAATGGGGGAGCCCGATACCAAGGTCGCCATGGGCGGCCGTGTTTGGTTATCTCTGTCCTGAAAAATAAACCGGCCCACGGCGCAGCGTGAGGCGTCGGTCTGTGGGTCAACCTGAAATGCAACTGGGCTCATGTCAATCTGCATACGACCTGGCTGCGCTGATAAAATACGTTCCTTCACTGCCCGAGTGGTGAAACTGGTAGACACAGCGGACTTAAAATCCGCCGCTATCCCGAAAGGGAGCGTATCGGTTCGATTCCGATCTCGGGCACCATTCTCAAGTACTGGCTGATGCGTCCCTCTACCGCAGTCGACAGTCATCGACGTGCGTCCATTCATAGCCGATGGGTATCAGAACAACGTTGTGATTTAAGTCAATCTGGCGTCGGCTGATTCCGATGCTTGATGACCTTCGCAACGATTCGCAGCAAGTAAAGCACGATAAATATACCGGAGATATCGCCTGTGAACATAATTAGCCAACCATTCAGTGGGCGCGCTGCAATATCAAATAGATAGTAGATTGACTGCTGAACGGTGGCATTAATCAGAGCATATGCGACGGCAAGAATGACGAGCTTTCTGAGTGTTAGGTCAGCAAAATCGTTCTGCCATTGAATCAGTCGTTTGCAGAGAAAGAAGGTGAATAAAGGTATCAATCCAGTCGTGATTGACACGATGCTTGCTATAAGCAAGTTTTCATTGAATAAGTACCAATATGCGTAGGGAAAACTTGCCAATGCAAGTGCAATCGATCCCAGGTAACCAGCAATCAACACAATCACCAGGCGAACGCCACTTGGCACATGAATCAAGTGGGCGCCTGTTTCAAAGTACAGCGATTCAGTCGCGTAGTGATTCGCGATATTGAAGGCCGCATAAACCGCTGTTAACAGCAAAAACAGCTTCAAGCGATCAACTTGATTTTTCAGGTAGTTGATCAGTGTGATGACATGACGCGGCACGTCAATTATTTTACATGGAAGTGCGCTATTTCTTTTTTTCGTTAGTGGCTTTGGTCATTGCGGCGCCAACTTTGTCAAAATGTTTCATGCTCGCTTGAGTCAGGATGATTTGTTTACGACGGGCGTCTTCAGTGGGCGCCAAATCAATCCAGCCTTTGTCCACCATGGCATGAATATGTTTGTGCATCGTCGCAGGAGAGGCAATTTCCGAATATCCCATCAAGTCTTTGACAGATAGTCGTTCTTGGTTGGTGTTGGCAATGGTGATTATTTCAAGCAGTGTACGTTCAATTGGCTCTAGGCCTGGCAGCGGTTGTGCAGATTCCAGCGCGTGGACAAGTTGAATAAACCGCAAGTAGATCGGTGCATGTTTCATGGCTTTCCCCCTTCATTCAAGTAATGTTTTCAATTTTTTAATTTGTAAACTGCTTCGCATGGCAAGAACAAGATCGTTTTAGTAGTTCGCTTTGATTTTGACCTTGATCTCGCATTTAAGTGTATATGCACAAAAAATCTGAAAAAATCAATCCAGCGCCGGGATGAGTTCAGCAAGCTCATCGAGCAGCTTTACTGCATTCAATCCAAGAGTTTTTTCCAATGACGCTTGTGCCGATTCCCACAACGGCTTTGCCTTCTCGACTACTTTTTTTCCTCGCTTGGTCAGCTTCACCATCTTTTGGCGGGCATCTCCGTCGACTTGATCCACTTCTATCATTCCTGCCTCGAGCAATGGCCGTATATTCCTCACGAGTGTCGTTCTATCCAGGCCTGCAAGTCTGGCAAATGCTTTCATATTCACTTCGCCTTCCTTGCTCAGCTTCAGAAGAAGAAAATGCTGCGGGCAAGTAAGCCCGACCTCTTTTAGCGCATCGTCATAAAACTTCGTAACTTTACGAGCGGCAAACCGAATATTAATACAGTGGCAAGGCGATTTCATTTATTATAACTTACGGACGATATTGTTGTACATGCACTATACTTTGTTTCGTATGGCAATTCAAATATCTATAATCATAAGAACAAAATATTGAGGCGAACCCCGACACGCCGGTGACAAGCCCGCAATTTCATTGAGAATTTAACCGGGATGGTCGTGATTTACGAGGAATGTAACGATGAAGAAGTTTCTTGTTTTGCTGCTGTCGGTAGTAGCGCTGATTGCTGATGCAGCGTTTGCGGCAAGTGACGGTTATGAGCAGAAAACCGTACTCGAGAACGAACGTATCAGAGTGGTGTTGGTAACAGTGAAGCCCGGTGCCGAATCCCCAAGTGTGGTGAGGCAGCTAGATCGGCTTGTCTATGCCGTGACAGCTGGGACGCTACAGCGGGTGTATAGCGATGGAAAAACAGAGATCGTCAAATACGAGGCGGGTGATTTGATTTTTTCTGATCAGCCGGAAGACAAGAAAAGATATTTAGTAAAAAATATTGGTGAAAGTACTGTCGTTCTGCAAATCACCTTCATCAAGTAGCTGCGTCACAGACGATTTTTTGTGTAGTTACATGGGCGATACAGGGGCCGACTCATGTACTCAGCATATTCAACTATCACTGATCGGCGTCGCTAGCCGGTCTTCCAACCCACGCCAGCCAGGCAGCGCCGAGCAAACCGGCGACCAGCGACCCGGTGAACACCGCGAGTTTCGATGCATCAATCAGCTCAGGTTGTGGCGCGAACGCGAGGTTGGTAATAAAAATCGACATCGTAAAGCCGATACCGCCCAGCATGCCGGCGCCGAGTACATGGCGCCAGGTCAAATCCTCTGGCAGCACACACCAACCTATCCAAAGAGCGGCCAAGGCGAACAGCAGTATGCCGACTGGTTTGCCAACCACTAGTCCAGCGATGATGCCTACGCTATTCGGGTCAAGCATCGATGACAGGAGTGAGGCGTCAAGTACCACGCCAGTGTTTGCTAATGCAAATAGAGGAAGTATCAGCAGGGTGACGGGTTTGTGCAGGCTATTCTCAAGCCGGTGCGAGGGCGAGGATGTGCCTTGTTCAGATGACCAGAACGGAATCGCAAACGCAAGCATCACGCCGGCGATTGTGGCATGCACCCCCGACTTCAGCATCAGCACCCACATGACGACACCACCGAGCAGATAGATCGGCAACGACTGCATTCGTCCAAAACGGTTCAGCATGAGCAGTAGTACCCAGACCGCAACGCCACCTACCAGATGAGGTATCGACAAGTCGCCGCTGTAAAACAGCGCGATTAGTACGATCGCACCCAGATCATCAATTACGGCGAATGCGACAACAAATACCTTCAATGCAGGGGGTACTCTTGCACCAAGTAGTGCTAACGCACCCAAAGCAAATGCAATATCAGTTGCCATTGGTATGCCGATACCCGCTTGCGTCGGCAGCCCGTCGTTGAACACATAATAAATCAAGGCTGGCGCTACCATGCCCCCAATCGCAGCCACTGCAGGTAGCAGCGCATTCCGGAAGTTTGACAGTTCACCGACATATAACTCGCGCTCCAGTTCAAGCCCGATCAGTAAAAAAAATATCGCCATCAAACCATCATTGATCCAATGGCTTAGGCTCAGCCCGCCGAGGTCAGCGTTCCAGATCGCGAGCCACGTCGGTCCCAGCGCTGAGTTTGCCAGCACGATACTAAGTATCGTGCAAGCAATCAGAATCAGACCGCTGGTTTTTTCTGAATCGAAGAATCGATTGAATGTGTCGGTAAGCGCATACATATATTCATCGTCTTTTGATGCTCAGCGAATACGCGCGTGTAACGTATTTGGCGCGCTGCCAAAAAAAGTAATGATATAACATCAAGCAGATTGATACACGAGCCTATCGAGCCTC
>VGHX01000002.1 GCA_016868055.1 Betaproteobacteria bacterium
TTATTCACGGCCGTCCAAACGTCTGCCAGATTGCCGAAAAAGTTTCCAACGGTACTCTGAATAAACTCGGGAATGGTATTGCTGTAGCCTTTGGCGACCGGCTTGACCAGCACTTGGTCAACGACCTGATTCACGAAAAAAACTTTGCGATTGAAGTTCTCATACGGGTCACGGGGATCAGAGCGATCCGCCATCGGCGTGGCGCAGGCACTCAAGCACAGACACAAGACAACCGCGCTGCACCTGAAAACCGCTTTGGTCGGTATCATTTTTCTTCTCCCTTGCTTCCCTCTGCGGCTTTACTGAACAAAAACTGGCTAATCAAGTTTTCGAGCACGATGGCCGACTGCGTATTCTTGATTCGGTCGCCTTGGCTAAAACTTTTGTCGTCTGCACCGGGTTCGATCCCGATGTACTGCTCACCCAGTAAACCTGAAGTGAGAATTTTGGCGGCGCTATCGCTCGGAAATTTCACATCTGCCTGCATCCGCAGCAGCACCGTCGCCTGAAAAGTGCGGTCATCAAAACCGATCGATTCAACGCGACCTACCACCACACCCGCGCTTTTCACTGGCGCACGCGGCTTGAGCCCGCCTATGTTATCGAAACGCGCCACCAGGGTGTAGCTCGGGCCCAAACTCATCGTACTCAGGTTGCCGACTTTGAGCGCGAGAAACAGGATCGCAAGCGCACCCAGCAGCACGAACAAGCCGACCCATACGTCCAAGGATTTACGTTGCATCCGGTTTCCTCTTCAAGAAAACATGAGCGCGGTCAGCAGAAAATCCAACCACAGCACCATCAATGATCCGATCACTACCGTGCGCGTGGTCGCGCGCGCCACTCCCTCGGGCGTTGGTGCCGCTACGTAGCCTTGATAGAGAGCGATAAAGCTTACCGCTACACCAAACACCACGCTCTTCAGCACGCCATTCCCGATATCAGCCCACAGCTCGACCCCGCCTTGCATCTGCGACCAGAACGCGCCCTCATCAACGCCGATCAAGACAACGCCGACGATATAGCCGCCTAGCACACCGACCGCCGAGAACACTGCCGCTAATAGCGGCATGGCAATGACACCGGCCCAAAAGCGCGGCGCCAGTACGCGGGCCAGCGGATCAACCGCCATCATCTCCATCGCCGCAAGCTGCTCGGTCGCTTTCATCAAGCCAATCTCGGCGGTTAAGGAAGTACCCGCTCGACCAGCGAATAACAAGGCTGTTACGACAGGTCCCAGCTCGCGCACCAGCGACAAAGCGACCAGCAGCCCTAGCGCCTGCTCGGAGCCATATTTGTTCAAGGTGTAGTAGCCCTGCAGGCCAAGCACAAAACCGACAAACAAACCGGATACCGCAATGATCACCAGCGAGTAATTGCCGATGAAATGTACCTGATCCGTGACCAGCCGCAGGCGCCGTGGCAAGCCGCTACTGGCCCGCAGCATCGCGACCAAGGTACGCATCTGCAAACCGAGGTTGGCGAGCCCGCCCCGAACCTGGCTACCGATGCTGGCGAGCCAATCCATCATGATTGATTCGTTAACCCCAGCAGCTCGTCAATCGAGCGCCCCGGGTAGTGAAATGGTACCGGTCCATCGGCCTGGGCATGCACAAACTGCCTGACGTACGGATCATCCGATGCACGCATTTGCTGCGGCGTGCCGTGGGCGACGATGCGACCCTGCGATAAAAAATACACATGGTCTGCAATCAAAAATGACTCGTTGACGTCATGCGATACCAGAATCGAGGTCGAACCCAAAGCATCATTCAGCTTTCGAATCAGGTTGGCAGTTACGCCCATAGAGATGGGATCCAGTCCGGCGAACGGCTCGTCATACATGATCAACTGCGGATCCAGTGCCACCGCACGTGCAAGTGCTACCCGTCGCGCCATACCGCCGGAAATCTCGCTTGGCTTGAGCGATGCCGCATTTGACAAGCCCACCGCATGCAGTTTCATCAGCACCAGATCATGAATCGCGGACTCGGGCAGCGCGGTATGCTCGCGCAGCGGGAAGGCGACATTGTCAAACACCGACAGATCGGTGAACAAGGCGCCGTGCTGAAACAGCATGCCCATGCGGCGGCGCAATTGGTACAGCGTGGGCTGATCGAGCGCCGCGACCTCTTGGCCATCGACCGTAACGCTACCCGACTGGGCGGTAATCTGGCCACCGATCAGTCGCAACACCGTGGTCTTGCCGGAACCGGAGCCGCCCATGACGGCAATCACCTTGCCGCGCTCGAACTGCATCGTGAGCCCAGACAGAATAGCGCGCTCGTTGTAGCCAAAGTGCAGATCGCGGATGTCGACGAAGTGAGACACGTGGGCCGGCAGCGTTGAAAAAGACTTACATTGTAAAACATGAACCCTCCTGCACCGCTCTTGGCCTGACTCTGAGCGCTGTGGCGGTCAGTGGTATAAACATTCGACCTTGATCATCTGCCTGCTATGAGATTCCACCCACCAACGCTACTGCTACTGATCGGCCTGCTGCACGCTAGCGACGCGATGTCGTCCTCAATTGTGTGTGAGGCCGAGTACGGCGCGCGCACCGAGCGCATGCAGGTAGCCGCAGCGCCGGATGCATTCACCTTTCAAACGGTCACGATTGAAAGCCGCTTCCGCTTTCAAGCGCAGTGGCTGCCTCAGCGACAAAAACTGAAAACCTATCTCTACGAGCGGCGCGGAAAGTCTTTTGTGTTGCTGCATGCCGCAGAGTACCCGGTGTTACCGAGTACCTGCCCTGCCGCTGGCATAGACTTCGGCTTGAACAAAGTCTACGCGTCCGAGCTTGAGCGCGAGGTTTTTTACCAGTGCCGGATGCTGTGCGAGTGAGCTATGCATAAGTTGATTGCTATTTTTTTGGTCATGGCTTGGTGCAGTCCCGCGCCTGCGATCGCAGAGGGCGCGGATATCAAGATCGTGTTAGTTGGTGACGTGATGCTGGCCGATGGACCGGGACGATTGATCCGCTTAGGACAAGACCCATTTCGTCATGTCGCGTCAGCGCTAACGGGTGCAGATATGACTATCGGCAATCTCGAGTGTGTCGTTGCATCTAAAGGCAAACCTGAGATCAAGCCGTACACCTTTCGCGCGCCGAGGCAATCGCTACGTTTGCTGAAAAAATACTTCAGCGCTGTGTCGCTGGCAAATAATCACCCCGGTGATTTTGGTAAAGGCGCATTCAGCGAGATGCTGAACCTGCTTGAGCAACATCAGATACCTTACTTTGGTGGTGGCCGACACCTGCGCGCCGCGCACCAAGCGTACATACGCGAGATTCGTGGCAAGCGCATCGCTATCCTTGGCTACAACGGTTTCTTCCCGCGCAGCTTTGAAGCACTCGACGATGCGCCCGGTATCGCCTGGCTAGACGAAGACATGGTGCAGGAAGCGATACAACACACTAAACAAGCCCTGGCCGTGGACTTTCTGATTGTTTATCCGCACTGGGGCTGGGAGTATCAGAAACTCGCCTCACCCCGGCAGCGCCAAATGGCCCGTCTGATGATTGATGCCGGTGCTGACGCAGTGGTCGGCGGACACCCGCATGTGACACAAGATATCGAACTGTATCGGGGCAAGCCGATTTTTTACAGCCTCGGTAATTTTGTTTTTGATGGGTTTCACGATCGCGACACGCGAACCGGCTGGCTACTGGAATTGCGCTTGAAACAAACGGGCGGCGTGAGTTGGCGAATCAATGAAGTCAGCATCGATGCCAAAGGCGTGCCGCGTATCGCTGGGGTGATCGAACCAGAAGTCAAGATAGACGCAGAACAGTGATCGGCATTGACGCAAACCATCGATCACAAACATCAACTACAGGCGCCGAACATATGCGTCAATCGAAAGTAATGATTAACGCCCAATAGCTTAGGGCCGATCAGCGCACCTTGAACCCCGGTGAACCGTCGGCCCTTGTTACATCACGCGATTTTGATTACGCGAATTTCATCGCGCGGATTACAACATGCTGATCAACGCGGCAGTACCGATTCGCCCATCAGGAATTCATCGACAGCGCGCGCGCACTGCCGGCCCTCGCGAATCGCCCATACCACCAGCGATTGTCCGCGACGCATGTCACCCGCAGCAAAAACTTTGGGTACCGATGTCTGGTAACAGCCATCGCCATCGGTCGTTGCTTTTGCATTGCCGCGCGCATCCTTGTCGACGGCAAAGGCATCCAGCACAGGGCTAACCGGCGAGACAAAGCCCATCGCCAGCAATACCAAGTCGGCTTTCATCTCGAATTCGGAATCAGGCACCTCGACCATCTTGCCATCTTTCCATTCAACTCGCGCAGCAATCAACTTCTCTACCTTGCCATTCTTGCCTTCGAGGCGCTTGGTGGCCACTGCCCAATCGCGCTCGCATCCTTCTTCGTGCGACGAAGAGGTGCGCAGCTTGGTGGGCCAGTAAGGCCATACCAGCGGTTTGTTTTCTTGCTCGGGCGGCATCGGTAGCAATTCGAACTGCGTCACCGACGCAGCGCCATGACGATTCGAGGTGCCAACGCAGTCCGAACCGGTATCGCCGCCACCAATCACCACCACGTGCTTGCCGCTTGCCTTGATCTGCTCCTTGAGATGGTCACCTGCATTGACGCGATTTTGCTGCGGTAAAAAATCCATCGCGAAATGCACACCATCGAGCTCGCGGCCTGGTACCGGCAGATCACGCGGTTGCTCAGCGCCACCAGAGATGATGACCGCATCGAATTCTTGTTGCAGCTGTTCTGGCGACATCGTTTCTTTTGCCAGACTCATGATGTGCTGTGGGAGATCTTTACCGACCAGTACGCCGGTACGGAAATGCACACCCTCGGCTTTCATCTGCTCAACCCGGCGATCGATATGCGACTTCTCCATCTTGAAATCAGGAATACCGTAACGCAGTAGTCCGCCGACGCGGTCATTTTTTTCGAACACGGTTACATCGTGGCCCACCCGCGCCAGCTGCTGCGCAGCGGCCAGCCCTGCAGGACCAGCGCCAACCACGGCCACTTTCTTACCTGTTTTTACCGACGGCGGCTGCGGTACTACCCAGCCATTTTCCCAACCCTTATCGATGATGAAGTGCTCAATCGACTTTATACCCACCGGATCATCATTAATGCCGAGCGTGCATGCGGACTCGCACGGCGCAGGACAGATACGGCCAGTGAACTCGGGGAAGTTATTGGTCGAGTGCAGCACATCGAGCGCTTCGCGGTAATTACCGCGATATACCAAGTCATTCCAGTCCGGGATGATGTTGTTGACCGGGCAGCCCGTATTACAAAACGGAATACCGCAATCCATGCAACGTGCGCCTTGTGTCTTGGCATCCGCATCCGACAAGTGCAACACAAATTCCTTGTAGTGCTTCAGTCGCGCGCCCGGCGCTTCACTCGCCTCTTGCAGACGCTGGTACTCCAGAAAACCCGTAACTTTTCCCATGATGTTCTTCTCTATGCTTAAGCAGTGGTTTTTTCTTTGGCCTTGTCAGCACTGGCAAACATTTCACCCAGCGCACGTTTGTATTCAGTTGGGAATACCTTGACGAATTTGCTGCGTACGTTTGACCAGTCGTCGAGCAAGGTACGCGCGCGCGTGGAGCCGGTGTACTTGAAGTGGCGCTCGATCAGGGATTTCAGAATCACTTCGTCGGCCTGACGCTCGCCACCCCGGGTCGTGCTGTGCCATGCCGCCTTACCCACGGTAGTTTCTTGCTCAGCACTCGACAGCACATGATCCAGTGCCACCATCGCCAGGTTGCATTTGGCACTGAAGCTACCATCTTCGTCATACACATACGCAATGCCACCAGACATCCCCGCCGCAAAATTACGGCCGGTATTGCCAAGCACGACCACGGTACCGCCGGTCATGTACTCGCAACCGTGATCACCCGTACCCTCAACCACCGTCACTGCACCCGAGTTACGCACAGCAAAGCGCTCGCCGGCGACGCCATTGAAGAAAGCCTCGCCAGCAATGGCACCGTACAACACGGTATTGCCGACGATGATGTTGTCGACTGCCCAGCCACGGAATTCGGTATTCGGGCGCACGATGATGCGACCACCCGACAAACCTTTGCCCACATAGTCATTGCCTTCGCCGACCAGATCAAAGGTCACGCCGTGCGCGAGGAAGGCACCGAACGACTGTCCCGCCGTGCCTTGCAGCTGAATATGAATCGTGTCGTCCGGTAAGCCCTCATGCCCGTAGCGCTTGGCCACCTCGCCCGACAGCATGGCGCCTGCGGTCCGGTTGACGTTGCGGATCGGGGAGATAAACGACACTTTCTCGCCACGTTCGATCGCTGGTTTGGCTTGTGCGATCAGCTTGTGATCCAACGCCTTGTCCAAACCATGATCCTGAACCTCGGCATGATGGCGCGGCTGATCACTGACTTCCGGCATGTAGAAAATTTTGCTGAAATCCAGACCCTTGGCTTTCCAGTGACTAACCGCTCTCGACTTATCGAGTAAGTCGGCGCGACCGATCAATTCCTCGAAGCTGCGAATGCCCAGCTGCGCCATGATCTGGCGCGCTTCTTCCGCGACGAAGAAGAAGTAATTGACGACATGCTCCGGCTTGCCCTGGAATTTCGCGCGCAGTACCGGGTCTTGTGTCGCGACACCGACTGGACAGGTGTTGAGGTGACACTTGCGCATCATGATGCAGCCCTCAACCACCAGCGGCGCCGTCGCAAAACCAAATTCATCAGCGCCGAGCAAAGCGCCAATCACCACATCGCGACCGGTTTTGAGTTGGCCATCCGTTTGGACACGAATGCGTCCACGCAAACCGTTCAGCACCAGGGTTTGCTGCGTCTCTGCCAACCCCAGCTCCCACGGGGTACCTGCGTGTTTGATGGATGACAGTGGTGAAGCACCGGTACCACCGTCATAGCCAGCGATCACGGCATGGTCTGCTTTCGCCTTTGCGACACCGGCCGCCACCGTACCAACACCCACCTCGGATACCAACTTTACCGAGATATCGGCTTTCGGGTTCACGTTTTTAAGATCGTGAATCAGCTGCGCCAAATCTTCGATCGAGTAAATATCGTGATGCGGTGGCGGAGAGATCAGGCCAACACCAGGCACTGAGAAGCGTAGCTTGGCGATGTACTCCGAGACTTTATGTCCGGGCAGCTGACCGCCCTCACCCGGCTTGGCGCCTTGGGCCATCTTGATCTGAATCTGATCGGCCGATGTCAGGTACTCGGTGGTCACACCAAAGCGACCGGAAGCGACCTGTTTGATCTTGGAGCGTAACGAGTCGCCCTCTTGCAGCGCGATATCTTTCTCGACACGATCCTTGCCGATAATGGTGGCCAGGGTATCGCCTTGCTTGATCTTGATGCCGCGCAGTTCATTGCGATAACGCGCGTCGTCCTCGCCTCCCTCTCCCGTGTTCGATTTGCCACCGATACGGTTCATGGCAATCGCCAAGGTCGAATGCGCCTCGGTGGAAATCGAGCCGAGTGACATCGCACCGGTCGCAAAGCGCTTGACGATGTCTTTTGCAGGCTCGACCTCGTCGATGGGAATCGCCTTCGCCGGATCAATCTTGAACTCGAACAGACCGCGCAGCGTCATGTGACGCGTCGACTGATCGTTGATAATTTGCGCGTACTCTTTGTAAGTGCTGAAGTTATTTGCACGCGTTGAGTGCTGTAGCTTGGCGATCGCATCCGGCGTCCACATGTGCTCCTCGCCGCGCACGCGGAAGGCATACTCACCGCCGGCGTCCAACGCATTCGCCAGCACGGGATCAGTACCAAAAGCCTCGCGATGCAAACGCAGAGCCTCTTCCGCGATTTCAAACACGCCGATACCCTCGACATTCGATGCAGTGCCTTTGAAGTATTTATCGACCATGGCTTTGTTGAGCCCGATCGCTTCAAAGATTTGCGCGCCGCAGTACGACATGTAGGTTGAGATACCCATCTTCGAGAAAACTTTCAGCAAACCTTTGCCGACCGCTTTCTGGAAGTTATAGATGGCTTTGTCTGCTGACAGATCACCTGACAAATCTTTCGCCATCTCTACCAAGGTATCGAGTGCGAGGTAGGGATGCACCGCCTCGGCGCCGTAGCCGGCCAGTAACGCGAAGTGATGCGTCTCGCGCACGGAGCCGGTTTCGACGACCAAGCCGGTTGAAGTGCGCAAGCCTTTACTCACCAAGTGCTGGTGCACCGCAGACGTTGCGAGCAGGGCCGGGATCGGCACGTTATGTTTGTCCACACCACGATCCGACAAGATCAGGATGTTATGGCCCGAACGCACCGCGTCCACGGCTTGCGCGCACAGCGAGGCCAGGCGCGCCTCAATACCCTCTTTACCCCAATCAACCGGGTAGCAAATATCAATTTCATACGAGCGGAACTTGCCGCCGGTGTGAGCGCTGATGTGGCGCAGCCGTGTGATGTCTTTGTAATCGAGGATAGGCTGCGACACCTCGAGACGCATCGGTGGATTGATATTGTTGGTGTCGAGCGGGTTCGGCTTCGGACCGATGAACGACACCAACGACATCACCATCGCCTCACGGATCGGGTCGATCGGCGGGTTCGTCACCTGCGCAAACAGCTGCTTGAAGTAGGTATAGATCGGTTTATTTTTGTTTGACATCACCGCCAGCGGCGAGTCATTGCCCATCGAGCCGGTCGCTTCTTCTGCGCCGACCGCCATTGGCGCCATCAAGAATTTCAAATCTTCCTGGGTATAACCGAAAGCCTGCTGACGATCGAGCAGCGAGGCCTTTTCGAAGCGCGTCTCGGGATCGGTGGTGAGTTCATCCAATTTGATGCGCACCGATTCAATCCATTGCTTGTAGGGCTTGGCGTTGGCGTAGGTATCTTTCAGTTCTTTATCGTCGATGATGCGACCCGCTTCCAGGTCGATCAGGAACATCTTGCCTGGTTGCAGGCGCCACTTCTTAACGATCTTGGAATCAGGTATGGGCAACACGCCGGATTCCGACGCCATCACCACGTAATCATCATCCGTCACCAAGTAGCGCGCCGGGCGCAAGCCATTACGATCAAGTGTGCCGCCGATGTGGCGGCCATCGGTGAAGGCCATTGCTGCCGGACCATCCCACGGCTCCATCATCGCTGCGTGATATTCGTAAAACGCGCGACGGTTGTCATCCATCAGCGTGTGGTTTTCCCACGCCTCTGGAATCATCATCATCATCGCCTGTGCGATGGGATAGCCGGCCATCACTAACAGCTCGAGCGCATTATCGAAACACGCGGTGTCGGATTGGCCTTCATAGATCAACGGGAAAAGCTTCTTCAGGTCGTCACCTAAAACAGCAGACTTCATCACGCCTTCGCGCGCACGCATCCAATTGAAGTTACCTTTCACCGTGTTGATTTCGCCGTTATGCGCGATCAGACGGTAAGGGTGGGCCAACGGCCACTCGGGGAACGTATTGGTAGAGAAGCGTTGATGCACCAGTGCCAGCGCCGAGACGCAACGCGGATCTTGCAAGTCTTTAAAATAAACACCGACCTGATCGGCCAGCAGCAAGCCTTTGTAGACGACGGTGCGCGCCGACATCGAGGGCACAAAGAATTCTTTTCCGTGCAGCAGATCCAAGCCCTGGATGGCGTGTCCCGAGGATTTTCGAATGACATAGAGCTTTCGCTCGAGCGCGTCGGTGACCATGATGTCTTGGCCACGCCCGATGAAAATCTGACGAATCACTGGTTCTTTGTCGCGTACCGTGGGCGACATCGGCATATCGCGATTGACCGGTACATCACGCCAGCCCAGCACCACCTGACCCTCGGCATGCACTGAGCGCTCGATCTCTTGCTCGCAGGCGATGCGGGAGGCCTGCTCCTTCGGCAAGAAGATCATGCCAACGCCGTACTCGCCGGGCGGCGGCAGCACCACGCCTTGCTTCGACATTTCCTCGCGGTAAAAAGCATCCGGGATTTGAATCAGGATGCCAGCACCATCGCCCATCAGCGCGTCGGCACCGACGGCGCCGCGATGATCAAGGTTTTTCAGAATTAACAGGCCTTGTTCGATAATCGAATGGCTCTTTTGGCCTTTGATCTGAGCGATAAACCCGACGCCGCAGGCATCATGCTCGTTGTTGGGGTCGTAAAGGCCTTGCGCTTGCATGGCAGCACTCCGAAAAATTGCTTGGGGTCGAAGAGGATAGTGCAATGCAATAAACGGTTCAACCGAAATATTTAGGGTCAAAACCTAATTAAATTGCGGCGCTCACGCCCACCCAATAAATTGGGGACACATCATTGTGTGTCGCTTACCCAACTCACATCCGCCCGAGATCCGGCGCTGTGTCACTGCGCTACCCGGCCGCAGGCCTGCGTGGCCGTCCACGCCGAGCTGGTTGCAGCCGGCGCGGGGTGAGCTTGCCCAGAGATGCCTTGAAATGATCTGGCCCGAGCGCCCACGCCTTGTGCGTGGCGGCCGTAATCGCCTCAGCCCGCTCAGGATCCGGCGGCGCGGCGCAGCGCCTTTGGTAAGCGGCCTCGCGATCGAAGGGTGTGTTGCCCATCGCCCAGTAACTCGGGTGATCGGTCAGCCAAGACTGCCTTTGCAGCCCGGCATGGTGCGCGTAGCTCGACCAAGGGTAGCTGGCAATGTCGTGGCTGGCCCCTGTTTGGACCGGTAGATACTCGATGACGTGAGCGCAATCGTTAAAGTAGCTCGCAGCATCCAGCACGGTGGCCCGAAAGCGACCACCCCACAGGCTGCCGCTGCGCTGATGACGGCCATTGAAATACGGCACATAGCTGCGGCCAATCGCCTGCATCATCTTGCTCAGACCAAGTGCATCACCGGGCGTTGCCAGCAGATGCACCCGATCCGGCAATAACGCAAAAGCATGCACCGCGACCGCGTGCTGCTTTGCCGCGTCGGCCAACAGGCTCAGAAATTTTTGATAGTCGAGTGCGTCAACAAATAAAGCTTGCTGGTGATGTGACAGCGCTATCAGATGATGCAGGTGATTCGCGACCACCAACCGGGGCAGCCTCGCCATTGGGTTAGCCGGTATTGCGATGTGCTGGTAAATCAGAACGGGATGTCGTCATCCTCGAGATTGATATTGGCTGGCTGGCGTCCACCCACTTGCGCTGGCGGCTGCGCGGCGCTCCGACCACCGCCGTGATCGTCCATGGGGGCCGCACCGCCACCCTGGCGGCTGCCCAGCATCTGCATGACATCAGCCACGATCTCGGTGGAGTATTTTTCGACACCATCTTTGTCGGTGTATTTGCGGGTACGCAGCTTACCTTCGATGTACACCTGCGAGCCTTTTTTCAGATACTGGCCTGCCACTTCTGCCAGACGACCGAAGAAAGAAATTCGATGCCACTCGGTCGCTTCTTTTTGCTCACCGGTACTTTTGTCTTTCCATTTATCGGTAGTGGCCACCGCAATGTTGGTGATCGCATCGCCACTCGGCATGTAACGCGTCTCGGGATCGCGTCCGAGGTTGCCGACTATGATGACCTTGTTGACGGATGCCATGCGAATCTCCCGATTGGAAAGAAATAGAAATTGAAATCAGGCGGGCGCCGCTGCGCGGTGTGTGCGTCGCGGCATGTGCTTCATTGATGACGCGATTATAAGCCAGCCAAGTGTGACAACACAGCCTGCTGTGAACACCGCTGGTGCGCCATAGTGCTTTGCCAACAAGCCGCCACCGGCGCCGCCTGCAAACAAGCCGATCGCCTGCATGGTGTTGTAGATGCCCAGTGCCGCGCCACGCGCCGACGCCGGCGCCAAGCGCGATACCAGTGATGGCTGACTCGCTTCAAGAATATTGAAAGCAACAAAAAACGCGAGCAACAAAGCGACCAACATTCCAAATGACAATTGCGTCTCTGCGATGGCAGCACGCAAGCCAATCTCAACCAGCAGCAGCAAGCCTATCGAAAACACAAATACCTGCTTCATCCTGCCGCGCTTCTCGCCCAAAAAAATCGGCGGCAACATCAAAACAAACGATAGCAGTACGACAGGCAGATAAATTTTCCAGTGCTGATCAACCGGCAACCCACCCGCCTCGACTAGTGCATTTGGCAGCACCACAAACATCGACATTTGTATGCCATGCAGTGCAAACACACCGAAGTTCATCCGCATTAATTCAGGATCTGCCAGCACTTGCATGAACGAGGCTTGCTCGGGTGAGCGCGGCGGTGCCTTCGGCGTGATAAACAGCACGACTGCTATCGCAACAGCTGCCAGTATCGCTACAAACAAGAACATGCCGCTCATACCTACCGCTGCGTACATCAGCGGCGCCAAGACCAAAGACGCAGCATAGGTCAAGCCGATCGACGCACCGACCAGGGCCATTGCCTTGGTACGGTGCTCGTCGCGCGTCGAGTCGGCGATCAGCGCAGTCACTGCAGCGGAAACCGCACCGGCACCCTGCACTGCGCGCCCGACAATGACCCAAATCACGTGGGTATCGATCGCTGCAATCAATGAACCCACGATGAAGAGCAGCAGTCCGATCACGATGATGCGTTTGCGACCAAAACGATCGGAGGCTATACCGAATGGGATTTGTCCGATCGCCTGTGTCAGCCCATACATACCCATGGCCAATCCAACCAGCATCGCATCCTCACCACCCGGCAATGACTTGGCGTGCACCGCGAATACCGGCAAGATCAGGAACAAGCCCAGCATGCGCAAGCCGAAAATCGAGGCGAGCGAGATCGATGCCCGGATCTCGGTCGGGCTCATACGACTAGCATTGATTTCGGGGTTAACTGACATGCAGGGCCAGCAGGGGTGCCGTTTGCGGCGCTTCGCAGACGCATCATCAGCGAGAATTGAAAACCAGCTATAGTAACAGGTTGACCCGCACCGACCGACTCAAGCGATTGCAAAAAACACAGCATTCGGTCACCAAAACACAGGCCAGATGGACGAAATTCGCATTCGGGGTGCACGCACCCACAACTTGAAAAACATCAGCCTTGATCTCCCGCGTGACAAGCTGATTGTGATTACCGGCTTATCCGGCTCGGGCAAGTCATCGCTCGCGTTCGATACCTTGTATGCCGAAGGCCAGCGACGCTATGTCGAGTCGTTATCAGCATACGCGCGCCAGTTTTTACAGCTGATGGAAAAACCGGATGTTGATTTGATCGAGGGCTTATCACCCGCGATTTCTATCGAGCAGAAAGCAACCTCGCACAACCCGCGCTCGACCGTTGGTACGGTCACCGAGATTCATGATTACCTGCGGCTGCTGTACGCACGCGTCGGCACGCCTCATTGCCCTGACCATCCGGAAAATCCGCTTGCTGCGCAATCGGTATCGCAAATGGTTGATATCGCACTGGCAATGCCCGAAGACACCAAGTTGATGATTCTGGCGCCCGTGATTGCCAACCGCAAAGGCGAGCACCTCGACCTGTTTGAGCAAATGCAGTCGCAAGGCTTTGTGCGTTTTCGGGTTCAAAGCGGCACAGCCGAGGCACGCATTTATGAAGCGGACGCACTGCCGAAGCTGAAAAAAAACGAGAAGCACAGTATCGATGTGGTGGTGGATCGGCTTAAACTGCGTGCTGATCTTAAGCAGCGCCTTGCAGAAAGTTTTGAGACCGCGCTGCGCTTGGCCGAAGGCCGAGCGACTGCGCTCGATATGGAGAGCGGCAAGGAACAGATCTTCTCGAATAAATTTGCTTGCTCTACCTGCGGTTACTCGCTGCAAGAGCTTGAGCCGCGGCTATTCTCGTTCAACAACCCGATGGGCGCCTGCCCCGAGTGCGACGGACTAGGTCATATCGAGTTCTTTGATCCCAAGCGCATTGTGGCTTTCCCTGATTTGTCGCTAGCGTCCGGCGCAGTCAAAGGATGGGATCGTCGCAACCAGTTTTATTTCACCATGCTCTCATCATTGGCGAAGTACTACGAATTCGACATCGATGCGCCATTTGAGGATCTACCAAAAGAGGCGCAGCGTGTCGTGCTGTACGGCTCGGGCAAAGAGAAGATTCCCTTTGCC
Source organism: Betaproteobacteria bacterium (assembly GCA_016868055.1). Taxonomy (GTDB): domain Bacteria; phylum Pseudomonadota; class Gammaproteobacteria; order Burkholderiales; family Burkholderiaceae_D; genus Pernthalerella. Next base: position 14,031 of record VGHX01000002.1, read on the forward strand.
TATATCAATGAGCGTGGCCGTACCGTGATCCGGGAGCATACGTTTGAAGGCGTGGTGAACAACCTCGAGCGTCGCTACCACGAGACTGATTCGATGGCGGTGAAAGAAGAACTCTCCAAGTTCATCAACGAAAAACAATGCCCTGAATGTCATGGCGCACGCTTGCGGGTCGAGGCCCGGCACGTCATGGTCGGTAATGGGCCGCAACGCCGTGCGATTTTCCAGCTTGCTGATCTACCGTTACGCGGTGCGCTCGATTTTTTTGAGCGGTTGGCACTCAAGGGCGCGAAGAAAGATATCGCCGATCGCATCATCAAAGAAATCGTCGCTCGGCTACGCTTCTTGAATAACGTGGGCCTCGATTATCTGTCACTCGCGCGCAGCGCTGACACGCTGTCCGGCGGCGAGGCGCAGCGTATTCGATTGGCGTCACAAATTGGCTCCGGGCTCACCGGGGTGATGTATGTGCTAGATGAGCCATCGATTGGTTTGCATCAGCGTGACAACGATCGTTTAATCACTACCCTCAAACATCTGCGCGATCTTGGTAACACGGTACTAGTGGTCGAGCATGACGAAGACGCGATTCGCTGCGCCGATCACATTATTGATATGGGCTTAGGTGCGGGGGTTCATGGCGGCGAGGTCATTGCTCAGGGCAGCCTGCAGGATATTCTGCGCAATCGCGACTCACTCACCGCGCAGTACCTCAACGGCAGCCTCGCAATCGCGGTTCCCGCACAACGAACGGCTAGCGATCCCAAGCGACAACTGGTGATCCGCGGCGCTTCCGGCAATAACCTGAAGCAGGTTGACCTTCATTGTCCGGTAGGTTTGTTGACCTGTGTGACTGGTGTCTCAGGATCGGGCAAATCAACCTTGGTCAATGACACGCTGTATCACGCGCTGGCGCGTCATTTATATGGTTCGCAAGCAGAACCAGCCGCACACGACAGCATCTCCGGCTTAGAGCACTTCGATAAAGTGATCGCGGTCGATCAGGCACCGATCGGACGCACGCCGCGCTCCAACCCGGCCACTTACACCGGCGTATTCACGCCGATCCGTGAATTGTTTTCGACCGTGCCGCAATCGCGCGAGCGCGGGTACTCTGCAGGGAGATTCTCGTTTAATGTGAAAGGCGGTCGCTGCGAGGCATGCCAGGGTGATGGCGTGCTAAAAGTTGAAATGCACTTTCTGCCCGACGTGTATGTGCCGTGCGATGTATGTCACGGCAAACGCTATAACCGCGAGACGCTGGAGGTTCAGTACAAAGGAAAAAATATTTCCGAGATACTCGATATGACCGTGGAAGATGCTTTCGATTTCTTCAAGCCGGTGCCGCTGATTGCCCGTAAATTGCAAACCTTGCTCGACGTAGGCTTGGGCTATATTCGGCTCGGCCAAAGCGCGACCACACTCTCCGGCGGCGAGGCACAACGCGTCAAGCTATCTCTCGAGCTTTCCAAGCGCGACACCGGACGCACGCTGTATATCCTTGACGAGCCAACGACCGGCTTGCATTTCCATGACATTGCGCTGCTTCTGAAGGTAATTCATCGGTTACGCGACCAGGGCAATACCATCGTGATCATCGAGCACAATCTCGATGTGATCAAAACCGCTGACTGGGTGATCGATCTTGGTCCGGAAGGTGGCGCAGGTGGCGGACAGATCATTGCAGCGGGCACGCCGGAAGAGGTCGCGAAAAATTCGGCTAGCTTTACCGGCCGCTACCTGGCCAACATGCTGTTTCAGAAAAAAGAACGCAAACGTGCCTAAGCCGGCAAGGTTTGGCACGGCATTGTGCGAGTGAATAGACCAGGCTCATCACCAGCCTGGCTTGCGGTTAGCAGCCTCACGGTGTCAGTCTTCAGTACTCAGGGGATACCCATCCACAGCCCGAGCGGCACGAACACGACTGCCGCCAAATTACCGAGCATGACGATCGCCGCCACCTTGTCGGGCTCTTGCTTGTAAGCGGTAGCGATCATGAAGCTGAATACCGCCGGCGGTAGCGACGCAAACAGATACATCTGGCCACGCTGCATGACACTCAGACTCAGCAAGTGATCAATGCCCCAAGCCACGACGAACCCTGACAGAGGGCAGACGATGGCGCCAATAAAACCGATGCGCCAATGGGTAAAGCATACATCGACCATGCGCACACCCAGTGCGATCAACATGATCGGTATCGATGCCTCGCCCAGCATGCGCATCACCTGCAACAGCACCTCTGGCAAGGGAATACGCACGGCCGCGAATAGCGTGCCCAGCAGCACGCTGACGATCATGGGGTTGGCCAGCGTACGACGCATCGACAACCGCGGTCCCCTGCCCGCGCTTTCAATAATCCACACACCAACCGAGAAATACACCAAGGTGCTGGCAACAAACATCGCTACCGCTTCCGACAACGCTGACGCGCCAAACGCGAGCACAGCAAGCGGCACGCCCATGTTGCCGCAGTTGTTGTAGATCATGGGCGGCACAAAGGTGCGCGGGTCATAACCGAGCAAGCGCGCAACGGGCCAGGCAATCAAACCGGAGCCTAGCGATATCAACAAGCCCGCCAGAATCAGCGGCAGATTAGCCACCAAATCGAAATCTTTCGAGGCCAACGCAGAGAACAGCAGCACCGGCGACAGTAGCTCGACATTCACCCGACTGAGCCCCGCCATATCCTCGGTGACCTGCTCGCCGCGCACACGCGCATAGCAGTAACCCGCAGCGGTGATCAGAAATACCGGGAGAATGATGCCGGCGATTCGGCTAAGAACGTCCATCGGGCCCTAAAGAATCAGAGCAGCCGCTGCTCAGCACGCTCGATCGCTTCAGCGGTGCCGCGCAGTACCACTACGTCACCCGCTTCCAGACGCAGATCAGGTGAAAATGCCAGGCGGCTCTTGCCGCGCCTGACCGCAGTCACCTCCGCCCCGACGTCGGACAGCGCAAGCTCCGAGAACACGCGGCCGATCGCGGCGGCACGCTCGCGTATCGGCACGGAGTGCAGCCGCACTTGCAGATGATGCTCATCATCAGGCACATCACCCTGGCCATGAAAATAGCCACGCAACGAGGCATAGTGCTCGCCGCGTACGCGCTGCACACGCTGCACGACCTGGCTCAGTGGCAGCCCCATCATCAACAAGGCTTGCGAAGCCAGCATCAGGCTGCTCTCGATGGTTTCGGGGACGACTTCATCGGCACCGCCGGCGCGCAGCAGCTCGAGATCAGTGTCATCAATACTTCGCACAATCGCCGGTAATGTTGGCGCCAGCTCGTTGGCGAAATGCAGTGTCTTCAACGCGGCTTGGGTATCGGCATATGTCACCACCAGCGCCGCAGCGCGATGGATGCCTGCGGCAAGCAGACTCTCGCGACGCGAGGTATCGCCGTAGGAGACGTTGGCGCCTGCTGCTTGCGCCTCTTGTACCCGCTGTGGATCCAGGTCGAGTGCGTGGTACTGGATTTTTTCTTCCTCGAACACCTTGGCAATGCTCTGACCAGTGCGGCCAAACCCGGCAATAATCACATGCTTCTCATCGCTCATGGTACGCGAGGCTAAGGTAGTCAGCGCCAGCGATTGCTGCATCCATTCGTTACGAGACATACGCATCACGATGCGATCAGCGTTGGCCAAAATGAACGGTGTCGCCAACATCGATAACACCATCGCTGCAAGAATAAGCTGCACGAAACCGGGGTCGATCAGATTCAATGCGCCCGCCTCGTTCAACAGAACAAAGCCGAATTCACCGCCTTGTGCCAAACCCAAACCGGTACGAATCGCTACGCCGGGTGAAGCACCAAACCATCGCGCGACAAACGCGATCAGACCAAACTTCAGCGCGAACGGTATCAATAACAAGGCAAGCACCAGCAGCAGGTTATTGAACACCAGCGCCATGTCGAGTATCATGCCGACGCTAATGAAAAACAAGCCGAGCAATACATCACGGAAAGGCTTGATATCTTCTTCAACCTGCAAGCGGTACTCAGTTTCCGAGATCAGCATGCCGGCAATGAATGCGCCGAGCGCGAGTGACAAACCGGCTATCTCGGTAATCCAGGCCGCACCCAGCGTGATCAGCAAAAGATTCAGCATGAATAGCTCTTGCGAGCGGCGCTGCACCACAATTTGAAACCAACGGCGCAGCAAGATCTGGCCAAACGACAGCAGCAGCGCGAGCACGAACACGGCTTTCAGCGCCGCCATGCCCAAGTCTTCGACCATATCTGCGCCGGGACGACCCAGCGCGGGAATCAGGATCAGCAGCGGCACCACGGCCAGATCCTGAAACAACAGGATGGCGGTAATGCGTCGGCCGTGTTCGCTCTCGAGTTCGAGTTTTTCGGTGAGCAGCTTCAGCACAATCGCGGTCGACGACATCGACAACGCACCACCGATAGCGAATGCCGCACCCAAGCTGATGTCGAAGTATTGCGGCAGCAAAGGCGCCAGCAAGGCAACGCCTGCCATCGACATCAAGATGGTTAATCCCACCTGTGCGGTGCCGAGACCGAACACATTGCGGCGCATGGCTTTGAGCTTGGGTAGCGAAAACTCGAGACCAATCGAGAACATCAGAAACACCACGCCGAACTCGGCGAGTGTGTGTGTCGCCGCACTTTGTGAAGCGAGACCTAACGCGTGCGGGCCAATCAACACGCCGACGGTCAAGTAGCCCAACATCGGCGGCAGATGCAGCATGCGAAACGCCACCACGCCAAGCACTGCCGCAATCAGCAGGATGAGCGTGAGTTCAAGCGCAGAGTGCATCAGCGGTGGGCCTGTGTCGGGTGAAAGCGGCTGCGCAGCGACGTTCAGAAATCTTACGTCTGGCAGGTTTTTTGCTTTGTGTAATGGGCTATACTCCGAGCATGAGTGTAACGCATCAGAAAAATTCGTCGAAACATTTTGATAACGTCGCTGCGTTACGCTCGTTGCAGTTGGCGCGCCAGACCCTCGATATCGAGGCCGAGGCCATCCTCGCGCTGAAGTCACGCTTGTCTGATCACGCCGACGACGCATTCGCGCGCGCGGTTGCGCTGCTGTTTGCGTGCAGTGGCCGAGTGGTGGTCTCAGGCATGGGCAAATCAGGGCACATCGCCCGCAAGATTGCCGCCACGCTCGCCTCCACCGGCACCCCCGCCCTATTCGTCCATCCAGCCGAAGCCGCTCATGGCGACCTTGGCATGGTGACCGAGGCAGACGCGGTGATTGCGATTTCAAACTCGGGCGAATCGGAAGAGTTGCTGGCGATCGTGCCGGTGATCAAGCGCATCGGCGCCAAGTTAATCTCCATGACCGGCAGGCCGCAGTCAACGCTCGCCACGCTGGCTGATGTTCACCTGGATGTTGCTGTTGCGCGCGAGGCCTGCCCGCTCAACCTTGCCCCGACCGCCAGCACCACCGCCACGCTGGCGCTGGGTGATGCGCTCGCGGTCGCTTTGCTGGATGCGCGCGGCTTTCGGGAAGAAGACTTTGCACGATCACACCCCGGCGGCGCACTGGGCCGCCGTCTACTGACGCATGTGCGCGATGTGATGCGCAAGGCCGATGCGATCCCGAGCGTTCTGCCGGATGTATTGCTTCCCGAGGCGTTGTTGGAGGTCACACGAAAGGGTATGGCGATGACCGCCGTCGTTGACCAGCACGACAAAGTGCTGGGTATCTTCACCGATGGTGACTTGCGCCGGCTGATCGAGCTCGGTAAAGATTTTTCTCGAACGCCAGTGCATGAGGTGATGAACGCGAAACCGCGCACCGTCAGCCCCGAGCAGCTAGCGGTAGAAGCTGTCGAGCTGATGGAATCGTTCCGCATCAATCAGGTGCTGGTGACCGAAGCGGACGGCAGATTGACTGGCGCGCTACATATTCATGATCTGACGCGGGCAAAAGTCATCTGATGAGCTCAACTACAGAACAACTGGCGATGAAGCGTGCGCAGAACGTCAGGCTGATGATTTTTGATGTCGATGGCGTGCTCACCGATGGCGGCTTGCGTTATGGCGCGGGCGGCGAAGCCATTAAAACTTTTCATGTGCTGGACGGCCACGGCATCAAGCTGCTGCAACAGTTCAACGTCAAAGCAGCGATCATCACCGCGCGCGAGTCGGACATCGTCAAGCGCCGCGCGACGGACCTTGGTATCGACCTGCTGCATCAAGGTGTGCACGATAAACGTGCGGCGTTTGAGCAGCTGATTAGCGCCCTCAGCCTCGACCCCGCGCAGTGCGGCTATATGGGCGACGACGTGATCGATTTGCCTGTGATGACCCGCGTTGGTTTCTGTGCCAGCGTCCCCAATGCCCATCCGGAAGTCAAAACCCGTGCGCATCTTCTCACTCATGCCAAGGGCGGGCACGGCGCAGCGCGCGAGGTGTGTGACTTCATTTTGCGTGCGCAAGGAAATTACGAGGCGGCGCTAGCGCGGTATCTGGCATGATCGATGAGTTTCGTCCACGCAGAGGTGCGGCGCTGACATTAGCGTTCATGCTGCTACTCGCTGGCGGCAGTTTCTGGCTACTGAAGCAGGCTCAGCAACCAGAGCAAGGTGCCAGTCGCCGACCGGCGCAGGGACTTCCCGATTACACCATGCATCAATTTCGCTTCACCACGACGCGCACCGATGGGCGCGCTGACTATCTCGTGGAAGGCGACCAGCTATCCCACTACCCTGACCGAGATGAAACTCTTATTCAGGGTTTCCGCATGACCCGCTATATCGACAAACGCCAGAGTATGTTTGTCAGCTCGGATACCGCAAATACCAATGCTGATCATAGTCAGTTTCATTTGCACGACCATGTAGTTTTGCGCCGCCCATCGGCCAGCGATGGCGAGACACTATTGGTGACATCCGACTACATGCTGGTGCTGACCAATAAAGACATCGTTAAAAGTCATCGACCGGTACAAGCACAGCAAGGCGGAACAACGCTGAAAGGTACTGGCATGACCGCCGATAGCAAGCAGCAGACGCTGACACTGCATAGCGCTGTCAGCGCAACTTATTTACCTCCTGACCGGGTACGCAGATGAAGCCGATCTCCCCTTTTACGCGACATGCTCTTTTGATCGCCGCCCTGCTTGGTGCGCTGAATATGCCGGCACTTGCTGAGCGGGCCGATCGTGACAAGCCGACGAATATCGAGGCGAATCAGATGTTTTACGATGAGTCGAAACAGCTGAATACCTTCATCGGTAACGTCGTCGTCACTCGCGGCACGCTGGTGATGCACGGCGAGAAACTGATCCTGAAAAAAGACAGCGCCGGCTATCAGTTCGGTACGCTGTTCGCGCCCACCGGTGGCTTGGCGACCTTTCGTCAAAAACGTGATGGTGGAAAAGACCTGTGGATGGAAGGTCAGGCCGCAGAACGAATCGAATACGACACCAAAAACGAAATTGCTAAGCTGTTCAAGCGATCCAAGGTGCGCATGCTAGACGGCAGCAAAGTGACCGATGAGGTCGAGGGCGAGTTTATCTCTTACGACACGCGCGCCGAGTTCTACACCGCAAACAACACAGCATCAGGTGAGAGCAAGCCGGGGGCAGGCAGAGTTCGAGCAATTATTCAGCCGCGCGAAAAAGAAACAAAAGGCGATGATAGATAAAGCAGATAGTCGACTGCACGTGCGCGGCCTGCAAAAAAGTTATGGCGCGCGGCAAGTGGTACACAACGTCTCGCTGGACTTGGAAAGTGGCGAGGTGGTTGGTCTGCTGGGCCCGAACGGGGCGGGCAAGACGACTTCTTTTTACATGATTGTGGGTTTGGTACCGTCAGAGGGCGGCCAGATTTTGCTTGATGGTGAGAGCATCGCGGAGTTGCCGATTCATCGCCGTGCGCAGCGTGGGCTTTCCTATTTACCGCAAGAGGCGTCGGTGTTTCGTAAGCTGTCGGTGGCAGACAATATCCGCGCCGTACTGGAGCTGCAAAAAGACAATGGCAAACCGCTCCCTGACCAAGAGGTCGAACAGCGCCTGACTACCCTGCTTGCCGAACTGCAGATCGAGAATCTGCGCGACAACGCCGCGCTCTCTTTGTCGGGTGGCGAGCGCCGCCGCGTTGAGATAGCGCGTGCGCTAGCAACACGGCCACGTTTCATCCTGCTGGATGAGCCGTTTGCGGGCGTTGATCCTATTGCCGTGATCGAGATACAGCGAATTGTGCGCTTCCTGAAGGCGCGTGGTATTGGCGTTCTGATCACTGATCACAATGTGCGGGAGACCCTGGGTATTTGTGATCGTGCCTACATCATCAACCAAGGCGCGGTGCTCGCTTCTGGCAGCCCGGATGAAATCATCGCGAACGAGTCTGTGCGACGCGTGTACCTTGGTGAACATTTCCGAATGTAGGTCGGCACAGCGATGAAGCAAACACTTCAGCTCCGCGTCTCACAGCATCTTGCGCTAACACCGCAGCTGCAGCAATCGATTCGACTGCTACAACTATCGACGCTGGAGCTGCATCAAGAGCTGGAGCAGATGCTGAGTGATAACCCGCTGCTGGAGCGGATGGATGATCCGCTCGATCATTCTGTGCGCCTGCTCAGCGATGGCGCGATTAGCGCAGCACCCAGCACGCCATCCTCGAGCACAGAGAGTGAGGGTGATACACGTACCGATACGCCGGATGATCTCGGCGGTGCCGGTACCGGCGAAGATGCCGCGCCCGCCGGCGATGCAGACTGGAGCTTTGACGATGTTGCGCGCACGTCAAAGGCGCCGGAAGACGATAACGCGCGCCCGCAGCTGGAAGCGCATGAAACCACGCTACGCGAGCATCTGCTGGAGCAGCTGTCGGTCACCGTTGATAACCGGCGTGATCGTGCACTCGTCGAGTTACTCATTGATGCACTCGATGACAACGGTTACTTGGAAGAATCTCTGGGCGAGATTCTGTCGCGGCTGCCTGAAGAGCTCGAGATCGAGATGGACGAGTTGCTGGTAGCACTGAAGCTACTGCAAAGTTTCGACCCTGCTGGTGTGGGTGCGCGTGATGCCTCGGAGTGCCTTGCCATTCAAATACGACGCATGGAAAAAGTGCCGTTTGTCACACGACGCATGGCGCTGACGCTGGTCGAGAATCATCTTGAGCTATTTGCGCAACGTGAATTCAACAAGCTGAAAAAGATCCTCGACTGTGATGACGAGGATCTGCGCGAGGCACAGGCAGTGATCAAACGCTGTAACCCGCACCCAGGTGCGGCCTACGCGGGTGATGTATCGGACTATGTGGTGCCGGATGTCATTGTCAAACGCGCAAAGCATGGCTGGCAGGTCAGCCTGAACCGTGATGTGATGCCCAAATTGCGGGTCAATGCCATGTACGCAAATATCCTCAAGCAGAGCAAAGGTGAAGGCTCGCTATCGTCACAGCTGCAGGAAGCCAAGTGGCTTATCAAAAATATGCGGCAACGATTCGACACTATCCTGCGGGTGGCCGAGGCGATCGTTGACCGTCAGCGCAATTTCTTCTCGCACGGCGAGGTCGCGATGCGACCTCTTGTGCTGCGTGAAATTGCTGATACACTGGGTCTGCACGAGAGCACAATCTCCCGTGTCACCACGCAGAAATACATGCTCACGCCACATGGCATGTTTGAATTGAAATATTTCTTTGGAAGCCATGTAGCAACCGAGGCGGGCGGTGAAGCCTCTTCGACTGCAATACGGGCTTTGATCAAGCAGCTAATAGGAGCCGAAGACCCCAAACACCCGTTTTCCGATAGCAAGATCACAGATATGTTGGCAGAGCAGGGGATGGTGGTCGCGCGCCGTACGGTGGCGAAGTACCGCGAGGCGCTGAAGATCCCCCCGGTAAATCTGCGCAAATCCCTTTGATCACTATCACCTGACCTAGCGCCTTGCTGAAATTGCCACGATCAAGTTGCCGCTTGTTGCGCGCTGACTTTCTTGGCGCGACAAGGTCTAAGTCAGACAATCCAGAGTTTTCAACCGTTGCTGCGCTTCGTCCGGTTCTTCTGCCGATGAATCTGACGAAACCTCCAGCAACGCCATCCAAGGAGTGCTGTGTATGAATCTCAAGATCAGCGGTCACCATCTGGAACTCACCCCCTCGCTCAGGGAGTACGTACAAAATAAACTCGAGCGCATTAAACGCCACTTTGATAACGTGATTGATGTCACGGTTATTCTTGCTGTGGATGACAACACCGAAAAAGATAAACGTCAACGTGCCGAAATCAATGTCCATATGCGAGGCAAAGACCTGCATGTGGAAAGCGAAGCTCAGGACATGTACGCAGCGATCGATTTGTTGATGGATAAATTAGATCGACAAGTGCTCAAGCATAAAGATCGGATCCAAGATCATCACCGCACGGCAGTGCGTGGCTATAACGGAGCAACCGAGGTTGCATAACCCGTGATCAAGGATTAGACAAGGGCGCGGCAGCGCCCTTTTTTATGCGGGTTGGCCGCATCGCCAGCAATATCACCCGCTGAAAGTTAAATTTCATCGACCGCAAATAACCGTCGATACTCGCGCATTGCGTAGCGGTCGGTCATGCCGGCAATATAGTCAGCAACCCGACGCGCCTGCGCAACCTGATCGCCATCGGTAACATGATAATCCGGCGGCAGCAGTTGGGGGCCAGACAGGAAAATATCGAATAAGTCAGTCACGATCCGCCGCGCCTTGCTGGTCATACGACTGACTTGATAGTGCTGATAAAGATTCTTGCGCAAGAAACGCTTGAGGGTCTGCGCTTCCAACTTCATCGCCTCGGAAAAGCCAATCAGGGGCGGCGCATTGCGAACGTCGGCAATGGTTTTAACATCGGCCCGCTGGATATTCGATTGCGAGGTCTTGATCAGATCAACAACCAAGGCGTTGATCATGCGCCGAACGGTTTCATTAATCGCGCGACGCCCGGTGATACCGATAAACTCACGCTGTACCTCAGCATAAAAGCGCGCAAAAAGCCCGACGTCTTGCAGCTGATCCAAACTCAGTAAGCCGGAGCGCAAGCCATCATCGATATCATGATTGTTGTAGGCGATTTCATCAGCAAGGTTGGTGAGCTGCGCTTCCAGGCTGGGCTGCTTTCTCTCGATGAAACGAAGCCCCACCTCACCCAGTAGCTGCGCATTGGGTAAAGAACAATGCTTCAAGATACCTTCGCGCGTTTCAAAGCTGAGGTTGAGGCCGTCGAATGCGCCGTAGCGTTGCTCCAAGCTGTCGACCACCCGCAAGCTTTGGAGGTTGTGCTCGAAGCCGCCATAGTCCTTCATGCAAGCGTTGAGCGCATCCTGGCCCGCGTGTCCGAAGGGTGTGTGGCCCAGATCGTGAGCAAGCGAGATAGCCTCGACTAAATCTTCATTCAGTTGAAGATTACGCGCCAGTGATCGCGCGATCTGCGCTACTTCAATGCTGTGCGTCAGCCGAGTACGAAATAAATCACCTTCATGATTGACGAATACTTGGGTCTTGTACTCAAGGCGACGAAACGCCGTACAGTGAATAATTCGATCGCGGTCGCGTTGAAACTCGGTACGCGTCTGTGGGCTTGGCTCTGGTGTCTGACGACCGATCGAGTTATCGGCGCGCGCTGCGTAGCTTGCCAGCTGGATCTCATAAGCGTCGATGATACTCACTCGCTGCTCGCCTTTTTACTCATGAGCGAGTGCATGCGTTCAGCGTAGCGCTCAGCAGCTCGGTTGGCACAGTAGTAATGACGCTGGTGCCGAGCGGTTTCAGTAAAATGAATTTGATCTGGCCACCCTCATTTTTCTTATCGACCTCCATTAGATCGAGCCAGCGTGACTCACCGAGATCTGGCGCAAGCGTCGGCAACCCGGCTGCTTCGACCAATGAATGTAATCTCGTCTGCTCTGCTACCGGCAGATAACCCAACCTGACCGATAGATCGGCCGCCATCGTCATACCGCAACCGACGGCTTCGCCATGCAGCCACTCGCCGTAACCGAGGCCTGCCTCGATCGCGTGGCCAAAGGTATGTCCAAAATTCAGAATCGCGCGCAGGCCACTTTCACGCTCATCTTGACGCACTACCTCGGCCTTGATCTCGCAAGAGCGCTGAATAGCATGGGCTAATGCCCCGGCGTCACGCGCACGTAATCGCTGGATGTTTTGTTCAAGCCACTGAAAAAATACCGCATCAATAATGGCGCCGTGCTTGATCACTTCGGCTAAGCCTGCGGATAATTCACGGTCGGGCAAGGTCGCCAATGTGCCCGTGTCTGCCAGCACCATTTGCGGCTGGTAGAAAGCGCCGATCATGTTTTTACCGAGCGGATGATTAATCGCGGTCTTGCCACCGACCGACGAATCGACCTGCGCCAACAGCGTGGTCGGTACCTGCACAAACGGCACACCACGCATATAGGTGGCAGCGGCGAACCCCGTCATGTCGCCGATAACACCGCCACCGAGCGCGAGCAGCGTTGTCTTGCGGTCGCATTTTTGTTCAAGCAATGCGGTAAAGATCGCCATCAGGTTGTCTGCGTTCTTTTCCTCTTCGCCATCGGGTAGCACGATCGGGATGCACTGCTTGCCTGCGGCGTTCAAGCTCGCAGATAAACGCTCAAGATAAAGCGGCGCCACAACAGTATTGGTTACTACTGCGACGCGCTTACCGGGAATGCTGCGCAGCAGTTCGACATCCGTCAGCAGATCACTGCCAATAATGATGGGGTAGCTGCGCTCGCCGAGGTCAACACTCAGCCGGGCAAAAATCGAGGCAGAGGGTCGACTCATAGCGAACCTGCGGGCGCGGCAGCGCTCACTGGCCAGCCTGATAGCTCAAGCTGCGCAAGAATGTTTTGGACGACCGACTGCACATTCGGACGTCCGGTTTCGACGGTAATGTGCGCCACTTCCTCGTAGAGCGGTGCGCGCTGCCGCATCAACTCTTCAATCCGTGCCCGCGGGTCAGCGGTTTGCAATAAAGGTCGCTGGCGATCATGGCTGGTGCGTTGAACCAAGCTGCCCACCGAGGCCCGCAGATATACCACGGTGCCGCGCTCACGCAGGCTACGGCGGCTCTCTGGGTCGAGGATGGCGCCGCCGCCAGTGGCAAGTACGATGCCCTGCTGCTGGGTCAGGTCACGAATCACATCTGCCTCACGCTGGCGAAAGCTGGCTTCGCCCTCGATCTCGAAAATCAGCGTGATCGAGGCACCGGTGCGTGATTCAATTTCATGGTCGGCGTCGACAAATCGCAAATTCAGCCGCTTGGCAAGCGCGCGTCCAATTGTTGTCTTGCCCGAGCCCATCAGCCCGACCAGAAAGATATTGGCTTGCGGAGTCGACATAGTGACTATTGCTGGGGAAGTTTCCCCTTGAAAAGCAACAGTGTAGCCGATCCACGCAATGACGTAGTTCAGCGTAGTGGATAGTTACCCGTAGCCGCGAGATCAGCGACGATGCGCGGTGTGATGAAAATCAGTAGCTCTTTTTGGCTGCGAAGCTGGCTGGTTTGCCTGAATAACTGCCCCAGTACCGGAATGTCACCAAAGAAAGGCACCTTGTAAACATTGCTGCGCTCTTCCTGCGTGAAGATACCGCCGAGTACCACGGTGCCGCCATTTTCTACCTGGACATTGGTTTTTACGTGCTTGGTATCAATCGCATAACTGGTACCGACAGCAATACCGCGCGAGTCCTTGGCAACGTCAACGGTCAAAATGATATTGCCGTCCGGTGTAATTTGGGGCGTTACCTCCAGCTTGAGGTTGGCTTTTTTGAACTGTACCGATGTTGCCCCGCTCGACGTCGCCTGCTGATACGGAATCTCTTCGCCTTGCTCGATAATCGCTGGTTGCTGATCAGCCGTCACCACACGCGGACTGGAAATAATCTTGCCCTTGCCATCTGCCTGTAACGCGCTTAACTCGAGATTGAGAAATCGATTCGCTCCGGCTGAAAATAAACTGAATCCTATCGTGCCCGGCGAGGCAGTACCAATTTTTCCCGCTGGCAGATCAACAAACTGAGTATTCGGCATATAGCTACCACCCGTGACAGCCGCCTGACCAGTTTGTTCGCCGACCCCAAGATAATTACCGGTCACGCCGAGCCGGGTGCTGCCCGGGAGATTGATACCTACCGGTGACTGTGTCGCTCGGTTGAAATCAGCATAGCCTAGCCGCGCCCCTAGATTTTTATTGAAACTGTCGTCCGCCTCGACGATGCGCGCCTCGATCATCACTTGCCGTTGCGGCACATCGGTCATCTGTATCAGTCGCCGTACCTCTTCCAATTTAGCCGGTGTGTCGGTGACAAATAATTTATTGCTGCGTGGCTCCGCCGACGCGCTGCCGCGACGCGACAAGATACTGCCGCGACCTGTCTGACCGTCTAGCCCAAAAACTTTTTGAAATGCTTCGGCTTTTTAATAATTGAGCTGAAATGTTTCGGTAACCATGGGCTCCAATTCATTGATTTGTGCGCGTTGCTCGAGCTCGAGTCGCTCTTTGGTTAACAACTCATCTTTGGGCGCGATCCATAAAACATTACCGCTCTTGCGCATATCGAGCCCACGTGCCTGCATGACGATATCTAGTGCCTGATCCCACGGAACATCTTTCAGCCGAAGCGTAAGGTTTCCACCGACTGTATCGCTGGCCACAACATTCAGACCGGTGAAATCAGCGATCACTTGCAACAGCGCGCGCACCTCAATATTCTGAAAGTTTAGTGATAACTTCTCACCGCGATAGCCGCGGCCATTGCCACGCTCGTTGGGTTTTTGCGGTTTTACCTCGACCACCAGCCGGCGGTCGGTTTGCCACGCGACGTGATCCCATTGCCCGGCCGCAGTGACAGTAATGCGCACCATATCGCCGCTACTACTTGCGCCGATTTCCTGTACTGGTGCAGCAAAATCTTTCACATCGAGTCGGCGCTTTAATGGTTCAGGTAACGCACTCTTCATGAGATCGATGACCACACCCTGACCCTGCCGCCGCACATCAATTGCTGACTGCTCACGCGCCAAATCAATAATGACCCGACCGGCGCCCTCTTCGCCGCGCCGAAAATCAATATCAAGTACCGCGTTGCGCTCCATTGCTAATGCCGCTGCTTTATTGGCCGAGCCGGTGGCAGTCGCTATTGGGTGGGCTGTCTCGCCGATCAGAATTTGGGCCTCATGATCTTGCAGCCGTGCGGCGTGATTCACCGGTCGTTTCAAGTTAATCACGATACGGGTGCGGTTACCGGCCTGAACAATATCGATATGTCGTATCTCGCCGGTATCCACGGTTTTGCGCATCGTCGACATCGCATTGGTGGTGTCAGGTAAATCAACCACGATGCGTGCCGGCGCCACCGTTGCGAAGCTTGCAGGTGTTTTTGCAAGTGGCTTGTCGAGCTTAAGCCGCACAACGACTTGCTCAGCATGACGACTAATTTCAACCGCACGTAGCGTGTTCTGCTCTGCATAGCTGTTGGTTACACCTAGCAGCAATGCAATCAACCCCAGCAGCACTCGTCGTATACACCCACTCATTTTTTCTCCTGCAGTACTAGCTGCGTTTGCCTACGAGTCCACTGGCCTGTGCTGTCGGCGACCCATTCCTCAATGTCGATGGCCTTGTCGTGAATGGTAATCAGCTTGCCCAAATCAAGTCCTAGGTGAGCGCCAACACGAACCGAGTAAACTAATTTGTCGGCCTGAATCAAGGCAATCGCCTCTTTACCTCGGCGTAGGTGTCCGATAAGACGTAGGCCATCCAAAGGCACGCGCTCCAGCGGCTCGCGTGGTCGACGAAGATCCGGCTGCAATGCGTTATGCGCCAGACTGGCTTCATTCAGCGCGAGCCGGGCGAGGTCAAACGGGTCAGCGCGATCAGCTGCTTGGTACCGAAACTCCGGCGGCGGAGCGATAGTCGGCACAGTAATTGGTGACACATGCAAGCGCTGGCGAACATCATTCATCCATCGATGCAGATCTTCGGATTCTTGTGGTTGGCACGCACTCATCAGCAACGACAACCACGATATGCGAAATAGCACCCACCAAGACCACCTCATCGTGGCCCCTGCTGTTTAGGCGCTGCTGCGGGCGCTTGCTTAGGCTCGGACTCGGCTTGCTCCAGGTAGCGAAATGCGTGGGCCATGCACTCAAAGCTGAGTACCCCTTCGCGCTGCTGGTTGATGGCAATGCGATCGATCGTGACGATACGGGGCATGTTGGCAATATCACTGACAAACCCTGCCAAGGCATGGTAAGAACCAGACAGCCGAATCTCGATCGGTAGTTCTGCAAAATGCTGGCTAATACGCAGCTGCCCTGGCTTGAATAATTCGATTTGCAGGCCACGCAGTACGCCCGCCTGACTCATCTCGGACAGCAGCGCATCCATCTCTGATTTGCTTGGCAGTTGTCGTTGCTGACGCAAGACTTGCGCTTCCACCTCGGCTTTTTGCTTGCGAAGGTGATCAAGATGCTGGGTTTGCGCAAGCTTACGCTCGAATGATTGCCGTAGCTGGCGCTCGGCAAACTCACCGCTGTCCAGCGCCTCCCACTGTGGCATCCAGACCAGCCAGGCACCGGTCGCCACAACCCCTAAAGCCACCAACACCGGGCACAGCATGCGCGGTATGGTCGGCCATAAGCCGGGATGTTTTCCTTCCAAGCCCTGAAATTGCGCGAGCACATCCGGCCAGCTGATTGGCCGGCTCACTTGGACTTCTCCTCGGCACTGGCTGGAAGAAGCCGGATGCTGAACTCAAATATTTTTTTTGCTTCACGGCCTTGCCCAAGATTGGCCGCTTTGATCTCGCTCAGCTCCGGCTGCCCGAGCCAGTCGGCGACGTCATCCAACCCGCGCAGGAATTCGGAGACACGCGCATTTGACTGAGCCAACCCGGTTATGGCGAGCGCATCCGTCTGCTTGATGGACTTGAGCGCAATACCCTCCGGTGTCCGACTGGCTAAGGTATCGAGCATCCGCACCGGAAAGCCACGACCTGTTTGCAATTGATCGACAGCGGCTCGGCGTGCGTTGAGTACAGCTACTTGGTTTTCGAGCTGCTTTATCTCACCGACGCGCGTATCCAGCTTGGCGTTCTCCGTTGTGAGCAATTGATTGCGTTCGGTTTGTGCATGGAGTCGCTCCGCATTAACCATGAAAATTGCCAGCACAACGGATAACCCGAGCGCCGCAACCAACCCGATTTGCCGCTGGAATTGGTGCTTACGCTGACGCCGAAGCGCCTCGCGCCACGGTAATAGATTGAGCCGAATCATGCGTCAAAACCGCGTAACGCAAGCCCACACACCAAGGCGCAAGCCGACGGATGTTCATGCTCCCCGGCGCTCACTCCCGGTTTGGCGGGTAGCTGCTGCCATGGATCAAGGGGGCTCACGCCCACCGACAAACGCATCGACAGTATGCTCTGCAGATCGGCCGCCGCCGCTCCTAGCAGATACACATGGTGCAGACCGGCTGACCCTGATGCCGTCTGTGATAACTGGTAGGCACGACTGAACTCCTGGGATAAGGTCTCAACAACATCTGACTCTTTTCGCGCGAGTGGTGACCCCAGCTGTCGCTCGAACACGAGCGACCCGTCTTGGATGAAGTAGGCATACACCTGCTCGGCTTCAATATGTAACACGCCCAACAATGCCTGCGGCGGTATATCAGTCGATCTCAGCATCAAGCTTACGGCAGCTAGCAATGCGTTGGACTCAACATCCATGATCAATGGCTTTAATCCGATGGCTGTTACCAGCTCGACACGCTCATTGATTTTTTCCTGGCGCGCCGCAACCAGCAACACGTCGATACTGTCGGGCTGATGCGTGCTGGGCCCAATTACCGCGAAATCAACACCGAGTTCCTCGCGTGCCACCGGAAGCAATGCCGTCGCCTCAGATTCAATGTGCAGCTCCAATTCGTCATCACCTGATAGCGCCGGCAAGCTCAGAATTTTTTTGATTACCGCGCTGGGAGGCAGCGCGAGCGCGGCATGACGCAACTGACTACCACTCTCACGTAGAGCGTCATGCAGCGACTCAGCAATCTCTTCGTGCATGACAACACTACCGTCCCTGATCGCTCCTGGCGGTAGACGTCGATGCGCGTAGTGCGCAATCTGGAGTTGGCGGCCAGCTCGCACCAGCTCCATGACGCGTACCCCGCTGTTACCGATATCAACGCCAAGCATGGGCGTGCTTGCCCGACCCCACCAGCGCCGAAACGCATGCATCCGCTGGACCTCTTTTATCTTGTCAATTTCAAAACGTGGCGCGGATCCTAGCAAGCGTGTTTCAGCGCTGTAAAGTAAGGCTGTAGCAGCGTTGTCAATTACCGACGCGGCATAACGCCGCACGTGACTTCGATGAGCAGATCCCGTAGATGAACAGATCAGTTCAGAAAAGATGCGTCATGGTGTGACGCTATAATGAACGCCGTTCACTATCGCCGCATCATCCCGCCTGCATGACGACCCCACCCTCGGCAGATAACGCTGATCAAAATCAGCGTCGACCATGGCCCGCTCCGGTGCGACTGGCGCTCAGTGTGCTTGGCTTTTTTGCAGGCTTATCGCTGATCGGGGCACTGCTGGTCGTGTTCATGATGATGATGGCCTTCCCGAATCTGCCCGATATTGATTCGCTGGCGACTTATCAGCCCAAAATGCCGCTGCGTGTTTTTTCAGCCGATAACATGCTGATCGGTGAGTTTGGCGAAGAGCGGCGTAGCCTGGTGCGCTACAAAGATATTCCCAAAGTCATGAAGCAAGCGGTACTGGCGATTGAAGATGACCGCTTCTATGAGCACCACGGTGTTGACTACTGGGGCATCTTGCGCGCTGCTGTTCACAATGCGCTTGGCGGTCGCCGGCAAGGGGCATCGACCATTACCCAGCAAGTCGCGCGTAATTTCTTTTTATCCAGCGAACAAACGATTAAGCGCAAGCTGTATGAGGTCCTGCTGGCATGGAAGATTGAGAAAACCCTGACCAAAGATCAGATTCTCGAGTTGTACATGAATCAGATTTATCTCGGCCAGCGTGCCTACGGATTTGCATCAGCAGCACAAATTTATTTCGGCAAGAAGCTCGGCGATATCAGCGTAGCCGAGGCCGCGATGCTGGCAGGGCTACCCAAAGCCCCATCGGCAAATAACCCGGTAGTGAACCCGAAGCGTGCGAAAGCGCGTCAGCTGTATATCTTGCAGCGCATGCATGACCTTGGCTACATCACCACACCGCAGTACGAACAAGCACGTGATGAGCAGCTCAAGATCAAGATGGACAGTAATGATTTCGGTGTGCACGCCGAATACGTGGCCGAGATGGCGCGCCAGATGGTGTACGACCAGTACAAGGAAGACGCGTATACACGCGGACTGAATGTGTTCACCACCATCACCAAAGCCGACCAAGACGCCGCTTATCTAGCGCTACGACGCGGGGTGCTCGACTACGAAAAGCGTCAAACCTATCGCGGCCCTGAGGGATACATGGAAATCCCCACTGACAAGACGGAAGCCGAAGCAGCAATTGAGTCAGAGCTTGCTGAGCATCCAGATAGCGACGGCATAATCGCTGCGGTGGTGTTATCGACCGGCCCTAAAACCGTACGCGCTGTGCTGGCCTCGGGTGAGGAAATTACGGTTGCAGAGGCCGGGCTTGGTACGGCGCTCGCCTCGCTGACCGATAAAGTACCTGCTAACAAACGCATTCGACGCGGCGCGATCATTCGCGTAGTTCAAGAAGGAAGTAGCTGGTTTCTGATACAGCTGCCCGAGGTTGAATCTGCATTTGTCGCAGTCAACACTGAAAATGGCGCCATCCGTGCATTGGTTGGCGGGTTTGATTTCAATCGCAACAAATTCAACCATGTAACTCAAGCGTGGCGCCAGCCCGGTTCTTCTTTCAAACCTTTCATTTATTCGGCAGCGCTGGACAAGGGATTTTGGCCTGGCACGGTTGTCAATGACGCGCCGCTCAGCTTCGACGCCTCACAAACCGGCAGTCAGGCATGGGAACCCAAGAATTACGACGGCAAGTATGAAGGGCCGATGACGATTCGCAAGGGCTTATCGAAATCAAAGAACATGATCTCGATTCGCATACTCGACAAGATCGGGCCGGCCTATGCGCAGGAATACATCACCCGCTTTGGTTTCGAGGCCGACAAAAATCCTCCGTACCTGACGCTTGCGCTCGGCGCCGGCTCAGTTACACCGCTTCAGCTCGCGGCTGCCTACTCCGTATTTGCCAACGGCGGCTATAAGGTTAACCCGTATCTGATCTCGAAAATCACCAGCAGCGACGGCAAACCACTTTTTGAGGTAAACCCCGACAAGGCGGGTGATGACGCACTGCGCGTGATTGATGCGCGCAATGCCTACGTGATTGATAGCATGCTGAAAGACGTCGTACGCTACGGTACTGCGACACGCGCACTGTCGCTCAAGCGCAGCGATATCGCTGGCAAAACAGGCACGACCAATGACTCGATTGATGCCTGGTTTGCGGGTTACCACCCCAAGCTGGTCGGTGTAGCCTGGATCGGTTTCGACAAGCCGCGCAACTTAGGTAACAAAGAAACGGGTGGTGGTCTCGCGTTACCGATCTGGATCAGCTACATGCAAAAAGCGCTACCAACGCTGCCTGTTACCGATCGTGAGATACCGTTTGGCGTCATTAACCACAACGGCGACATGATGTTCAGCGAGTATGTCGAAGGCGAAGGGGTTCACTCGTTGGGCATAGGCCAGGGCGAAGACAAACAAAATAACGGATCGCCTGATTCGCCTAAATCACCTGAGCCAAGCAAAGAATTGCTCAAGGAAGGCGCCAAGGGAGAAATTTTCTGAAGTGCTGTTGTTTTGTTGGGTTAGCGATCAGGCGCTGATCGTCAAACTTTTGCCGGCTTGTTCGCTGGCTAGCGTCGACAATGCGCTAAACAACTCAGTATCTTCACGGGTGTCACGCCATCTGCCGTCGATCATGCGGAAATGAAAACCACCCGAGCGTGCCGCGACCCAGATCTCTTGCATTGGTGACTGCGTGTTGACGATGATCTTGCTGGCGCTATCAATGAACTCGATCTCAAGTACGTTACCGCTGCGGCTGCATTCAATATCTGCATCGACCGCATCTGCTGCGTGTTCAAGGCTGATCTCTATCTGGTTCAACACGCCTTCGGCAATGCTTAGAAACTCGGTTTCGGTCATGCTAAACTCCCTACGATATTTTGCTTCAGGCGTTGGCCTGCCACTGTTAACGTCTTCCACCAATACGCACTCTCATGCATCCGGGTCTGTACATTTTAGCGATGATCTTGGTAGCCGGCTTGTCGGCGTGCGGCCAAAAGGCGCCACTGTATTTGCCCGACCGCCCAGCACCACCCGCCAGCACAAGTAATGGTGAGTTCGATGCGCAACCGGCGAGTACCGGCACCACGCGCAAGCCGTGAGCATGACTTATTTTGAGCGTCGTGGTGATGCGCTGTACGCTGAGGATCTGCCACTGGCGCAGATCGCAGCGCAGTTAGGCACGCCCACCTATGTTTACTCGCGTGCAGCACTGACCCAGAATTTTCTGGCGTACGCGAATGCATGTCGCGCTCATGGCCGTGGCGATGGCGGCGCATTGGTGTGCTACTCGGTGAAATCCAACTCGAACCTCGCGGTACTGAACTTGCTCGGCAAACTCGGCTCTGGGTTTGATATCGTGTCGGGTGGCGAGCTTCTTCGTGTTCTCGCTGCAGGCGGTGATCCGAAAAAGATAATTTTTTCGGGCGTGGGCAAGTCTGAAGAAGAGATGAGGCTGGCGCTTTCGCATGACATCCTTTGCTTCAATGTCGAATCGATTCCCGAATTACACCGACTAAATGCTATCGCTGGTAGTGTCGGTCGGCAGGCGCGGGTGTCGCTGCGCGTGAACCCGGATGTCGATGCCAAGACGCATCCCTATATTTCTACCGGACTGAAAGAAAACAAATTCGGTATCGCGTTCGAGGATGCATTAGCAACCTACCGCGTCGGGCATGAGCTACCGAATATCGACGTCACAGGTATTGATTGTCACATCGGCTCTCAGCTACTGGATGATGCACCGCTACTTGAAGCACTTGAAAAAGTTATCGAACTAGCCGATCAGCTGCACGCCAATGGTATTCACTTACATCACCTGGATATCGGCGGTGGTATCGGCATCACCTATGACAATGAGAAACCGGTAGCGGTTGCTGATTATCTGGCGCGTTTATTCACGCGCATTGATCGCTGGCGTGCCGAAAAATATGGGGGTGCGCCGATCAGTATTATGTTTGAACCCGGGCGCTCTATCGTCGGTAATGCCGGCGTGCTTCTGACGCGTGTTGAATACCTGAAGCATGGTGCCAGCAAAAATTTTGCTGTGGTTGACGCGGCCATGAATGATCTGATGCGTCCGGCGATGTACGACGCCTGGCATGGCGTGCAGTCAGTTCATCGGCGCGACGCCTCCCCGCTGGCGTATGACGTGGTGGGCCCGGTCTGCGAGTCGGGTGACTGGCTAGCGCGTGATCGGCAGCTTGCACTGGAGCCCGGTGATCTGTTGGCTATCATGTCGGCTGGTGCCTACGGCATGACCATGGCATCGAACTACAACACGCGCGGTCGCGCCGCAGAAGTACTGGTGGACGGGGACCGTTTCAGCGTGATTCGACGTCGCGAGCAAGCACAAGATCTTTTCGCGCTTGAATCCATCGTTGAATAGGTCCGATCAGTCGCGCCGCAAGCAAGATCGTGATGATCACACCTATCACAATAGGCTCGGCAAAATTCTGTTTGCCCGCACGCATCCACCAGAAGTGCGTCATGGCCAGCAGCGCTACGGCGTACACCACGCGATGTAGCTGAGACCAGTAGCGCCCCAGGCGGCGCTGCATTGCATGCGTACTGGTTATCGCTAACGGAATGAGCAGCAGAAATGCAGTGAAACCGATCGCAATAAACGGTCGTTTCCAAACATCCCGCAAAATCTCGTCCAGATCAAAGAAGTGATCAAACCAGACAAAAGTGGTCAGGTGCAAGCACGCATATAAAAACGTGAACAAGCCAAGCATACGCCGCAATGCCTGCAACCAGTTCTGCCCCGTAAACCTTCGCAATGGGGTAATTGACATTGTAAGCGTTAAAAAATAGAGCGTCCAGTCGCCACTGCCGCGGATAAGCGCCTCAATTGGATTAGCGCCGAGGGCATCGCCAACAGCTCGCCACAGATAAATAATCAGTGGCGATAACGCGCTGACAAACACAGCACGCTTGATGAGGGTGAGCCGTACAGCACTGAGCGTCATTGGCTCAGTAGAACTTCCTCAGATCCATGCCGCTGTACAGCGAGGCTACCTCGGGGTAGCCATTGAACATCAAGGTCTTGCGCTTCTTGGTAAAAAAACCATCTTCACCAATACGGCGTTCGCTGGCTTGCGACCAACGTGGGTGATCAACCTCCGGGTTTACATTGGAGTAAAAGCCATACTCATCCGGCGCTGCAAGATTCCATGAGGTTCTAGGCTGCACCTCAGTGAAGCGAATTCTCACGAGCGACTTTGCTGATTTGAAGCCGTACTTCCATGGCACGATGATGCGAACCGGCGCGCCATTCTGATTGGGTAGTACTTGGCCGTACATGCCGAGGGTCAGCAAGGTGAGCGGGTGGTTGGCCTCATCGATTCGCAGGCCTTCGGTATACGGCCACTCGAGCACTCGACTACGAACGCCCGGCATCTGCGCACGATCGGCCAGCGTAGTGAACTCGACATATTTGGCATTACCTGTCGGCTCAACTTTGCGAATCAGTTCGGCCAAGGGAAAACCAATCCAGGGAATCGCCATCGACCAACCCTCGACGCAGCGCAGACGATATAAACGCTCTTCCAGCGGTGCCAGCTTGAGCAGCGCATCGATATCGAGGGTGAGCGGCTTCTTCACCTCGCCATCGACACGTACTGTCCATGGACGAGGTTTGAGCGATCCGGCATACAGCGCCGGATCACCTTTGTCGGTACCGAATTCATAAAAGTTGTTGTAGGTAGTCGCATCAGCATAAGCCGTCGGTTTATCTGTTGCGCTGTATTTCGCGTTACGCTGTGCCGGTAGGCGCTGACGCGTTGAAGACTCTGTCGCTATGGCAGGCGCGGACCATCCGGCGGCGGCCAATGAACTTGCTGCCAAGCCTTGCAAGAACCCACGCCGCGATAGGGCAATCTCACGAGGTGTGATCTCGGAGGCGAGTGGTTCGTTACGACGAGGAATTTTGATCAGCATGATGGGGAGAGCAAGTTACTCGGTCACCATCAATAAGTGACCGAGTCGTGAGCGAATCAAAGCTCGCCGTAGGAATGCAAGCCCGACAAAAACATATTCACACCCAGGAATGCGAAGGTCGTCACAAACAAACCGACCACCGCCCACCAAGCGGCGACTTGGCCACGCAAGCCTTTCATCAGGCGCATATGTAACCAAGCGGCATAGTTCAGCCAGACGATCAGCGCCCAGGTTTCCTTCGGATCCCATGACCAGTAACCGCCCCAAGCCTCTGCTGCCCACAGGGCGCCCAAGATAGTGGCGATGGTAAAGAAAGCAAAGCCAACCGCGATGGCCTTGTACATCACATCATCGAGTACTTCCAGCGGCGGCAGGCGGTCTTCCAACTTGCCTTTGGCTTTCAGCAGATACGCAATACCTACCATGGCTGCGAGTGCGAAGGTACCGTAACCAATGAAATTAGCCGGCACATGAATTTTCATCCACCAGCTTTGGAGCGCCGGCACCAGTGGCTGAATCTCGTGCGCATCGCGTGCTGTCATGTACCACAGCAGAAAACCCACTGCGGCAGAAATCACCAGCATCACGAAAGCACTGAATGAACGCGTTTCGTATTTTTGCTCGTAGAACACTAAAAACAAAGCAGTGATCAGGCAGAACAAAATAAATACTTCGTACAGATTAGATACCGGTATGTGTCCAATGTCTGAACCCAAAAGATACGACTCATACCAACGCACCATCATGCCAGTGAAGCCGAGCAGAATCGCCGCCCAGCACAGCTTGCTACCGACCGAGCCACCGAAGCTGGAGCGTGCTATCAAACCTCCCCAATAGAACAAAGTGGAAAGGAAGAACAAAGTACTCATCCACAAAATAGCGGATTGACTGGATAGCATGTACTTCAGGAAAAATCGGTTCTGCGCCGCATCAAGATTGCCGCCGTACAGAGAGATACCGTACAAGGATGTCGCCGCAATGAGCAGCACCAAGGTGCGGGCGGATTTCCAGTACCAGCCGAGTCCAGCGAAAGTCGGCACGGCTGCCAGCAAGATCGCCTTCTCATAGATATCCATGAACTCGCCGTAGCGGCTGAGCGCGAACAGCGCACCGGCGAGCAATAAGGCAGCAAATAGCCAGTCGAACCAGCTGCGTCCTTTAAATAGACTGCTGCTCTCTGCGTAAGTTGTAGTCTCAGTGAGCTCCATCGTTTATCTCCGGTGATCCTGCAGTACCGCTATGCGATGCGAAGTATAGTTGAGTGCATCAAGCCGTGCCCAGCCGCAGTGCACAAGTCCACAGCCGGCCTCGCCAGGCCGTTGGCAAAGCAGCAGCGCCGCAACCAGCACACGAGGCACAGCAAGTTAAGGCCCACACGGCAAGCAGCCTGACTAGGCAGGTGCTTAGGCCGATGGCAAGCGCGCTTTCATTTGCTCAAACTCCTTGTCGAAGTCCAAGCTCCGGCGTTGCGTGCTCATCGCCATCAGCGCGTTCACCCCACCGGCTTGCTCCGGCCGGATCCACAACCATAAGCGTCGCTCACGGATGTAGATCATGGCAAATACACCGAGTACCAGCAGCAAGCACCCCAGATAAACCACATTCTTTCCTGGGGATCGAGTGACCTGAAATACGGAAGCTTTTACCTCATCAAAGCCGCGTAATTGCAAATACACCGGTGCACCGTAAAAGAAAGCGTCGGCTAGCGCATCCGTCGAGCGCTGCAGAAAGCGCGCATTTTTTGCATCGGGAACCGCAGGCGACAGGCCGTCCTTATCGCGCGCGACTTGCCATAGCTCCCACATCGCACCATTCAATATCTTCATGAAGATATCGACGGTCTTTTCTTGTTGGTCTTTGGGGACCTTATCGATAAACCTCGCTACCGCGATGTAGCCAGAAGCTTCAGCGTCACCAGCAAACACATTCAAGCCTCGTAAGGCTGACAGCTGCAGCTGCTCGCGTAGCTGCGGTGAGCTGTTGGTACCCAACGGAACATTGGCGCCGTAACGTCGCGCTGCTTTGTCACGTAGCGCCGGATCCGCAATCGCAGCCCGCAGGCGCATCCACTCGTCGACCTTGCCATCAGCGTCGGCAGGAATGCGTAAATAACGAAAACCTTCGGATGGGTTGTCGCGCACGCCGGCAAGAAATACTTCTTCGCCATCGATCGTCACCGGCATCATGTAATTACTGAACTCGCGGGCCTGACCAGTTTTATCGCGCAGCTTGTACTGCACACTAGGCCCGACATTACGCAAATCTTTGCCGCGCTCTCGGTTGGCGGCCGAGCCTAATCGCTTCTCGAGATGCTCATTGAAACCCTTAGGCTGCTTCACTGCACGTGGGTCACCCGCCATGTTCTCGACATTGAACGGGCGAAAGCCTGACCATTCAATCGTATAGTCACCCGCATTACCCGCCAAGCGTGAGGCTTTCCCCACTTGCCCATCCAACGCAAACTGCGCATGGCCAGCGCCTGCCATTGGGTAGCCGGTCAGCTTCAAACGACTGCCACCATCTTCAAAGCTCGACTGGTAAACCGCCAGACCTTTGTAAATCAACGGCTCATTCACCTTGATCGTGGCCCTGAAACTGTTACCCGTTTCTTTGTCAGTAACGATGACATTGCTGGCAAATAGCTTCGGCATACCCGTTGAATAAAAATCAACGATAAATTTTTCTAACTGCAGCGTGAACGGCAAGTCCTGGATCAGCACACCATCGCCCATCTGCAGAATCGTGGTGTCACTGCTCTGACCCTCGGGCACCAAGGTATTACCGCGGAAGGTAATGTTTCCGGTTCCGAGTCTGTGTTTCTCCGGGATTTCGGCAATTACACCACTGCCTTTAAAGGTCTCTTTACCAAGTAACCATTGCTGCGCGCGAATGGCCAGATTGGAGTCAAGCAAGCCGCCGACGCAGATAATCACAATCGCTGAGTGCGCGAAGATATAACCGAGCTTGTTGGCGCCACCCTGCTTTGCACTCAGCAAAATTGCGTCATCTTTACTTATCTGCTTTACCTGATACCCGGCTGCCGCGATCTGCTGCGCATACGCTCGCGCGAGCTGCGTCATATCGCGATCAGCAGTCCATTCGGCGTGATGATGAAAATTTCGAAGCGACTGCTCACGGACATTCGCCCGCCAGCTCTTCATGTCAGCGATCATTTTCGGCGCATTGCGAATGATGCAGAGCGAGGTCGAGGTGACCAGAAACGCCATGATCAACAAGAACCACCAGGCTGAATACACCGAGTAGACAGAGAACCGAGCGAATACTTCAAACCAGAACGGGCCAAACTGGTTGACGTAGTTTGGCATCGGCTCGCCTTGCAACACCACCGTGCCCACGACCGAGGCAATCGAGATTACGGTCAACAAACTGATCGCAAAACGCATCGAAGACACCAGCTCAACCATCTCGGTGACAAAGCGTCCACGGTTCGTTAGCAGCATGCCGTGCGTACTAGGCGAGGATTGTTGGCTTGTATCGAGAGCGTCCATATCTGCCTGTATCAACAAAAAGGGGCGGCTCACCGCCACCCCCCGGTATTGGTTCACTTCACCCGATAACCAACCATCTCATTCGGCGTCTTACTACCTTGGTCGCATTTCGCCTTATGTACGTATTGTACCGTCTACGGTGCAACCGCCTTGTAATTGACGTTTGAGATAGGTTCTTGGCGCTTGTTCCGGGAGATTGAGATTCACCGCAACCCGGCGATGTAATCGGATACCGCCTTCATTTCATCGTCGGTTAGGCGCTTACTAATTGCGACCATCTGAGCCGAATTACCACGCACGCCGCCACGGAAGTTGGTTAGCTGCGTCACCGCATAATCCTGGTGCTGACCAGCGATACGCGGGTACTGTGCCGGAATGCCAGCGCCATTGGGGCTGTGGCAGCCTGCGCAAGCCGGTACATTTTTTTCAGCGATGCCGGCGCGGTAAATCTTGCGGCCCAGATCAGCGGTTTCTTTGACCTTGGCGACATTGGCCGTCGCTTTTTGCGTGGCCAAATAGGCTGCTACGTTGTCGATATCTTCAGGTGTCATCGCTTTGGCGATCGTGGTCATGATCGCGTTATTGCGATCCGGCCCCTGAAAATCATGCAACTGTTTCTTGATATAGGCAGCATGTTGACCGCCGAGTTTGGGGTTTTGCGGAATGCCCGAGTTACCCTCTGCGCCATGGCAAGCAATACAAGCGGTAATGCCGCGCGCTGGGTCACCACCGGAGTACAGCGTGGCGCCTTTGGCGGGATCAGCTGCTGCTGACTTTTGTTCTGTCGCCCCTGCAGTAAGAAGCGTGGAGAACAACGCAACAGCGGACACTTTTAAACACAACGAGAGCACTCGATTCATTCAAACACCCGGGCAATAATTGATTGAGTTGGTCGCGAAATACAGCCGGGTATTGTACTACAATGCCCATCAGCGATTTTTCGCTATCCTGCTGACAGCCGCCGCGTTTGCCGGCCCCACCTGCACCCATTCCCGATGTCCATTCTTTGGCAAGCCCGCTTCTTCACGACCGTGAATCGACTACAGGATTTGCCAAAATACCAAGTCCCTGAATTGGCCTTCGCCGGACGCTCGAATGCGGGCAAATCGACCGCAATCAACCTGCTCTGCAACCAGAAAAAACTGGCATTTGCCTCCAAGACGCCCGGTCGGACCCAGCACATCAACTATTTCTCGATCGGCGGCGCTCATGTTGGCCAGCACCGCCGCGACATCGCCCGCAGCGAAGAGATTCGGGCGTTTTTGGTGGATTTACCCGGCTACGGCTATGCCGAAGTGGCTGGGACGGCCAAGCACCACTGGCAGCAGCTGCTCGGCCGCTATGTTCAGGTCAGGCAGCCGCTGGTGGGCTTGGTGCTGATCATGGATGCGCGCCGCCCATTTACCGAGCTGGACATTGAGATGCTGGAGTGGTTCGCGCCGACCGGCAAGCCTATCCACTGCCTCTTGAGCAAAGCAGACAAGCTCAACCGACAAGAGCAATCGGGTGCGATCCGGCTCGCCAAGACCGTTCTGGCCAGCTATGTTGACGAGCAAGGCCAGCCTCTGCCATTCTCCGTTCAGCTATTCTCGGCGCTCAAGCGGATCGGTCTGGATGAGGCAGATCGCACCATCTGTAGCCTGTTGCAGCTCGAGACGAGCGTCGATCATGAAGAAGAACAAACCGTATCCACGGAAAAAACCCCTGGAGCGCGGGAGATGCCTCCAGGGTCCAAACACTGACTCGTTTGAGCCAGTCCCGCTCAGGGAGGATAAGCGGGAGGTGATCAACACCTATGGCTAGGAGCACCGCTTTATCAGGAAGTTCATCGATACAAAAAGCGTCTCGCTGCTAAAAATATTGACAACAACACTTGCATGAGATTCATCATGAGCCACGATCCACTTGCCCGCTTTCCTGCCACGCGTATGCGCCGCATGCGCAAAGATGCATTCTCGCGCGCGATGATGCGCGAGCATGTTGTTACACCGGCTGATTTGATTTATCCCGTCTTTATTCTCGACGGTGAAAAAAAGCGCGAAGCCGTGCCATCCATGCCCGGTGTCGAGCGTTTATCCGTCGACCTGTTGATGCCAGTTGCCGAAGAATGTATGTCGCTTGGTATACCCGTGCTGGCTCTGTTCCCGGTGATCGATCCGCAGCTGAAAACCCCCGACGGTATAGAGGCTACCAACCCGAATGGTTTGGTACCGCGCGCAGTGCATGAACTGAAGCGACGCTTTCCGGAGTTGGGCGTACTAACCGATGTCGCGCTAGACCCGTACACCAGCCATGGTCAGGATGGTGTGCTGAATGCAGACGGCTATGTACTGAATGACGAAACCACCAAAATTCTTTTACAGCAGGCGCTAACCCAAGCAGCAGCGGGGGTTGATATCGTCGCGCCGTCCGACATGATGGATGGCCGTATCGGCGCGATCCGCAGCGCGCTTGAGGAACGCGGCCGGATCTACACGCGCATCATGGCCTACTCGGCAAAATACGCCTCGGCGTTTTACGGACCTTTCCGCGACGCGGTGGGCTCGGCGGCCAATCTGGGGAAAGGCAATAAGGCCACTTACCAAATGGACCCAGGCAATTCAAATGAAGCCTTGCGTGAAGTTGCACTCGACCTTGCTGAGGGTGCGGATATGGTGATGGTTAAGCCCGGTATGCCGTATCTCGACATTGTGCGCCTCGTAAAACAGGAATTCAAAGTACCGACATTTGCGTATCAGGTGAGTGGCGAGTACGCCATGATCAAGGCGGCAGCACAAAACGGCTGGCTCGACCATGACAAAACCATGATGGAGGCAATGCTGTGCTTCAAACGTGCCGGCGCAGATGGCGTGCTGACCTACTTTGCGAGAGAAATTGCGCGCTTGATCAAAGGTGCTTGAATTTGTAGAAATACAACATATTCGAACCGAATTCCGGTAATCGACACATAGCCTGGAGAAGATGCTGACCAATTTTTGATGCACTGATTTGCCTTGAGGGGAGACGGCAATGAACAGAATTTCCCGAACACCCACGGTCGTTCACCCCAATCTTGGCAAAACAAGTACCGAGGGCATGAAGGGCGCTTACGACGTCGTCATCGCGAAAGAAGAAAAATTCATCACGCCGGATGGCAAGACGGGTCGAGCCAGAGTATTTTCACGCGTTAGTCCAGAAAAAATCCGCGACGATAAATCTGGCGATTTGCAGGCCTATGCAAAAAATGCGAAAGCCAAGATCAGTGATGCAATCCATAAGCTCAAAACGTCGACAGAAAAGAAAAACAGACTGCTCGACTTAATGGCTGTGCAAGTCAAAGGTGACATCGCAAAGTCTTCTTCGGAATTCTTTGGTGCAGATACCTTTAACCTAGCGAATCAAGGGTTTCGACTACCAGAGCAAAAACAGGTACGCTTTACGGATGCGGCGAACGTTGAAATTCCACGAAACCAGCCTGCGTCAAGCGCTTTGCCGAAAGAAGTGATTCTGCCCGAGCTACCGCCAGAGATGTGACGAGGCACTTACTGTAAACAGGTCAGATGCAAGTCGACCTATTCCGCTTTCTGTAACGACAGGAGAAATTGACCTGGCGGCTGATAGCCGATCACGCGCGTACCACGGATCTCTTTGCCGTCTGGGTCAAACAGAATAATGCCGGGAGGGCCAAACAAGCCAAAGCGTTTCAGCAGCGCTTTGTCATCTGCATTGTTAGCAGTGACGTCGGCTTGCAGCAGTAGCATCCGATCTAGCTTGGCTTTTACGTCTGCGTTCGTAAAGGTGAGTTTCTCCATCTCGATGCAGGATACGCACCAGTCTGCGTAGAAGTCGAGCATTACGCGCCGGCCGCCCGTGTTGGCAAGTGCGGTATCAAGCTCCGCGACGCTGCGTACACGCGTGAAGGCAGTCTTTTGGTGCTGCTTCCCACCGAGGTGCGCCAGAGGCGCCCATGCATCGCGACCTCCGGTGGCCAACCCCAGCAGTTGTATTCCGCCAAGGACAATGAACACAGCGCCGATGATTCGAGCGCGCCACCCGAGTGCCTTATCGCGCAGCAGGAACAGGCCGTAGCCTGCACCCAGCACGGCCCAGCCCAACATCAACAACCAGGCAGGAATCAGCGACGACACCATCCACAAGGCGAGCGCTAGCATTAACACGCCAAAGAAATACTTCACGGCTTGCATCCACGCACCGGCGCGTGGCAACAGCGAACCCGCTGATAGTCCGACCAATAGCAAGGGCACACTCATGCCAACCGCCATCGCGAACAAGGCACTGCCACCGATGAGCACATTGCGCGTCTGGCTGATGTAAACCAGCGCGCCAGCCAGCGGCGCAGCAACACACGGCCCGACGATCAATGCCGAGATCGCACCCATGACGAACACACCCAGCAGCTTTCCACCGCGCTGACGCTCGGATAAACGCGTCAAGGCGAGCTGCAACGATGCAGGCACTTGCAGCTGGTAGACATCGAACATCGATAGCGCCATCACCGCCATCAGAATCGCAAAGGCCGTCAATATGAGCGGGCTCTGCAGCGCGGCAGACAGCCCTTCGCCGATCAGTCCTGCAGCGATACCGAGTGCCGTGTAAACCAAGGCCATACCAAGCGAATAAGCAACTGACAGCACTAACCCGCGCCGACGACTGGTCTGCGCACCCTCACCGGCAATGATGAACGACAAAATGGGCACCATCGGTAGCACGCAAGGCGTGAACGAGAGGCCCAGACCAAGCAATAAAAACAGCGGCAGTATCAGGATCAGGCGCCCACTTGAAAGTGCGGCCTCAATACGACCCATGTCGCCATCGACGCTTGCTGGTGCCGCGATGTGGCCGGCGTCTGAATCTACGCCCGACTGCGATGTGGAAGATAAAGTAGCGACCGATTCCATCGGTGGGTAGCACAAGCCTTTGTCGGCGCAGCCTTGGCTGCTTACTTTCACTTGAAATGGCCCGCTGGCTTGAACCGGAATAGTTACCGTCAATTGTTGTCTGAAGGTTTCCAGCTCTTTGTCGAAATTCGGATCGAATTTGATCTCGCCGCGCGGTAGTTCAAAGTTTCCCAGCGTTGCGCCTTCAGCGCTAACAGAAATTTTGTCGCGGTACATGTAGTAGCCATCGGCGATACGGAAGTTAAGCTCTATCGTCGCGGCATCTGCCATACGCGCGCTGAATGCAAACGCCTTTTCCGGCGCTAGAAAATCTTGTGCGCTCACTGAGCTTGCCCCTGCGCTGATGATAGTCATCAAGCAAGCAACCACCCAAGCAAGTAATCTTTGTGGGCGCTTGCCAAGTGCAAATGTGGACAGCGATCGCCAGTTACGCATATTTCTCACTGCTCGTTTCAGCCACCACCCACTGCAGGTAAGGGGCATAGCCCCCGGTAACGGGCAACGCGATTACCTCCGGCACATCGTAGGGATGCGCGTCTACCAGCACCCGCTGTAGTTGGGCGTAGTGCTGAGGCGTGGTTTTGATCAGCAAAGTGACTTCATTAGCCTGCTCAATCTGTCCCTGCCAACGGTAAACGGACTGCACACCGGGCAAGATATTGACGCACGCAACTAACTTGGCTTCGACGAGTGTGCGCGCTAGGGCCTGTGCGCTTGCGTTGTCCGGCACATTCGACATCACCAATAAAACCTGTGCATCGCTCATCAGCACCTCTGCAATATTTTCTAAAACACTGACGATATTGCTTGTTTCAAGACCTTCTTGAGCACCGTGCTCAGCGCCTTCCTCAGCGCCTACTTCAACAGTCGTCTGCGGGTGAGTACGGTCGCGAGATAAAAACCAACCACGGTATAGATCAACAAGATTGCCAGGTCCCCGACCGGGTCTTCAGGCACGCCACCCAGCAGTAATGGTCGCACAAGACGCACAGCGGCGCCGAGCGGCAACATATTTGCCAGTGACTGCAGCCATACAGGTAATTGGCTTACGGGGTAGTACACGCCTGACAAAAAAATCATTGGCGTCAGAACCAGCGTGAAATAGTAAGTAAAAAAGTCGTATGCCTTGGCAATTGCATTCACAATCAATGCGATCGATGCAAAGCAGACGCCGGTCAGCAGCAGCAGTGGCGGTACTAACAGCGTTGTAGGATGCACGCCGATACCCAGACCGAACAGTACCAGCAAGATGGCCAAGCCTGAAATCATTGCCTTGCTGGCGGCCCATAGCATTTCAGCGAGTACGATATCGTCTAATTCAAGCGGAGTATTCAGCAAAGCTTCCCAAGTCTTTTGTACATGCATCCGCGAAAACGCCGAATACAAAGACTCGAAAGACGCGGCCATCATCACCGACATGCAGATCGAGCCGCTCGCGAGGTACTCGATATAGGGCACGCCCTCGATTTGCTGTAGTAAGCTACCTAGGCCATAGCCAAACGCCAGCAAAGTGATCATTGGCTCGGCGATATTGCCGATCACACTTGCGACGGCTAGTTTTCGCCACACCAGCAGGTTGCGTCGCCAGACAGGTATGAACCTCGGGCTGAGTGCGGGCAAACGATAGTTGAGTGCGCTCATCTCAGTCCCTCATCTCGCGGCCGGTTAGCTTAAGGAATAAGTCTTCCAGATTGGCAGGGCGGTGCAGGTAACGCAAACCCGACGCGTGCGACAAATTTTGCAGTAAGGGTTCGGCGTGCTGCGTGTAGCAGAAAACCGTGTCGCCACTCACTTCGACGCGCTTAGCCAATGCGCGGGCTTGCTCTGCCCAGCGTATCGCCTGATCGCCATACACCTCGACCACTTGTGCCTCGATGTGCTGCGCGATCAAGTCGCGTGGCTCACCTTCGGCAATCATCCGCCCATGATCAATCACCGCGAGGCGATTACACAGACGCTCGGCCTCGTCCATGAAATGCGTGGTCAGCAGTATGGTCTTGCCCGTTGCGAGTAGGGCTTTCAGTCGTTCCCAGATCATGTGTCTGGCTTGCGGGTCAAGCCCCGTCGTTGGCTCGTCCATGAAGATGAGATCCGGGTCATTGACCAACGCACGCGCCAACGTCAGACGACGCTTCATCCCACCGGATAACTCGCCCAGTCGCGCATGGCGCTTGTTGGCAAGATTAGAGAACTCGAGTAGCCAGTCGAGGCGCGCATGAATCTGCGATGGCTGCATGCCAAAGTAGTGACCATACACCAACAGATTTTCTTCGACGGTGAAGTCGGGGTCGAGACTATCCATTTGCGGCACCACACCAATCTTCATCCGTGCTTGACGCGCGCCGCGTGGCACTTCATAACCCACCAAGGTAATTTGCCCGCTGTCAGGTACCGTCAACCCGAGACACAGGCGCAACGTGGTGGTCTTGCCGGCACCGTTCGGCCCCAACAAGCCATAGCACTCGCCGCGCTTCAGCGCGAACGATACGTCATCGATCACAACGTGGCGATCGGCACCTTCGCCATAAGATTTTTTTAGATGATTAACAGTCAGGATAGACATGGTCCACGCTTAAAAAACAAAGCCAGGCACTTGGCCTGGCTTGATGCTGCAACACGACGCTTGGCGCGTTTATTCAGCCGCGACTGCTTCGCTGTTGTCTGGACGATCAACCAGCTCAACGAAAGCCATCGGGGCATTGTCACCTTGACGGAAACCCATCTTCAAGATTCGCAGATAACCACCCTGGCGCTCCTTGTAACGAGGGCCGATCTCGGCAAACAGTTTGACGACGATATCGCGGTCGCGCAAACGCGAAAAAGCCAAACGCTTATTGGCTAAGGTATCCACCTTGCCGAGCGTGATGATCGGCTCAACAACGCGGCGCAGTTCTTTAGCTTTTGGTACGGTAGTCTTGATAGCTTCGTGCTTGAGCAAAGAGACCGTCATGTTACGAAGCATCGCCAGGCGATGCGACGAGGTTCGGTTCAGTTTGCGTAGTCCGTGACGATGACGCATGGCAATTTCCTTTATAAGTTTTGATCCAGCTCTTCTATCGACAGCTCTTGCGAGCATGACGCGGGCCGGTACGATTAAGTAAATTTCTTGGGTTATTCGCTACCCGTACTGCTTTCTTCCAAGGCTAATGGTTCATTTTGTCCGTTGTTACTGATTATTTTTCAAGCCCCGCCGGCGGCCAGTTTTCCAGCTTCATACCGAGGGTTAGTCCGCGCGAAGCCAAAACTTCTTTGATCTCGTTGAGCGACTTACGACCCAGATTCGGTGTTTTCAATA
The DNA here is from genome assembly GCA_016868055.1 of Betaproteobacteria bacterium. GTDB lineage: Bacteria > Pseudomonadota > Gammaproteobacteria > Burkholderiales > Burkholderiaceae_D > Pernthalerella. The sequence continues at coordinate 50,013 of VGHX01000002.1, forward strand.
ATTCATTCTCGCTGCGCTGAATGAGATCGCCGATGTAGTAAATGTTCTCGGCCTTGAGGCAGTTCGCAGAGCGAACGGTGAGCTCGAGATCATCCACTGGGCGCAACAGAATTGGATCAACTGTCGGAGCACGCGACGGTGCTTCCGCTGCAGCCTCGGTACCCTCGAGCGCGGCGAAAACATTCAACTGATCGACCAGTACGCGTGCAGATTGACGAATCGCTTCCTCGGGTGAAATCACACCATTAGTTTCGATGTTCATCACCAGCTTGTCGAGGTCTGTGCGCTGCTCTACGCGCGCAGAGTCGACCGTGTAAGAGACCCGACGCACAGGGGAGTAAGAGGCATCAAGAATGATGCGGCCGATCGTCTTATTAGCATCTTCAGCCAGACGACGAACGTTTCCAGGCACATATCCACGGCCTTTCTCGACTTTCACCTGCATGTCGATCTTGCCACCAGACGTCAAATGCGCGATCACATGATCAGGATTAATCAGTTCGACATCGTGCGGTAAGTCGATATCGGAGGCCAGTACCGGGCCTTCGCCCTCTTTTTTCAAACTCAATGTGACTTCGTCACGGCTGTGCAGTTTGAACACTACACCCTTCAGGTTCAAAAGAATGTCGACCACGTCTTCTTGAACACCGTCAATCGACGAGTACTCATGAACCACGCCAGCTATCGTGACCTCGGTCGGCGCATAGCCAACCATGGAAGACAACAGCACGCGGCGCAGCGCATTGCCCAGGGTGTGGCCATAGCCACGCTCGAAGGGCTCCATCACGACCTTGGCATGGCCAGGCCCGAGATGCTCGACTTCGATAATGCGCGGCTTTAACAGATTGTTTTGCATGAATGTCCTTTCAATACCCTCGGCTCGTTACACCGATAAGGCTGATGGCATATCGGAAAACTACCCACCCACCGGTGGGTAGCAGGAGAAATTAGCGCGAATACAATTCGACGATCAACGACTCGTTAACCTCTTGGTTGTAGTCACTGCGGTCTGGCAGGGTCTTGAGCGAGCCTTCCATTTTTTTTGCGTCGACCGACACCCACATCGGAAAGCCGGATTGCTCTGCCAACGACAGCGCCTCGGCGATACGGACCTGTTTCTTGGCCTTTTCACGAACGGCAACAACATCACCGACGCGAACCGAGTAAGAGGGAATATTCACCACATGGCCGTTTACGACGATGGCCTTGTGCGATACCAGTTGGCGCGCTTCGGCACGCGTCGAAGCGAAACCAAGACGATAAACCACATTATCAAGGCGCGACTCGAGCAGTTGCAGCAGGGTTTCGCCGGTGTTGCCTTTGCGGCGGTCAGCCTCAGCGAAATAACGACGGAATTGCCGCTCGAGCACACCGTACATACGCTTGACCTTCTGCTTTTCACGCAGCTGGTTGCCATAGTCGGAAGTACGCGCGCCGGAGGTACGGCCATGTTGCCCTGGCTTTGAATCCAGTTTGCACTTGGATTCCAGCGAGCGACGTGCGCTCTTCAGGAACAGGTCAGTGCCTTCACGGCGAGAGAGTTTTGCTTTAGGTCCGATGTAACGTGCCACGGTATTTCCTCTACGTTGATGACGCTTCTGGCACAAGGCCTTGAAGCGCTAGTTCGATCTGCCTGCTACCGAACGGTGGTCTTTGAACAAAACCCGCCGTTGCGCGGCGGGTCACATACAACAACAGCAAAGTACTGATTTAGATGCGGCGACGCTTTGGTGGACGGCAACCGTTGTGCGGCACCGGCGTAACGTCCTGAATTTGTGTGATCTTGATGCCGAGGCTGTTCAGCGCGCGCACTGCGGATTCGCGGCCAGGGCCAGGACCTTTGATACGTACCTCGAGATTCTTGACGCCACACTCTATCGCCACCTTACCGGCTGCTTCAGCCGCAACCTGCGCCGCAAATGGCGTCGATTTACGTGAGCCTTTGAAGCCAGCACCGCCAGACGTTGCCCATGACAGCGCATTGCCCTGACGGTCTGTGATCGTGATGATGGTGTTGTTGAAGGAGGCGTGAACGTGCGCAATGCCTTCCGCGACATTCTTCTTTACCTTCTTGCGAACGCGCGAAGCGGCGTTGTTCGATGCTTTTGCCATGGTGTTGTCCTTGTGTCCGCGAGGGGATTACTTCTTCAGCGCTTGCGCTGCTTTGCGTGGGCCCTTGCGGGTGCGCGCGTTGGTACGAGTGCGCTGACCGCGAACCGGCAAACCTTTACGATGGCGCAGGCCGCGGTAGCAGCCAAGGTCCATCAGGCGCTTGATGTTCATCGACACCTCACGCCGCAGGTCGCCCTCAACGATAAATTTGCCGATTTCGTCACGCAGCTTCTCGAGCTCGTTGTCGTCGAGATCTTTGACTTTTTTAGTGGTAGGTACGCCCGTGTTCGCGCAAATTAGCTCGGCGCGCGGACGACCGATACCGAAAACGGCGGTTAAGCCGATTACGGTGTGCTGATGGTTGGGAATGTTGACCCCTGCAATACGTGCCATGCGTTGTCCCTCGATCGCTAAGCTTGATTAACCCTGGCGCTGCTTATGGCGCGGTTCGGTGCAAATGACACGAACAACGCCTTTGCGCTTGATGATCTTGCACTTACGGCAGATCCGTTTTACTGATGCGAGCACTTTCATGTTTGCCCTCTTCTTTCTATCTTTCGATAACTGGTACGGCGATTACTTGGTTCTGAAAACAATGCGTGCTCTGCTTAGGTCGTACGGTGTCAACTCAAGCGTCACCTTGTCACCCGGCAGAATACGGATGTAGTTCATTCTCATTTTTCCGGAAATGTGTCCAAGTACGACATGGCCGTTTTCAAGCTTTACCCTGAAGGTCGCATTCGGGAGGTTTTCAAGAATCTCCCCCTGCATTTGAATCACGTCGTCTTTGGACATATAAGCCGTCTATTCCTCTCGCTCAACGGGTGGGAATCCCACCTTTGAAGTTCGCCTTTCGCAGCAACGACTCATACTGCTGCGACATTACATAGTTTTGCACCTGCGCCATGAAATCCATCGTCACCACAACGATAATCAATAGCGATGTACCGCCAAAGTAAAACGGAACATTCCAACGTGCGATCAGAAACTCGGGTATCAAACAAATCACGGTGATGTACACCGCTCCAGCCAGTGTCAGCCTGGTCAAGATTTTGTCGATATAACGACTGGTCTGCTCACCCGGGCGAATTCCCGGAACGAATGCACCGCTTTTCTTGAGGTTGTCTGCAGTTTCCTTACTGTTGAACACCAGCGCGGTGTAGAAAAAGCAGAAAAACACAATCGCCGCTGCGTACAGTAATGCATGAATCGGCTCACCCGGTGCTAATGAAGCAGCCAAGTCTTTCAGAAAACGCACCACACCGCTGCTAGTGTCACCGGTGGTAAACCAACTGGTGATCGTCGCGGGAAACAAAATAATCGATGAAGCAAAAATCGGTGGGATAACGCCGGCCATATTCAACTTCAGCGGTAAATGGCTGCTCTGCCCACCGTATACCTTATTGCCAACCTGCCGCTTGGCGTAGTTGACCAAAATCTTGCGTTGACCACGCTCGATAAATACCACCGCGTAGGTGACCAGCGCCACCAACACGCAAATCAAAATAGCTGTGAGCGCATTCATAGAGCCTGTGCGCACCAACTCAAACAAACCGCCGATCGCGTTTGGCAAGCCAGCAGCGATGCCCGCGAAAATAATGATCGAGATGCCGTTGCCCAACCCGCGCTCGGTAATCTGCTCGCCGAGCCACATCAAAAACATAGTGCCGGTCACCAGCGTCACGACAGTGGTGAAACGAAACGCGAGGCCGGGATCAATCACCAAGCCTGCCTGCGCCTCGAGCGCGACTGCAATACCAAGCGCCTGAAAAGTTGCCAACAGCAGCGTGCCGTAGCGCGTGTACTGCGTAATCTTGCGGCGACCCGACTCGCCTTCTTTTTTCAGCGCCTCAAGCTGCGGCGACACGACGGTCAGCAGCTGCATGATGATAGACGCCGAGATGTACGGCATGATCCCGAGTGCGAATATCGTAAAGCGCGACAAAGCGCCACCGGAAAACATATTAAACATGCCCAGGATGCCGCCACGATTCTGATTGAACAGAGCCTCAAGCTGCACTGGATCGATACCAGGAACAGGAATGTGGGCACCAATCCTGAAGACGACGAGCGCGCCCAGCAAGAACCAGAGCCGGTTCCAGGGGAAACCGCTGCTCGAGCTCTTCGCGGATTTGGATGCTGTCGCCACGTGTGTCAGGTCAAAAGCGACTTATTCGACCGAGCCGCCGGCTGCTTCAATGGCTGCCTTCGCGCCAGCAGTCGCGATAACGCCTTTGAGCGTTAATTTTTTGCTGAGCTCACCAGATTTGATGACCCGCACGGTACGCGCCAATTCCGGCACCAATCCGGCTTGCTTGAGCGCCAGCATATCGATCTGATCGACCGGCAGCTTGGCCAAATCGCTGAGACGAACCTGCGCCTTGAATGGCTTTGACTGTGACTTGAAACCACGCTTGGGTAGGCGGCGGTGCAAGGGCATTTGGCCGCCTTCAAAGCCGACCTTGTGAAATCCACCCGCACGTGATTTCTGACCCTTGTGCCCGCGACCAGCGGTCTTGCCAAGGCCAGAGCCAATGCCACGGCCGACTCGCCGTTTGGCATGCTTCGATCCCGCTGCTGGTTGAATAGTGTTCAGTTGCATCATGTTCTCCGTTCGTCAGCAGTGTTCAAGACACGACTTTGACGAGATAGGCGACCTTGTTGATCATGCCGCGCACCGCCGGCGTGTCAACGAGTTCTCGCTCCGAATTGACTCTGCGCAGACCAAGGCCACGCACCGTAGCGCGGTGGGACTGCTTGGTGCCGATCAGGCCCTTGACCAGTTTCACTTTGATCGTGTTTGCCATCGTTTTCACCTCAGCCCAGAATTTCCTCGACCGTCTTGCCGCGCTTGGCGGCAATTTCGGACGGGGTACTCATTTTCGCGAGACCATCCAGCGTCGCGCGAACCATGTTGTAAGGGTTGGTCGAACCGTGCGACTTGGCCACCACGTTAGTGACGCCCATGACCTCAAAAATTGCGCGCATCGGACCGCCTGCAATGACACCGGTACCTTCTTTCGCTGGGATCATCATCACAGATGACGCGCCATGACGACCGTGCACCATGTGCTGCAAGGTGCCATTCTTCAAGCTGACCTTGATCATCTTGCGACGCGCTTCTTCCATCGCCTTTTGAACGGCGACCGGCACTTCCTTGGACTTGCCTTTACCCATGCCGATGCGACCATCGCCATCACCGACGACAGCCAATGCGGCAAAGCCCATGATGCGGCCGCCCTTGACTACTTTGGTGACGCGGTTGACCGCAATCATCTTCTCGCGCATGCCATCGTCCGGCTTGTCGCTCTGCATTTTCTGCTGCATTTTTGCCATGGTGAGTATTCCTTAGAACTTCAGGCCAGCTTCGCGCGCTGCGTCGGCAACTGCCTTGACGCGGCCGTGGTAGCGAAAACCAGCACGATCAAATGCAACGGTGTCGATACCAGCCTTGAGCGCTTTCTCTGCCACGCGCTTACCGACCATAGCCGCAGCTGATGCGTTACCGCCCTTGCCGGACTGGCCGGCCAGCGCTGCGCGAACCTCTGCCTCGGCAGTCGACGCGGAAGCCAGTACCTTCGCGTCGGGCGCGTAGATGGTGGCGTAAATGTGCAGATTGGTACGATGCACCGACAGCCGATTGACTTTCAGCTCCGCGATCTTGGCACGCGTCTGCCGTGCTCTGCGCAGGCGGGATGCTTTCTTGTCCATATTCAGCCCTTACTTCTTCTTGGTTTCTTTGATCACGACAACTTCATCCGCATAACGGACGCCTTTGCCTTTGTAAGGCTCGGGACTGCGATAGGCACGCACCTCAGCCGCAACTTGCCCAACCTTTTGGCGGTCGATACCTTTGATCAGGATTTCCGTTTGCGTTGGCGTTTCGCATTTCACGCCCGACGGCATCTGATGAACGATGGGGTGTGAAAAGCCCAGCGACAGATTCAGTTTGTCGCCCTGCGCTTGTGCACGATAACCCACGCCCACCAGCGATAGCTTCTTCTCGAAGCCTTGCGACACACCGACTACCATGTTGTTCACCAGCGCGCGCACGGTACCCGACATGGCGACTGCTTCACGCGACTCGTCAGCAGGCGCAAACGTGAGCGTGCTGTTCTCGTTCTTGATGATGACTTGACCAGTCAGCGGCAACGAGAGCGAGCCCTGGTGACCCTTGACCGCGATTTTTTCGGCATTAATGGTTACTTCAAGGCCCGCTGCTAGCGGGATCGGCATTTTGGCTACTCGAGACATCGTGCTTTCCCCTATCAAGCGACATAGCAAAGGATCTCGCCACCGGTGCCGGTAGCGCGTGCCTTGCGGTCTGTCATGACACCCTTGGGCGTCGAGACGATAGTCACACCCAGACCGTTCAAGACGGTTGGAATCTCTGATTTACCTTTGTAAACGCGCAGACCTGGGCGTGACACCCGCTCGATGTGTTCGATGACGGGGCGACCTGCGTAATACTTCAGCTCGATGGACAGCGTCGACTTGCCTGCGTCTTCAGCAACAGCGTAGCTCTCGATGTAGCCCTCGTCTTTCAGGACGCGGGCAATCGCAACTTTTAGCTTCGAAGGCGGCATCGCGACAGTCGTCTTATTGACGCTTTGCGCATTGCGGATGCGGGTCAGCATATCGGCGATAGGATCGCTCATACTCATAAGATCGTTCTCCTATTACCAGCTGGCTTTGGTCATGCCCGGGATTTCGCCACGCATGGCGATTTCTCTGAGCTTGGTGCGGCCAAGGCCGAATTTGCGGAAAGTGCCGCGCGGGCGACCCGTCAAAGCGCAACGGTTACGTTGCCGTGTGGGCGCGGAGTTTCGCGGTAACGACTGCAACTTCAGACGAGCCTCGTAGCGCTCTTCGTCTGATTTTGATGCGTCTTCGATGATTGCCTTCAGCTCAGCGCGCTTGGCAGCATATTTCTTTACCAGCGCAGCACGCTTTTGTTCACGGTTAATCAGTGCCAGTTTTGCCATGGCAGCCTCAGTTTCTGAACGGAAATTTAAAAGCGGCGAGAAGCGCTTTGGCTTCTTCGTCGGTCTTGGCGGTGGTGGTGATGCTGATGTTCATCCCACGCAGCGCGTCAATCTTGTCGTACTCAATCTCGGGGAAAATAATTTGCTCTTTCACGCCGATGTTGTAGTTACCGCGGCCGTCAAACGCCTTGCCTGACACACCGCGGAAATCGCGAACGCGCGGAAACGCGATAGTGACGAGTCGATCGAGAAATTCGTACATGCGGGCACCGCGCAAGGTGACCATGCAACCGATCGGGTAGCCTTCGCGGATCTTGAAGCCGGCGATCGCTTTGCGAGCTTTCGTGATAACCGGCTTTTGGCCAGCGATCTTGGTCATGTCGCCGACCGCATGCTCGATGATCTTCTTGTCAGCTACTGCTTCACCGAGACCCATGTTGAGGGTGATCTTGGTAAGACGCGGTACTTGCATGCGCGACTTATAGCCAAATTTCGCGGTGAGCGCCGCGACGATTTCTTTTTCGTAGGTTTGTTGTAGACGCGCCATGATTACACCTTCACCGCTTCGCCAGTCGACTTGTAGACGCGGACGCGCTTACCGTCGATGAGCTTTACGCCGACTCGGTCAGCCTTGCCAGTTGCCGCATTAAACAAAGCGACGTTCGAGACATGAATCGGCATCAGCTTGTCAACGATGCCGCCGGTAGCACCCGTCATAGGGTTCGGCTTAACAGCCTTCTTCGCGACGTTAACGCCGTCAACGACCAAGTGCTGAGCGTCAACGCGCTGCTGTACGACGCCACGCTTTCCCTTGTCTTTTCCGGTCAGAACGATGACTTCGTCACCTTTTCGAATTTTTTCCATGGCGGCCTCTTACAGAACTTCAGGAGCAAGCGACACGATCTTCATGAAGCGCTCGCTGCGCAGTTCGCGCGTGACCGGTCCAAAAATACGGGTACCGATCGGCTCGAGTTTAGCGTTCAGAAGCACAGCGGCATTGCCGTCAAAGCGAATCAACGAACCGTCTTGGCGACGAACGCCTTTGGCGGTCCGAACTACAACAGCGTTGTAGATTTCGCCCTTTTTTACACGGCCACGAGGCGCTGCGCGCTTTACCGTGACTTTGATCAGGTCTCCAATGCCCGCATAGCGGCGCTTGGACCCGCCCATCACCTTGATGCACAGAACTTCTTGCGCACCCGTGTTGTCGGCTACATCGAGCCGGCTCTCTGTTTGGATCATGATTTCTCTTTCCCAACTTAATCCGCAGCGAACACATGCCGCACTCGGCTACGGTCAGTCTTGGTCCCGCCGGAGTCGCCCCATTAAGGGAGAAGCCGATTGGGTTGATAAAATGTTACGTTTTTACATCCACTCGCTTGCTGAATGCTCTTGCCAGGGAGTTCTCACCTTGTTTGCGGGAAAGCCGACAATTATGCCTCAGAATGACGGCCCGGCGCAAGCCTCAAACTGTTTGTGCTGCCTGAACCACTCGGGTCACGGTCCAAGCTTTCGTCTTGGAGATCGGCCGACCCTCTTGGATCTCTACGGTGTCACCGGTTTTGGCGACATTACCCTCGTCATGGGCGTGATATTTATTGGAGCGCACAATGATCTTGCCGTATAGCGGGTGGCGAACGCGACGCTCGATCATGACCGTGACGGTCTTATCCATCTTGTCCGATACTACGGTGCCGACCAAGGTCCGCTTTAGCGATTTCTTTTCTGCTGTCGCGTTCATTTAGGCGTCCTTTTGATTGAGCACGGTCTTGACGCGTGCAATATCGCGGCGCACTTTTTTCAGTTGCGCAGTGTTACTCAGCTGCTGGGTTGCGATCTGCATACGCAAACCGAATTGAGCTTTCAGCAAATCGTTCAGCTCTTTCTTAAGCGCTGGCTCGTCTTTGCCGCGGAGTTCAGATGCTTTCATGTCTAGCTCCCTTATTGGCCAACTTGGCGCACGACAAACGTTGTTTGCAGCGGAAGTTTGGCAGCAGCCAAACGAAACGCCTCGCGTGCCAACTCCTCGCCAACGCCGTCCATTTCGTACAGCACCTTGCCAGGCCGAATTTCGGCAACGTAGTACTCAGGGCTACCCTTACCGTTACCCATCCGCACTTCGGCCGGCTTTTGCGAAATTGGCTTGTCGGGGAAGATCCGAATCCAGATGCGGCCGCCACGCTTAATATGACGTGTCATGGCACGACGGGCTGACTCGATCTGACGCGCGGTCAATCGGCCACGACCAACCGCCTTCAAACCGAACTCACCAAACGAGACCGAAGTGCCGCTCTCGTGTGAAATGCCTCGGTTACGGCCTTTTTGCTCTTTACGATATTTTCTGCGTGCTGGTTGCAGCATGTTTACTCTCCTGCCTTGTCAGACGGCGCGGCTGCTGGCTCGGCCTTCTTGGCGCGCACTCGCTTCGCGACTGGCACCGCCGGTGCAGCCTCGCCTGCCGGTTTACGTGCAGCGCGGGCGGCAGGCTTACCGTCGTCGCGACGTGGCGCACGACGCTTACGCTCGTCATCCGCTGGCACTTCAATGGTTGGCGTCTCACCGCTAGCTAAACGATCGCCTTTGTACACCCAGACCTTAATGCCGATGATGCCGTAGGTGGTTTCTGCCTCGCCAAAGCCGTAGTCGATATCTGCACGCAAAGTATGCAGAGGCACACGGCCTTCGCGATACCACTCGGTACGCGCGATCTCGATACCGTTCAATCGACCGGACGACATGATCTTGATGCCCTGCGCGCCGAGCCGCATCGCATTTTGCATTGCGCGTTTCATAGCGCGGCGGAACATGATGCGCTTTTCAAGCTGCTGCGCGATCGAGTCTGCAATCAACTGAGCATCAGTTTCGGGTTTACGTATCTCTTCAATGTTGACATGGACAGGTACGCCCATCATCTTGGCCAAAGAAGACTTCAATACCTCGATATCCTCGCCCTTCTTACCAATGACTACGCCAGGGCGCGAGCTGAAAATCGTGATGCGCGCATTTTTTGCAGGGCGCTCGATCAACACGCGGCCAACCGATGCGTTTTTCAGCTTTTTACGCAAATAAGCGCGCACCTTCAAATCTTCCCCCAACATGTGCGCGAAGTTGCTGTTACCCGCGTACCAGCGCGAACCCCAATTACGCGTGACGGCTAGACGAAAGCCAGTCGGATGAATTTTCTGTCCCATCGTGACTCCCTCAGTTACCGACCGTCACGTAGATGTGACATGTTTGCTTGGAGATGCGATCGCCACGACCCTTGGCTCGGGCAGTGAAACGCTTCAGCACGGCGCCCTTTTCGACGAAGATGGTTTTCACCTTCAGCTCGTCGATATCGGCGCCATCATTGTGTTCAGCGTTGGCAATTGCGGATTCGAGTACTTTCTTGATGAGGAAAGCACCCTTCTTAGGACTGAACGTAAGAATGTTCAGCGCCTGGTCGACCTTTTTTCCGCGGATCAGGTCAGCGACGAGTCGGCCCTTTTGTGCCGACAAGCGCGCGCTGCGGAGGCTGGCTTTGGTTTCCATATCAGGACCTTATTTTTTCGCTTTCTTGTCGGCGGCGTGACCTTTGAACGTGCGGGTCAGCGCAAACTCACCGAGCTTGTGACCGACCATGTTCTCGGAGACGTAGACCGGCACATGCTGTTTGCCGTTGTGCACCGCGATCGTCAGGCCGATGAAATCCGGCATGATGGTCGAGCGGCGCGACCATGTCTTGATGGGTTTTTTGTCACGACTCGCTTGTGCGGTCTCGACTTTTTTCAGCAAGTGGGCGTCGCAAAACGGCCCTTTTTTCAATGAACGTGCCATCTGTTACCCCTTATTTCTTGCCGCGACGCGAGACAATCATTGACGTCGTGCGTTTGTTGCGACGCGTCTTCTTGCCCTTGGTCTGCTGGCCCCACGGCGATACTGGGTGTTGGCCGGCAGCGGTTCTGCCTTCACCACCACCATGCGGGTGGTCAATTGGGTTCATCGCGACACCACGAACGGTTGGGCGAATACCGCGCCAACGCGTCGCACCTGCTTTGCCGATTTTGCGCAGGTTGTGCTCGCCATTACCCACCTCACCAACCGTGGCACGGCACTCGACATGAATGCGGCGTACTTCGCCAGAGCGCAAACGCACCTGTGCGTAGATGCCTTCCCGTGCCATCAGCACAACGGCGGCGCCTGCAGTGCGGGCGATCTGCGCACCTTTGCCTGGCATCATCTCGACGCAGTGCATGGTGGTGCCCACTGGAATATTGCGAATCGGCAGACAGTTACCCGCCTTGATTGGCGCCTCTGAACCGCTTAACAGCTGGTCACCCACGGCAACGCCTTTCGGGGCGATGATGTAGCGACGCTCGCCGTCTGCATAGCAGAGCAGAGCAATATTGGCACTGCGGTTTGGGTCGTACTCCAAGCGCTCGACTTTGGCAGGGATACCATCTTTGTTGCGACGAAAATCGACCACACGGTAGTGCTGCTTATGACCGCCACCCAAATGACGAGTGGTGATGTGGCCATTGTTATTGCGGCCTGCTGATTTCGATTTCTTCTCGGTCAGACCCGCGAATGGACGCCCTTTGTGGAGGTCTGGATTCACCACCTTCACCATGCCACGACGGCCTGGCGAGGTCGGCTTTAGCTTAACGAGTGCCATTACTTAGCCTCCTCGGTGAAGTTGATTTCCTGACCCGGCTTCAGCGAAACAAATGCGCGACGCGTATGGTTGCGACGACCAATAAACCGTCCGGTGCGCTTGACCTTGCCAGCACGGTTCGCCACCTGAACCGATGCGACCTCAACCTTGAACAGCATCTCTACTGCGGCCTTGATCTCGGGCTTAGTCGCGTCTTGGGTAACAAGGAAAACTACTTGTTCGTTTTTCTCAGCGACGAAAGTTGCTTTCTCCGAGATCACTGGTGCAAGCAACACCTTCATCAGGCGCTCTTCATTGTGTTTGATGACTGCGCTCATGCCAGCATCTCCTCAATCTTTGCCAGCGCTGGCTTGGTGATCAAAACTTTTTTGTAGAACACCAGCGAGAGCGGATCTGCGTGACGTGGCTCGCATATCAGCACATTAGGCAGGTTGCGCGAGGCCAGCATCAGGTTTTCATCCAAGTGATCGGTGATGACCAATACCGAATCCAAACCCATACCTTTCAGCTTTTGTGAAAGCAGTTTGGTTTTAGGTGCCTCGAGCGACAGATTTTCGATTACGGAGAGCCTGTCGTCGCGGGCCAACTGCGACAAGATGGAGCACAGACCTGCGCGGTACATCTTCTTGTTAACTTTGTGCGAGAAATTTTCGTCCGGCGTGTTCGGGAATGTTCGACCACCTCCACGCCAGATCGGCGAGGAAGACATACCGGCACGTGCGCGACCCGTACCCTTTTGGCGCCACGGCTTCTTGGTCGTGTGTGCGACTTCTTCGCGGTCCTTTTGCTTACGGTTACCGCTGCGCGCGTTGGCTTGATAAGCCACCACGATTTGATGGATCAGGGCCTCGTTATAGTCGCGGCCGAAGATCGTATCGGGCGCAGCGACATTGGAGGATGCTTGGCCTTGCGCGTTCAGGAGTTTGAGTTCCATGGCTTAGTCTCCCTTCACAGCTTTGGCTTTGACAGCCGGGAACACCACCACATCGCCATTTCTTGCACCAGGAACCGCACCCTTGATCAGGATGAGTTGGCGCTCGGCGTCGACGCGAGCCACTTCGAGGTTTTGCACGGTGCGAGTGACATCACCCATGTGACCCGTCATGCGCTTACCCGGGAACACGCGGCCCGGATCCTGCGCCATACCGATCGAGCCCGGTACGTTGTGCGAACGGGAGTTGCCGTGGCTGGCACGTCCTGAGGCAAAGTTGTAGCGCTTGATCGTGCCGGCATAACCCTTACCAATGGTGACGCCCTGCACATCGACTTTTTGACCAGCCTCGAACAGACTGGCTGCCACTTTGTCACCCGGCTTGAACTCAGCCGCTTTGGCTGCGTCGACACGGAATTCTTTGAGAACAGTACCCGCTTCGACGCCAGCCTTGGCCAGATGACCGGCAGCGGCTTTGTTGACGCGGGAGGGGCGGCGCTTACCGAAGGTGACCTGAACGGCTGCATAGCCATCGGTTTCCGGCGTTTTGATCTGCGTCACGCGGTTGTCGGACACGTCTACCACGGTGACTGGGATTGAGTCCCCATCATCCGTAAAGATGCGCATCATGCCAACCTTGCGACCGAGAAGGCCCAGGCTCATTGTTTTCTCCATTCCCACCTTCGATTGGGCGGGGCTGTGTTTAGAAATTCAGTTGGTCAAAAGCGCGCGCACTCGACCAAGCCGAAAATTATAGCGTGAGGCGAGAATTTCGACAAGCTTGGCGAAATCCGACTCAAAATTAATGCTTATTTATTATTACTGCAGCTTGATCTCTACGTCGACGCCAGCGGGAAGATCCAGCTTCATCAGCGCATCAACCGTCTTGTCGGTTGGATCAACGATGTCCATCAGGCGCTGATGGGTGCGAATCTCGAACTGATCGCGCGAGCTCTTGTTCACATGCGGCGAACGCAGTACGTCCCAGCGCTGAATGCGGGTCGGCAGGGGTACTGGGCCCTTAACCACCGCGCCGGTGCGCTTCGCGGTATCAACGATCTCAAGCGCTGACTGATCGATAAGTCGATAGTCGAAGGCTTTCAGTCGAATACGAATCTTCTGCTTTTCCATGTTGCTTCCTTAAAGAGCGAGCCGCAGGCGGTTACGCCCGCGGCATTGATTCAATCAGCCGGCGAACCGGAACAGCAACTACTCGATGATTTTTGCGACGACGCCGGCGCCAACGGTGCGGCCACCCTCACGAATCGCAAAGCGCAAGCCCTCTTCCATCGCAATCGGGTTGATCAGCTTGACCGTGATCGACACGTTATCCCCAG
>VGHX01000003.1 GCA_016868055.1 Betaproteobacteria bacterium
CATACAAGAAGCGCATCGAGCCGATCACTGCAGCCAGACCGACACCAAAGCCGACCAACAACACAGTTAATTCAGTTTGAACCATCAGTGCGTAGTACAGCAGTGGCGCTTTTTCCGGATCGACCAAGGCGCCAGCAATCTTCAGCGTACCGATCGCAGGTTCTGCGTAGGTCACACCGATACCCAGCAAGCCAGCGATGATCAACACGCCGACCAAAGGTAGTTTTTTCGGAAGCGTGTTACCGATGACGTCACCGAAGGGCATGAGGCCGAGTTTTAGGCCTTCCATAAAGATCATCAGACCAATGATCACAGCAACCAAACCTCCGGTGATCTCAACCGAACCAGTCACCGACCGCTGCAATACTAAAATCTGGAACAGTGCGAGGTAGACCGCGAGCGGCACCACCGCATTGACTTGCTCCATGAAACGCACACTGATGTACGGCTGTAGCAGGTTATAAATGTCAGCGCCCGCGAGCTGCATCTTCTCGGGCTTCATCGGGATTTCATTCCCGTTCTTGTCGAGCTTCGGTTTTGGAATGAGTTTCGAGTAGCTGATCGAGTCGGAATCGACCGTTACAGCCTGCACGTACTCACCGAAGCGAATATTCTTCGCCATGTCTCCCCTCCGGTTAAAAAGTTACCGCGCGGAAAGAATACTTGAACCGAGATGAGATTGACAATCAATAAAATAGAGAAAGTGAATAATTTATTAATGACATGTGAGTAATTTGGTAATAAAGCCCTAAATCGCCTGAAAACACTCGAATAGTTACGCCTCGGGTTAATTGATTGGCCACGACTTGTAGGGATTTTGGCGCGGTGGCGCGTGCTATTCTCGGCCCCATACCAAGAGGAGACCGACCCATGAGAGGCTGGACTATCCCCGCGCTGCTGATCAGCGCAATTGCTTTCGCTGCACCGGTCGCGCGCGCTGCTTGTCCAAGTGATGCTGAGATCGATGCCTACCTTGAGGATTTCACGCAACGCCGCTTGAGCCGCGCATTTACCAATGACATCAGCGTGGCCGATGCGGAGTGCGCCAAGCAGAAACTGGCAAAAAAACTGACGCATGTGCTGGGTAGCCCAATTGGCTACAAGGCGGCATTTACCAGCGCAGCGGTGCAGCAGCGTTTTGGTGTGGATGGCCCGCGCTGGGGCTATATGTACGACCGCAATATCATCGACATCATTGCCGTACTACCGCATGACTTCGGCGCGCGTCCGTTGTACGAAGCAGATCTGATCGTTGAAGTGAAAGATGCCGGCCTGTCGGAGGCGAGCACACCGTTGCAAGCCTTGGCGCATCTTGAATCCATCGTGCCGTTTATTGAACTGCCCGACCTGATGCTGGATGGGCAGTTTTCAGGGAATCGATTTACCGCAGTGAATGTAGGTTTTCGTGGTGGTGTGGTCGGACAAGAGATTCCGGTGCAGGTAACGCAGGCATTTGCAGATTCATTAGCGAATATGACGGTGGTGCTGATTGATGAAGCTGACGGTAATAAAGAACTTGGGCGCTCCAAAGGTAATGCGATTATGGGTAACCCGCTGAATGCAGCGATCTGGTTGGCAAAATCGTTGAAGCAAGCGGGCATCTCGCTAAAAAAAGGCGATCTGCTGAGTTTAGGTAGTTTGATTACGCCAGCGCCAACCCAGGCAGGTATGCGCGTGCGCTTGCAATATATCGGTCTGCCGGATGATCCCACTGTGTCGGTGGTATTTAATTAAAAATAAACGACTGAATCCCGGCCTGCGCCGGGATGACTCGATAGGGGCTGTGAATTAATCCGAATGGTTGGGCCCCAGCCTGCGCCGGGGTTATCTGAGGGGACATCGCATGATGCAATACACACGTTTTTTGCCTTGGGTGTTGACCGGGTTTGGCATATTCCTGTTATTGCCAATATCGATTTGGTTATCGCTGTTGTCGCTGGCATTATTTCTGGTCGGCTTGCATGACTACCGCCAAACGCACCACGCAATTTTGCGTAACTACCCGGTCACGGGTCATTTGCGTTTCATGCTTGAATATATCCGTCCCGAGATACGGCAATATTTTTTGGAAAGTGACGAGGAAGACCTGCCGTTCTCACGTAATCAGCGTGCGATGGTGTACTCACGCGCCAAGCGCCAAAATGATAAACGCGGCTTCGGCACGATACGTTCAATGTACGCCAGCGATAGCGAATGGTTTGTGCACTCCGCCGCCCCCAAGCATGCCGATCCTGCGACGATGCGTGTGCAAATCGGCGGGCCAAATTGCAAGCAGCCTTATTCGTCATCGATCTTCAATATCTCGGCGATGAGCTTCGGCTCGCTTTCACCGAACGCAATTCGCGCGCTGAATCGTGGCGCGCACATGGGTGGCTTTGCGCATGACACCGGCGAGGGCTCGATCTCGCCATATCACCGTGAGCATGGCGGTGATTTGATTTGGGAGATTGGTTCGGGGTATTTTGGTTGCCGTAATTCGGCGGGTCATTTCGATGCGGAGAAGTTCGCGCAGCAAGCGCAGTCACCGCAGGTCAAGATGATTGAAATAAAACTGTCTCAAGGTGCGAAGCCCGGTCATGGCGGGGTACTGCCTGCGGCTAAGGTGACTGCAGAAATCGCGAGCACACGCGGCGTGCCGATGGGTCAGGATTGTGTTTCACCGGCAGGGCATAGCGAGTTTTCTACGCCGCTGGGTTTGGTGGACTTTATTCGTCGTCTGCGTGAACTCTCCGGTGGTAAGCCGGTGGGTTTCAAGTTGTGTATCGGTCAGCCGTGGGAATGGTTCGGTATTGTGAAGGCGATGCTGAAAGAGGATACCTGGCCGGATTTTATTGTGGTGGATGGTAGTGAGGGCGGTACCGGTGCTGCGCCGGTAGAGTTTAGTGATCACATGGGCATGCCGATGCGCGAAGGGCTGCGCTTGGTGCACAACACACTGGTAGGTGTGGGTAAGCGTGATGTATTAAAAATTGGTGTCTCAGGCAAAATCATTTCTGCTTTTGACGTCGCACGTGCAATGGCGCTCGGTGCGAACTGGTGTAATTCTGCGCGTGGCTTTATGTTTGCGCTGGGTTGTATTCAGTCTCGCTCATGCCATACCGATCACTGCCCCACGGGTGTAGCCACACAAGACCCGGATCGTCAGCGCGCCTTGGTGGTGCCTGATAAAGCTACGCGCGTGAAAAACTTCCATGATCTGACGGTTGAGGCGGTCGCTGAATTGGTTGGTGCAGCCGGTCTGGAACATCCTGAGCAAATCACGCCGCACTACATCATGGTGCGCGATGGTTCAGGGCGTGCGGTGTCGTTGGATACTCAAATTCCGACATTGACACCCGGCGTGTTGCTGGATGAGTCGCAGCTGGCGAATTTGCCGGAGCCGTTTTGCAGTGAGTGGCAGCTCTCGAGCGCCGAGAGTTTTGCGCGCGCGGCGAGCTAGCTTGCGTACAAGTTAAGGACAGCGTTAGCCGAACTGGTAGCGCTGTCCGGGCTCGGGTAGCCTGAGGTCGCGGCCGCTAAGGCCCGCATTGAGTTCTTCTGCGATTTGCTGCTCTAATCCTGGTTTTCGGTGCACGATCACGCTCGCCACATGTGCAGGCATTGCATTAATGCGCTTGATGAGTGCGGTACTGTGCATGTGCATCGACAGATCTGCCATGTCAGTCATGGGCGCCGGATAAGAGCACTCCACCACCACTGCCTTCAGCTGGGGCTCTGTCGCAATCGCCTCCCAAAACGCCGCGCAGTCGTCACTGTCTCCCGAGAAGGCGATGGCATCGTGCTGCCGACTGACCAAATAGCCGCATGCAGGTATGCCGTGTGACGCGGGCAATGGCTTGAAAAAATACCCGGCAATATCGGCGCCTTGCACATCGATAGCGGCGAAGCGCATGAAGGGCTGATCTTCGCTGGGGATTTTGGTGAAGTCAGGCCAGATATGATCATTCAACAGATGCGTGCGCAGCAGCGCGATTACCTCGCTGCTGGCCCACACGGTGACTGGCGTCGCGCGCGTACCTGCGACTGAGTCGAGCATAAGCGGTAAGCAGGCCACATGATCTAAATGCGCGTGGGTTAACACCACATGATCAATTTTTTTGAGTTGATCAAGCGACAGCGTAGTCAGACCCGTGCCGGCATCAATGATGAGCTGCTCGCCAATGCCGTAACAGGTGGTGTGTCGGCGGGTACCCCCGATACCGCCGTTGCAGCCATGTAGAGTCAGTTCGATCATGCGGTGCTGGACGAATGATTTCGCCGCATCATAGCGCAATGCGCGCGCGCAGCACGGGTAGTCGGGCGGCTTGTATGCTGACCCTGGCCTCTATGGCCTCGCCGAGATACTCGCCATCAGCGGCCATCGGCACCGGCTGCTGTGCCTTGATGTGCAAATCACCAAAACACTGATGAATCACACCGGGTTCGCCGAGATGGCGGCCGAGCAGCATGCGCGGCAGCAGAGAAAGTACACGCAGCAGGCCCATGCGTTCGGCGATCAGCAGGTCGAGTGCGCCGTCATCAATCGCTGCGCTAGGCGCGATTTGCATACCGCCGCCATAGGTGGCCGAGTTCAGCGCGCTGGCGAGCAAGACTGGCCCTGCATGAATTGCTTGTCCATCAATCGAGATGCGCAGATCAAAGCTCTCGAGTGCTGAGAGCATGATGAATGTCGCAAGCGTGTAGCGTGGCATGCCGCCCAACCACGCAGGTAATGACTGCGCTTGTTGCACGGTAGCGGCGTCAAACCCGGTACAAAAACTCGAGATGAATAATTTATTTTGGGTAAAGCCGCGTGCATTGGTGTAACGGATCTCACCGAGATCAATTTGCTCCGGGGCGGATTGCAGCGCGTGATCAAGCGCGACCGACCATTTCATTCGGTCGACGCCGAGCGCGCGCGCGGTGTCGTTACCGCTTCCCACTGCGACCAAGCCGAGCGTGTGGCCACCTGCCAGTAGCGCGGGCAGCAGCTGATTCACGCTACCGTCTCCGCCAAACACGATCACGCGGCTACCGGGCGGTAGTGCCTCGACTACACGGATCGCGGTAATCGCCTCGCGACTGACGAACACCATCGGGCGGCGTGGCAGCGGCGCGGTATGTTTTTCAATTTGCCGTTTGTAGCCGGTAGCGCGGCCACCGGCCGCATTGGCGTTCAGCAGCAGCACGGTTTTTGGCTCGCGATCGGCGCGAGCCGGGTTTGCGTGGCTGAGTTGTTCGGAAGGTAGCGCGGTTTCCATCGCGCGCAGTGTACCCTGCGGCGATGGACATCTTGATGGGTTCAGCTGAACTCGTCGCCGCTCTTCTTGGGAATGACCGGCGGTTCAAACCAGCGGTATAGCACCGGTAGCACTACCAGCGTGAGCAGGGTGGAAGTGATCAGCCCGCCAATCACTACCACGGCCAGTGGCCGCTGAACTTCGGAGCCAGGCCCCGTGGCGAACAGGAACGGCACCAAGCCCAGCAGCGCCACGGTGGCTGTCATCATCACCGGTCTGAAGCGCTGCGAGCAACCATCGCGCAGTGCTTGATCAATCGGCACGCCTTGCTCACGCAGGCTGCGCACATAGGTGATCAGCACTACGCCGTTCAGCACCGCGATACCCCACAGCGCGATAAAGCCAACCGACGCGGGCACAGACAGGTACTCGCCGGTCACCGCGAGCCCGAACACACCACCAATCGATGCAAACGGCAGCACGGTGATAATCAGCGCCGCCAGCTTGACCGAGTTGAACATCATGAATAGCAGGAAGTAAATGGCCAGCACCGTTAGCGGCACGATGACCATCAAGGTACCCATAGCGCGCTGCATATTCTCGAACTGACCACCCCATGAGAAGTAATAGCCCTCCGGTAGTTTGACCTCAGCCTCGACCCGACGCTGCACCTCGGCGACGAAGCCGCCCAAGTCGCGATCAACCACATTGCTACCCACCACCACACGGCGTTTACCGGTTTCGCGATTGATCATTGGCGGGCTATCGACCAGCTTGATGCTGGCCACACTTTCAAGCGGGATCAATGCGTTGTCTGCCGTGCGCAGCGTGGTCTCGCGGATGATGTCAACCGAGTTACGGAAATTCTCCGGGTAGCGCATTTGTATGGCATAGCGTCGCTCACCCTCATACAGCTGGCTGACTTCGTTACCACCGATCGCGGTTTCGATAATGGCGTGAATATCTGCCACGTTAATGCCATGGCGGGCGATTGCACGACGATCAATATCGATCGTGAGCGTTTGCTGCCCGGATAATCGGTCAACCCGAATATCTCGAGCGCCAGGTACAGTTTTAACGATTTGCGCGACTTGCTCGGATAGGCGTTTCAGTTCATTCAAATCGTCACCAAAAATCTTGATCGCTAACTGCGAGCGCACACCGGTCAGCATTTCATCGACGCGCTGCGCAATCGGCTGGTTCATCACGATCTGCACACCGGGTATGTGCGCTAATGCCTTGCGAATATCGTTCTCGATCTCGGATTGCTTGCGATCTGTTTCTGGATCAATAGAGACAATCGGGTTAGATTCGTTTGGTCCGGAAGGATCTGCCGGGGATTCGCCACGACCTAAAATCGCCACCGCTGATCGCACCCCGGGCACTTCAGCGACGAGTTTCATGGCTTCGACATCGATTTTTATCGCTTCATCCAGCGAGATACTCGGCATGCGGATAATCGACGGCGTGATCGAGCCTTCCTTCATGATTGGAATAAAGCTCTTACCCAGTAACGGAAATAGCGCAAAAGAAGTGAGCAGTAGTACAACTGCTGCGGCCACGGTTTTCTTTTGCGATGCCATCGCCGCATTGAGCATCTTCAGGTAGTAGTGCTTCATGAAGGCGATCGGCTTGGTGTCGTGATCAGCACCGCCTCTCAGAATGTAGGCGCACAGCGCTGGCGATAGCAGCAACGAAATCGCTAATGACACGGCCAGCGCAATGGCGATCGTCAGCGCTAACGGACCGAACATTTTGCCTTCCATGCCGGTGAGGGTCATGAGCGGCAGGAACACCAGAATAATGATCGAGATACCGTAGATGGTCGGCTTGGCGACATCCAGCGTCGCCTCCAGCACAACCTTCAATCGTTCTTCCGGTTTGGCATGCCCGAGTTTATGGAATACGTTCTCTACCACCACCACGGTGCCATCGACCATCAAGCCGATCGCAATCGCCAAGCCGCCCAGCGACATCAAGTTGGCCGACAAGCCGATCTTGTTCATGATCATGAAGGTCACCAGCGGTGTAATCACCAGCGTTGCAATGACGACCAGCGAAGAGCGTATATCCCCCAGAAAAATAAACAGCACTACCACCACCAGCAGCACACCCTCCATTAGCACCTTGCCGACCATCCACAGCGAGGCATCGACTAATTCGGTGCGGTCATAGAATGGGGTAATTTGCAGACCACCCGGCAGCATTTGCTTGCTGTTGATTTCAGCCACGCGTTGTTTGATGCGTGTGACGATTTCTTTGGCGTTGCCACCTTTTAGCATCATGACGATGCCACCGGTAGACTCGGTGACGCCATCTTTCACCAACGCACCCTGCCGAACCGCTGAGCCGATTTTTACTTGTGCTACATCGCGCACGAAGACAGCAACACCACGCTCTTCTTTCAAAACGATATTGGCAATATCTTCGACCGATCGTGTCAGGCCCACACCGCGAACCAGATACTGCTCGGCACCGAGTGGCAGAATGCCGCCACCGGAGTTAGCGTTGTTAGCAGCAATCGCGGTACGCACTTCATGCATACTGAGCTGGTAGTGCCGCAACCGATCAGGGTCGACCAATACTTGGTACTGCTTTTCATAGCCGCCATATGAATTGATTTCGGCGACACCGGCAATCGATCGCAGCATTGGGCGCACTACCCAATCCTGAACCGAGCGCCGCTCCATCAGCTCGGCTTCGCTCAGCTTGCTTTTACCGTCATTAGGGTGATCCAAGGTGTACTGAAACACTTCACCGAGACCGGTTGATACCGGACCTAAAATCGGTGTGATGTCGGCAGGGAGTCGTGAGCGGACCTCCATCAGGCGCTCCATGACCAGCTGGCGCGCGAAATACACATCGGTGCTGTCAGTGAACACCAGCGTGACGATGGATAGACCGCTGCGATTCAATGAGCGCATCTCGGTCAGGCCGGGTAGCCCGGTCATACCGATTTCTACCGGCACAGTGACGAAGCGCTCGACTTCTTCCGGGGTGCGCCCGGGCGCCTCGGTGGCGATTTGCACTTGCACGTTGGTGACGTCGGGGAAGGCGTCCACCGATAGCTTCATCGAGGCACGCAGCCCGAAGCCGACCAAGGCGAAGGCAATCACTACCATCAACAGGCGCTGCGACAGCGCTGCTTTGATAAGAGCATTCATGAAGTTACTCCAGCTCGGCGCGCTTGCGCTGGCTGTTCAAGTGAAAGCTACCGTCGACCACAATCGGCGTGCCCTCATCCAAGCCCTTGCGTACCGGGCGCAACTCACCCGCAGCGGGATCGAGCATGACTTCGGTTAGACGAAATTTGTTTTCGGCGAGCCTTACGAAGACATAATCTTTGTCATTCTCACGTACCACTGCGGTGGCCGGAATAGCCAGTTGTTTGACGTGCTGGCCGCTCAAGGTGAGCGTGGCGAGCATTTGCGGCTTGAGCTCGAATTTGGGGTTGTTGACCTCGGTACGAATTGGCACCGTGCGGGTATCCGGCTGCACCGTATCACTGACAAACACAATACGTCCGGTAAGTTTTTGGGCGCCGAGCGCAGACACTTGTACATCGACTTTTTGATTCAACTGCACCGAGTTGGCGTCTTGCTCTGGTAGGGCGCCAATTACCCAGACATTCGACAGATCAGCCACCGTGAATAGTGGGTCACCGGGTTGCGCCACCTGCCCTTGGCTGACTTTACGTTCAATCACGATACCGCTACGGGTAGCGCGAATATTGACCTCGCTTGCGATGGCGCCGGTGGCGCGTAGTTTTTCTATGGTTTCTTCACGCAAGCCGATCAGCCGTAATTGATCATGCGCCGCGCGTAGCTCCGCGCGCGCGACTGATAGCTCTACTTCGCGCCGCTGCAATTCGGCAGTACCGATCACATCCGCGGCCACCAGCGCCTTGGCGCGCTCAACCGCGCGCTCGGCCAAACTCGACATGGACAAGGCACGCAGGAACGCCAGCTGCGCATTGGTGAGCTCGGGGCTGGACAGCGTGGCCAAGGATTGCCCGGCCTTGACGCGATCACCGACCTCGGCAAACACCTGCATTACGCGTCCAGTGACCGATGAGCCGATACGCATCGTCATGCGCTCGTTGGCTTCAATACGGCCAGAGACTTTTTGCTCAACCGCGATATCCGACATGGCGGCAGGTTCGACGCGGAAGGCTTTGGTCATTTCAGGTGAGAGCTCAACCAGCATCGGGTCACTGGGCTTGGCAGCGGCTTTGGTTGCGCCACCGGTGCTGCCTGCTGCGGGAGCGGATTCTTTTTTATCGCATGCGGCCAGCAGCAGACTTGCTACAAGCAGCGCGGTGAGGGTAGACAAGGGCAAAGGTTTCATTGCGCTTCGCTTTTCTAAAGATGTAATTGGAATAATTGGAATGGATTCAAATCGACATTATTTTTCTGCAGCGTAGCGGCCGGTGAGTACATCGAGCTCAATGAGAGCGGATTGCAACTCGTAACGCGCGAGCAACAGGTCTTGCCTGACCGCGCGGAGCACACGCTGCGCATCGAGTACTTCAAGAATGCCACGCTCACCGAAGCGGTAAGCGGCCTCGGCGACGCGCAATGCAGCCTCTGACGAACGAACAGCACCCTCGGACAAAGCCTTCACACGCACGGCCGCGATATCAACGGCGCGACGTGATAACTCGAGCTGCTGTATCAGTTCGGCGCGGCGGCCTTCCAGTCTGCCACGGGTACGCTCACGATCAGCGGCCGCTTCGGCTTTCGGGCCGCGGCGCTGATCGAGTAGCGGTATCTGTACCGACAAGCCGATCATGTCATTGCGAATATCGGGTTCGCGCAGTTGCGAGGCGCGTAGTTCTATCCCCGGTATAACGCTGGCATTCGCTTCTTGCAGACGGGATTGGGTGCGTTCGAGTTCGGCTTCGAGAAATCGAACCTCCGGATTGAATTGCGTAGCTTCGGCCCTCAGCTGATCCAGCGTTGGTAATACGCGCGTGTCTTCCAGGTTGCCTTCGAGTTCCCAGCGTGAAGGCAGCGTGCCGGCCGCTAACCGGTTCAGCGCGATGGCTGCTTGTGCAATTTGCAGTCGCGCAGTTTCTTCGCGCTGACGCGCGTTGATGATCTCAGCATCGGCACGGATCAAGTCGAGTTTGCCGGTCTCGCCGGTCTCAACGCGCACCTTGATGCGTTCGCGCGTTTGCTCAAGTAAGGAGAGTGACTCGGCCGCTTCACGCGCTTGTAGTTTGCGCAGTAAGTACTCGTTGGCGCGCAAACGCACCACGCCAACAAGTTCATTACGGGTGGTGGCAAAGGCTTGCTGCGAGCCTTGTTCTGCAAACAAGGCGCTGTTGATGCGCGCGCTGCGGAGTGCTGGATTTTCGATCACTTGCGACACGCCGATGCCGACGATACTGCCGCTGCTGGTGCCAGGTGTAAGCGCCGATCCACGACCGCCGTTCAGTTCGAGCCGCGGGTTGGGGTAGGCGGTGGCGGTGGTGATGCTCGCAGTTGCTATATCGACGGTCCGGCGCGCCGCATTCAAGCCCGCGTTGTGCTGCAGCACGGTGTTAACCAGCTCATCCAGTGTGATGATTCTGATCTCGGTATCTGGCGTGCTTTCTGCGCGTCCCAGCAACGGGCTCATAAGTAAAGGCAGTCCGAGCAAAATGACTAGCGCCACCCGTCGTGCCAGTACCAGCGGAATGCAGTGCAGGTGCAGCGCTAAGCCCCGGCGCTGCTTGCGTGTTTGGTCAATCGATTGCAGTTGAATGGGTGGATATGCCACCGGCCAAGCGTTTGTCATTGTCAGCGATCTGTCAGAAACAGCTCGCGATTATGTCAGGAAATCTAGAGTTTTTCCTACGAGTAAATGCTATGTAGCTTCGTAAAATACGAAGCAAATCAAGGAGAGGCCAAATGGTAGGGGTAGGATCAGCCGGTTCCGCCGCCCCAGAACTTTTGGTTGAAGGCGATCACCTCAGCGGCACTGACCACGGTGACCGTGGTCGCCGGCGGGTTCGGGGTTACCCGCAGGTTGGATGGCGGCGTAAACACGGTTTTTGAAACCGGGTTGGGTTGACCAAAACTGCGAACCGGGTTGGCGGGTGTTGGCTGGAACACGCGCTCGGTGCTGCTGGTGGTCGGCCTGGGCAGATCGAGCGGGGCGGGCTTCAGCTTCGCCGTGGTGAACGCATCCAGCGGTGACACGGTTTTGCCGGCAAATCGCTCCATGCGCCCGAACGGAGCCAAGCTCTCGTAACCCATGGCGATTAAATTTTTAGCTGCTGTTGCCTGGCGCGCGAGTTCTCGTCCGCGGTCCAATTCTGGCGCTGCCAGCACGCTGGCGGGAAGTGCCGCCAGCCGGGTTCGATCAAGCGGCTTCAGGCTCGCTATCGAATTGGGTAGCTGCACCAGCACGGAGAGTGCGCTGAGCGGGTCAATGTTCGGGTCGTTGAAGTAATCGCCGTACTTGGCTTTTGGTATACCCAGCATGGCTGTGATTTCCTCAGCCTTGGGCTCGAGCGTGTTGCGTGCCTCTATCGCGGTGGTCGCTCGGGGGAAGTTCACCAGTGACGTAATGCCGAGCGCCTTGAGCGCGCTGGTGGCAGCCTTGTAGTTGCGGTACACCGTCGTCGAGATTTCGCCAGGTTTCTCGGGGTCTTCAATCATTTTGAATGCCGCAAAAGCCGAGGTCCCGCTCGGAAATGCATTCAAGTCATAGATACCCGCTTTGGACATTTCCGATAGCAGCACACCGTTGCGGGTGTTTTGGTAGAGCGCATCAATCGCGCCAGTGACTGAGGTACCCCTCGGGAATTGAGCGAGATTACTGACGCCGAGAGTTTTCAGCCTGATCCCGGCGAGCAGGTTTCTGTTCAGGATGTCCTCAGACAGCACCAAGTTACCTGGGGTGGTCGGGTTGTTGTCTTCGGTGCGTCGTGCAACCATGCGAAACGCATCTGCCCAACTCACGCCCGCTGGAAAACCCCTCGGCGCTGCATCGGTGACTTTGGCGTCTTTGAGTAGTTCTTTCAGTTGTGCGTTACCCGTTTTGACGGCAATACTCTGGAGCGCAGCGGTCAGCTGCGTTTTCATTTGCTGCAGCGAGGGGTTCGGTGACGGCGTGGTCACGGACGCGGTGCTGCTGGTATTGGTAATCGAGGTTGCCATAAGCCTGGTGCTGATCCGTCGGACGTGGCGAATGGCTGGCACTACGCAACTTTCGTTCCAGTCAGAGGTATGCGCATCCCGGCATAAAAATCGAGATCAGTGCGGCAAGATCTTGCCGCGAGGGGCACCGTGCTTCCGCAGGGAGGACGGAGCCTGCTCGCGATTTTTGTGGTCGCAACAACAAAGAAGCAACAGATTCGATCTGATAGGGGCCAACCCGCTGCGCTCACTCACTGTATCAAAGCAAAAAAAGTGGATGATTTACGTCGATATTGGATGATCCTGCCCGGCAAACGGGGAGTGATGTGGTGGCTGACGAATACGATAGCCCATGGAAAGAAGCGATTGAGCAGTACTTCAGTCAGTTTCTACAGTTTTATTTTCCGCAGGTTCATGCGGAGATCGATTGGAGCAAGCCACATATTTTTCTCGATAAAGAGCTACTAGCAGTTGCAAGAGAAGGTGAATTGGGTACACGCTTTGTCGATAAACTTGTTCGAGTGACCCGACGTAGCGGTACTGCCGAATGGATTTATCTACATCTCGAGGTGCAGGGTACGCCGCAAGAAAAATTCGCTGAGCGTATCTTCGTTTACCACTACCGGCTGTATGACCGATACCGTAAACCAATAGCAAGTCTCGCACTTTTGGCAGATGACAGAGCAAACTGGCGGCCCGACCACTTTGCGTACGACGTCTGTGGATGCCAACTGAGCCTGCGGTTTCCGATTGCAAAGCTAATTGACTGGAGCGGTAGTGACGAGAGGCTGGCCGATAATCACAATCCGTTTGCGTTCATCACACGAGCGCATTTAAAAACCCGGAGTACGCGCGAACAACCCAATGAGCGGTATTCCAAAAAACGACAGCTGCTACTTGATTTGCGCCGACATGGGTGGGATAAACGAACAGCATTTGATTTATACAAAATTCTTGATTGGATGATGCGTTTACCCGATGAGATGGAGGAGGCTCTGTGGGAAGATATCCAGAATTTTGAGTAGAGTGAGCAAATGAGATACGTGAGCTCTTTTGAACGTATTTTGACAGACCGGGGTTTCAAAAAGGGTTTGATGCAAGGCGAGGTACGCTTGATAGAGCGGCTGCTGAAGCAACGCTTCGGTGATTTACCAGCTTGGGTTGAGCAGCGGTTACAAATGGCGACTGAATCTGATCTCGCTAGGTGGGCTGATGCCGTGCTTTCTGCTGAGTCGCTGGAGTCGATACTAGGCCCATCGCCTCATTGAGAGGCCGTAATCTATCTGCGCAGGATTGGGACTCTTCAGCTAATACTGAGCAGGAAACATGTCATAAGTACCTGCGCAGTGGAGGTGTCAACGATCATAGTGACCGTTACACCGAATCACGTTTATCCTGCCTCCACCCGCTGCGATAAGTGCTGCAGTGCTTCTTGTACCTGATCGACCAGTACGAGACACTGATCGCCCGGTTTCAATAGCGAGAGACCGCGGTCGATAGCGATAAACTCGCCGCGAATTTCCTCAATAAAGGATGCGCGTTGTGCGCCTTCCAAACCTTCACGCAGCAAGCCGATCACTTCGCCATCAGCGCGACCCCGTTGGCAGGCATCTTCGTAAAGAATAACGTTATCGAATGCAGCGCCAAGTACTCGTGTGAGTTGACGCAGATCTTCATCACGACGATCACCGGCACCACTAATTACCACAGTGCGTCGCATACCTTCAGCGGCTGGCATGGCATCAAACGCGGCGACCAATGCGCGCATGGCGTGCGGGTTATGGCCATAGTCTGCAACCACGGCCGCACCGCGATACGACATTTGATTAAAGCGTGCCGGTGCACCTTTAATGTCGTTATTGAAGCTTTTGAGCCCCGCAACGATATCTAGCCACGATAAATCAAGCGCCCAGCATGCGCCCACCGCAGCGAGGGTGTTCTCTGCCTGAAATCCGAGCGTGCCGCCCAACGTCAGCGGTACATCGGCGAGCTTCATGCGGTGATGCTGCGCGCCTTCGGCCAGTACGATGTCGGCGTTTTCAACGTACACCACGCGATGGCCACGCGCACGATGCGTCACCATCACAGGATGCGTCGGGCTCTGCGCGAAAAAAATCACTTTACCGGGACAGTGCGGCGCCATGGATGCTACCAACGGATCCGCTGCATTCAAGACGGCATAGCCGTTGGGCGACACATTTTGCACCGCGATTTGTTTAATGCGCGAGACATCTTCGGCGGTGTGCATATGGTTCAGACCAAGGTGATCACCTTCACCGACATTGGTCACCACAGCGACTGAACATTTATCAAAACCCAAGCCTTCGCGCAGCATGCCGCCACGCGCGGTTTCAAGTACTGCCGCTTCTACATGAGGATGCGCGAGTACGTTGCGTGCGCTCTTCGGCCCGCTGCAATCACCACTATCGGTTTGCCGGCCACCAACGTACACACCATCGGTGTTCGTCATGCCGACGCAGAGTCCTTTGGTTGCAAGTACATGAGCAATGAGTCGCGTGGTGGTAGTTTTACCGTTAACGCCGGTGACTGCCACGACAGGAATGCGCGCATCATCGCCTTGTCGAAACATCTGCTGAATCACTGCTTCGCCAATGTTGCGGCCTTTGCCATACGACGGCGTTAAGTGCATGCGCAAGCCGGGCGCTGCGTTGACTTCCACCACGCCACCGTTTTGTTCTTCCAGCGGACGCATGATGTTCTCGACCACGATATCCACGCCACACACATGCAAACCTACCATCGCCGCAGCGTCGATCGCGCGCGCTGCAACTTCCGGGTGTACATCATCAGTCACATCTGTCGCACTGCCGCCGGTAGAGAGGTTGGCGTTATTGCGCAAGACAACACGTCGACCCACTTCGGGTACCGATTCTGGCGTCATCTGTTGCTCTGCGAGACAGGCGACCGCAATGTCATCAAAACTTATCTTGGTGAGTGAAGTCGCATGCCCCTCGCTACGCCGTGGATCAGCATTCAAGATGTTTACCAGCTCGCGCACGCTGTACTTGCTGTCACCAATCACTTGCGGCGGGTCACGTCGTGCCGCAGCCACCAACTTGTTACCGACCACCAGCAAGCGGTAATCACTGCCCGGGAAAAATTTTTCAACCAGCACCGGGCCTTTGCCGCGCGCCGCAATGGTCGCCGCTTCAAATGCTTTATCCATCTGCTCACGCAGGATGATGTTGACGGTAACGCCTTTGCCCTGGCTACCATTTTGCGGTTTGCACACTACCGGCACACCGATGCGTTGCGCGACTTCCCACGCCTGTTCGGCGGTCTTGACCGGTGCGCCATGCGGTATCGGAACGCCGGCTGCGTGAAGCAGGTGTTTGGTCAGATTCTTGTCTTGCGCAATGGTTTCTGCGACTGCACTGGTGGAATCCACCTCAGCGGCTTGAATACGCCGCTGCTTGCAGCCCCAGCCCAGTTGTACCAGGCTGCCACTGGTCAGACGCCGAAACGGAATGCCGCGTGCTACCGCAGCGTTCACGATGGAGCCGGTCGAGGGGCCAAGACGATTGTCTTCATCCATCTCGCGCAGCTCGGCCACCATGGCGGCGACGTCGGGTGCGGGCGAATGGTCAGCAACCTCGCCGCGACAGAGATCGAACACGTACTGCGAGACCTGCATGGCGTACGTTAACGCCAGACGACCGACGTCTTCTTCGCTGTACTCAACAATCACTTGGTACAGCTGCGGCACGGGTGTGGCGTTGGTGAGTGAAAACGACAACGGGCAACCTGCATTGGCTTGCAGCGCAAGTAATGTCGCCTCCAGCACATGGGCCATTGTCAGCGGGCCATGGTAGCCAGGTGCGCGCAGATCGGCGACGCCCGGACAAATCGCACGCAGCTTGTCGACAAAGCCGCTCAGCTTATCGATTTCACATTCATCATTGGTGCAAGCGACTTCAATCTCGAGTGCGGTGTAGCGGCTCCAGAGGTTGGGCCCGCGCAGGGCACGTGTTTGTTTCAGTTCCATGCTTTATGCAATTACCAGCGTTTGGGGTTGAACGGTACCGAAGGTATCGAGACCGGTTCGGATCAGTTGGGCCTCGAGCCCGAGTGCCCATGCGGCACCGATCGATGCCATCAGCACCTCGTGGGACAAAGCCGCAGCAGCGGGGCTGAGGTCGCGGCTGAGATTGATTTTGTCGGCCACAGCGTTGCCATGCGCCCGCACCAGAAAACCATCCTCAAGGAACAGTACACGCCGACCGGATTCACGATGCGCAAGCAGCGCAGGGTGCTTGCCATCACGTGCATACAGCAGCACATCACCATCGGATAACTTGGCCATCTCGAGCACGGTGTCATCGTCTGCGTTTAGTACTGCCGCGCCAGTCTCGAGAACCACATCGATTTGCGTGCGCAAAATTTTGTAGCGATGTTCGGGCTCGGTCATCAGCTGCTCATCCAGCCCGGGTACTGGCTTGCTGTCGGTGACAATACCCACCCAGCAGCGGTCGTAGGCAAGGCCTTCGGTGAGCAACGACATCGGATCATTTTCAAATACGGCGGCTTCGACATTTCGATTAATCAGCAGGCGCTGGCCGGGCTCCCAGTGCGCGCAATCGCCACGCTCCAGCTGCCTTGCGCCGACAAACAAACCCTCACGGCAGGCAACACCGACACGTGCACCGGATAGCTGCATTAGCCAGGCGACCAAACGCGCGATCGGCGTGGTGCCATCGCTGCCAGCGACACCGACGATAGGAATACGGCCACGCTGGCCTTCCGGAAACAGATGGCTGACGATAGCGTCTCCGACCGGGCGTACTTCCCCTTGCGCCGGCTTCAGATGCATCAGCAACCCGGGACCGGCATTCACTTCAACCACTGCGCCGCGTTGTGATTCGAGTGGTTGCGCGATGTCTTTGCACACCAGATCGATACCGGCAATATCCAGTCCGATGATTTGTGCAGCAAGCGCGCAGGTGAATGCGTTATCCGGATGAATCAGATCGCTGCATTCAATCGCGTGGTTGCCATTCGCCGTGATCAGCACACGCTGCCCGGTGGATGGTACCGACTCGGTCGTCAGGCGCTGTCGTTGCAGGTTGCCTTGAATGACGCTGTTGGTGATGGGGTTGAGTTTTTCCAGCGGATGAATATCGGCGCTGCCACGGCGTGGGTCGCTGTTGATTTGCTGCTCGATCAGCTCTGCCACGGTCGATTGTCCGTCGCCAGTCACCCATGCGCTTTCACCCCTCGCAACGGCAATTACCTTGCCGCCAACCACGAGTACACGATGCTCATCGCCTTCAATGTAGCGCTCGACAATCACATCCGGGTCTTCGGCACGCGCGATCGCGTAAGCAGATTCAACCTCTTCGCGCGTACGAAGGTTGAGCATGACACCACGCCCGCGATTACCGTCACGTGGCTTGACCACCACCGGCAAACCAATCTCTTCGGCCACTTCCCACGCGGCCTCGACGCTGTGCACCACCTCGCCATTGGGCACGGGCACGCCGCAGCTGCGCAGCAGCGACTTGGTGAGGTCTTTATTGCCGGCGATGCCTTCAGCAATGGCGCTGGTGAGGTCGGTCTCGGCAGTCCAGATACGGTTTTGCAATGCGCCGTAACCGAGCTGCACCAGGTTGCCCTGGTTGAGGCGAATATGCGGAATCTTGCGCTTCTTGGCGCTGGCCACGATATGCGCGGTCGAGGGCCCGAGGTAGTACTCGTCGATCGCTTTGCGAATCTTTGCCAGCTCGGGCTCGACCTCGAACGGTTGCTGATTGATCACTGCATGCAGTAGCTGCAGGCCAGCGTCGAACGCCGTTCTGCCGACTGTTTCGTCAGGCACTCGAAACACCATGCGGTAGGTACCGGAGCGCGTGGTCTCGCGGGTCTGACCAAAACCCGCCTCGAGTCCGGACAGCTCGAGCAACTCGATGATCACATGCTCAAGCACATGGCCCATCCAGGTGCCATCACGCAGCCGTTCTTCGAAACCGTAGGGCACACCAGGGCTGCAGTGATGCGCCGCGACCTGTGGCAAAACCGACAACAAACGGTCAATAAAGCCGGGTTGCCGATTGCTCGGCCATTTTTCCAGCACGCCCAGATCCAGCCAGGCCTCGAGTACCGAGGAATAGGTCCACATATTCGGACCACGCAGGAAGGTGATGCGCGGCACCTGAATCTCAAACGGGCCGGGCGGCATAGCAGCGGGAGTTGTAGTGCTCATCGGATCGAGGTTCGGGCAAAAAGGTAAGATGTCGGATTATCAGGACTAAGCGGCCGACTTCGGCGACAGTGCGCGCAGTCTGCGA
Organism: Betaproteobacteria bacterium; assembly: GCA_016868055.1. GTDB lineage: Bacteria > Pseudomonadota > Gammaproteobacteria > Burkholderiales > Burkholderiaceae_D > Pernthalerella. The sequence continues at coordinate 18,652 of VGHX01000003.1, forward strand.
CAGCAGCAAACCGCTTCAGTTCCGTTCACTGGATTATCAGCTCGCGACACTTGGTTCCGTATTCATGCCGCCCAGCGCACCATCTCACGTAGCAACTGCCGCAACTTCTACGCCGCACGATCATCGGGATAGCCCGCCGTTGCGCGCGCATGAGCATGTCCTCGCTACGCTGGAACCCGATCTGAACCCGGCGCTTCAATTCGCGTCCAGCCGCTTGCTGCTGACAACCGAACGAATGATAAGCCATTCAGATGGCGAGGGGTGGTCTGAGTGGCCGCTGCAACCGGGCTTCACATTGCATCACAGCGATCATGGCGGCGTCGCAACACTGGCGCTGCATGATGAGCAAGGCACCTTGGCGCTGTGGCGTTTCACGTTAGCGCAAGAGGTGAGTGCGCTGCGTTTCATTCAACACTTCGACAAAGTCCAAGCCGCGCGTGGTGGGCAATCGCTGACGCCCGAAGAGTCCGGTGCGCGTTGCCCGAGCTGCCACGCGCTACTGCCGGATCAAAGTGAAGAATGTCCGGTCTGCCACCGCGAGTTGCTGGAGCCGGTGTCGACTTGGGTGTTGCTGCGACTATGGCGTTTTGCGAAGCCTTACAAGATGCAGCTGCTGCTGGGTTTCTTCCTCACGCTGGCCTCGACCGCTGCGCTGATGGTGCCACCCTATTTATCGATGCCGCTGATGGATGAAATTCTCATCCCGCAGCAAACCGGCGCGCAGATTGATACCCAGGACGTGGTGTTATACCTATCGGGCTTATTGGTGGCGGCGCTATTGGCTTGGGGGCTTGGGTGGTGGCGCACCTATCTGTTGGCGCTGGTGTCGGAGCGTATCGGCGCGCATTTGCGCACCGCCACCTTCAACCACTTGATGACACTGTCGCTCGATTATTTCGGTGCCAAGCGTACCGGTGATCTGATAGCCCGTATCGGTAATGAATCCGATCGTATTTGTATTTTTCTATCGCTGCATGCGCTTGATTTTGCGACCGATGTATTGCTACTAGCGATGACGACGGTGGTGCTGTTCACGATTAATCCGTGGCTGACCGTCGTTACCCTGCTGCCGCTGCCATTGATTATGTGGTTGATTCACTCGGTGCGCGATCGTCTGCGTACCGGCTTTGAAAAAATTGATCGTATCTGGGGTGATGTCACCAACGTGCTAGCCGATACGATTCCCGGCATTCGGGTCGTCAAAGCCTTTGCCCAAGAGGGTCGTGAGTCGCAACGCTTTCGCGAGGCGAACATGCATAACCTCGCGGTGAATGACAAATTAAACCGCACCTGGAGTTTATTCGCGCCGACGGTCACCATGCTGACCGAAGTCGGGCTGCTGATTGTGTGGGGCTTTGGTATTTGGTTGGTGATTCATCATGGCGTGACCGTCGGTGTTTTAGTGGCGTTTATTGCGTATATCGGTCGCTTCTACGGCCGACTCGACACCATGAGCCGTATCGTGTCGCACACACAAAAAGCCGCTGCGGGTGCCAAGCGGATTTTCGATATTTTGGATCACAGTTCCAGCGTGCCCGAGCCTGCCAATCCGGTGCCCGTTGCCAAGGCCCCAGGTACCATTGCGCTGCGCGATGTCGGTTTCCGCTACGGTAGTCGTCGAATTTTGAAGGGTATTAATCTCGAAATCCGGCAAGGAGAGATGATTGGTTTGGTCGGCCACAGCGGCTCGGGCAAGAGCACGCTGGTTAATCTGATCTGCCGTTTTTATGATGTCACCGACGGCGCGATTACAGTGGATGGCATTGATTTGCGTCGCTTCTCGGTGGCGGGTTGTCGTCGCCACATTGGCTTGGTGCTGCAAGAGCCTTTCCTGTTTCACGGCACGATTGCCGAAAATATCGCCTACGGCAAACCGGACGCAACACGTGCCGAGGTGATTGCTGCAGCACGAGCCGCGCACGCGCATGAATTCATTCTGCGACTACGCCATGGCTATGACTCGATTGTGGGGGAGCGCGGACAAGGGCTCTCCGGTGGTGAGCGTCAGCGCATTTCGATTGCGCGTGCGTTGCTGATTAATCCGCACATTCTCATGCTTGATGAGGCTACCTCGTCAGTCGATACCGCCACTGAAAAAGAAATTCAAAAAGCACTCGATAACCTGGTCAAAGGCAGAACCACGATAGCGATTGCGCATCGCTTGTCAACGTTGCGTCGCGCCGATCGCTTGGTGGTGCTGGAGCGTGGCGAAGTGGTGGAGATCGGATCGCATGATGAATTGATTGCTCAGCAGGGGGCGTATTGGCGCTTGTATGAAGCGCAAGCACGCAACGTCGATACCGAAGATGAAGCACCCGACCCATTGCGCATTCCTCTGGCCAAAGCGGGGAACGCATGATGGATGAGTCCAGCGGCAAGGCATGGATGCCGGTCGCTCACCGGCTGCGCCGGGATAGCTATGGCCGGCTCAACTTTACCGATGAAGCAGGTGAAGTGCATGTGGGTGTGGTGCCGGCGCAGGCCTTCCCGATTGATGCCCCCGGCGAGCAAGTGTCATTGCTGAGCACCGATGGGCATGAGCTGGTGTTTATCAATCAGCTGAGCGTGCTGGATGCGGACACCCGCGCCATGATCGAGCAAGAAATTGCGCAGCGCGAGTTTTTGCCTGTGATTGAGCGCTTGGTCGATGTCAGTACGTTTGCGACGCCCAGCACCTGGACCGTAAAAACGGATCGCGGCTTAAACAGCTTTGTGCTGAAGGGTGAAGAAGATATTCGCCGGCTGCGCGACGGCGGACTCATCATCACCGATAGCCACGGTGTCACTTACCGGGTGCACGACATTCGCGCCCTTGACCGCGGATCGAGAAAGCTACTCGATCGCTTTCTGTAAATTCTTGCGGCGGACCCGTCACCCGGTACTAGTGGCTGACGGAGCCTTCAGCGATGGCATTCTCGGGGTTCATGAAAATCGGGCGGCCATCCGGTGTGTTGAGCGGAATGACGATTTCCTTGCCGTTATCGTCTTTCAGTAGCGCGCACAAGGTATGCGACGCGCGTAGCTCGCCATTCAGTTCAACCTCAAGATCAGCAATGACCAGCTCGACACCGGTCAGGATTTGTTTCACTTTCATAGGATTATCCTTCCATGGGCAGTGCCACTGCCGCGCATTTTAACGGCAGCCTATAATCCGCGCGTGAATTCTGCCCTGTCTTTTTTTCGTTGGCCGATACCCGCCCTGATGGCGTGGGCGGGTACCTGGGTGCTGTACAGCGTGCTGCTGCGTTTTAACATGGCGGCATGGTTGGCAGTGTCGACAGCTACGCTGGCCGGCGTCATGTTCTCGGTATTCGCCGCGACGATTTGGCGTCGCCTGGCAATTGCTGCCGGTTTCCCGCTCTCTTTACTGATTTCAGGCAGCGTGATGTTACCGGCCTGGGCTTGGCTATTACCGCTGCTGCTGATAGCGATTGTTTATCCCGTCAATGCCTGGCGCGACGCGCCATTGTTTCCAACGCCTTCGTCTGCGTTGCTCGGTTTGGCCGAGCGCGCGCCGTTGGCCAGGGACGCACGCATTCTGGATGCTGGCTGTGGGCTGGGAGATGGTTTAATCGCATTGCGCGCTGCTTATCCGGCAGCGGCTTTGTTTGGTGTGGAGTGGAGCTGGCCCTTGCGCGCGCTGACGGCACTGCGCTGTCCATGGGCGACCATTCGCCAGGGCGATATGTGGAAAGCCGATTGGTCGCAGTACGACCTGGTGTATCTGTTTCAGCGACCCGAGACCATGCCGCGCGCCATCGAGAAGGCAAGAGCAGAACTGCGGCCTGGTACGTGGTTGGTGAGCTTGGAGTTCGTTGCTGAAGATATCAAGCCAACGGCGAAATTACAAAATGTTGAAGGTAAACCGGTGTGGCTGTATCGCGCACCTTTGCCCTGAAAGGCTCAGGAAAAAAGTTTTTTGCAGGCTTGGGTGGTCTGCACAAAATACCACTGGCGTCTTGCCACCTCAAACATAGCCGCCGGCATAGATGATCACTTCGCCACCGGTGTTAATCTTGAAGCTCGAAATACCCGGCAAATCGTGCGTGTTTACCCCACCCAGATCAAGCTTAACGATGCCGCGTTGTTTGAGCTGCTCCATCGCGCCCCACAAAATCAGGTTATGCGCATTCAGAGCGCGGCCTTGCGGGTTGGTCCAACCCAATTGGTAGGTGGCGCTGCTGCCATGGATTAAAAACAGCATCGCAGCGACCGGCCGTGATTGCCAGCTGGCGTGAAGAATGAGTGCAGACTTTGCGCCGCCTTCTTCCAGATAATGCTCAATAAAGCCTAGCGGTAATGCATAGAATCGCTTGCGCTCGCGTTGTCGATTTTCTTCAGCGAGCACGCGCGGTAGTTCGGGTGAGTCGTGTTCTAACTCGGAAAGCTTCAGGCCTGAGCGCTCGGCAGCAGATAAGCGGTTACGCCAGTAAGGGTGCAAGCTGGCGCGTAGCGCTGTTAATGGTTGTGAGAGATCGAGCATCACGGTGGAGTAGCCCGTCAGCACGCGTGTCAGTGACGCCATGCTGGGATGCTGCGGGTCTGTCAGGTCCGGCGAAAATAAAATAACGCGTGGCCGGGCGACCGGCAACGACCGCTTGAGCTCGCGATGAATTTGCGCCTTGTCGGCGTCAGCGATATCACTGAGCCAGATCGGGCCGCGCGTGCAAAGCGCGATGCTGAATACGCCCGCATAGCGCCTGCAAACAAACTGTGCCAATGCGACGCTAAGCCCCTCAAACAAAATTTCAGCGCGATGTGTTCTCATACCCGGCAAGCGCATACTGGCGCCGTAAATCCAGTGCTGCTGCATCACCGCACTGTGCGCTGCATGTGCAGCATCCCAGCGCTCGCGAGAGGTTTGGTTCCAAATAATTTGCGTGTTCACGGTGGCGCTAAAGAGGTCTCATGTCTGTGATCGCGCTCGATATAATCAGTTGCAGTCATCGTAATCGTTAAAACATGCCCCAAGCCGCCAAGCCGCCAAGCCTACCGCCAAGCCAGATAAAGCCGGCTGTCCGACGGGTACGTGGGCTTGATCTGGATAAGCCGCGCCCGACAGCGGCAGGCTGGGCACTAATCATGCTTTATTTCGCCGTACCGGCCATGCTGATTGGCGCTTTTATCGACATCCTGATTCAGTGGGCAAGCGGCGAGTGCGTCGGTCTGTGGTGCTGGCTGTTTAAATAAAATTTTCAAAAAGATAATTCGGCTGAGCCGAATAGTTACTTTGAATAGCAAGGGTAGCGTTATTTGGCAATTTGTTTCACAATTGCCATGATATCGTTTGGTGCGAGCTTGAGTTCTCCGATCTCGTGCCGAATTAAGAGACGATAGCGTGCGGCCTGGGTCATCAGGTCCCGAATCCGCTTGCACAAGGAGAGGCAGATGTTTTTTTTCGTGGGACTAGGCGTCGTGTTTGGCTGCGTTTTTGGCGGCTACATTATGGCGGGCGGAAAAATGGCGCCGATTATCAAGGCGGCGCCAATTGAGGGCTTCATTATCGTTGGCTCGGGTATCGGTGCGCAGCTGATCGCCAACAGTATGCTGATCTTCAAAGGCGGCTTCGGCGGTATCGGGCGCTGTATTGCGGGACCAAAATGGAAGCCGCAGGATTATCTCGATCTGATTCTGATGGTGGGCAAGCTGCTCAACGTCATGAAAAAAGAGGGCGCGGTTGCCCTCGAAGCGCACGTCGAGAATCCGGATTCATCTGCTATTTTCGGTGAATACCCCAAGCTCGCGGGAGACCATTCCATCGTTCACATGATTTGCGATACGCTGCGACTCGTCGTAATCGCGCAGGGTAACCTCGACGCGGATGCGGTCGATGACGTCATGAAGAACTACATTAAAACCCACCATCACGATGAATTGAAATTCCAGGGCATGTTGTCTAACGTGGCGGGTGCGCTCCCTGCGCTCGGTATTGTGGCCTGCGTGTTGGGTGTGGTGAAAACCATGGGTGCGATTGATCAACCGCCACCTGTGCTGGGTGCGCTGATTGGTTCCGCGCTGGTGGGTACCTTCCTCGGGGTGTTCGTGGCATACGGTGTGTTTGACCCGCTCGCCGCGCGCCTGGGGCAAATCATTGACGAAGACGGTCAGATCTACAAAGTCATCAATGAAATGATTGTCCAGACCTTGCGTGGTCACCCAGTGCCGCTAGTGATTGAGGCGGCGCGGAGCGTGATCTCGCATCAGAATCAGCCAGGGTTTGCCGAAGTCTTCGACGGGCTCCGCGGCAAGTAAAAAATGCCGCTGGCGTTGTTGGAGGTGTCTTGCCGTACTTCATGTACTGTCTGCGACACCTCCGCCTAGCCAGCGACATTTTTCAAATATCGCGACTTTATTGGCCAGCGACATTTTCAAACTACATCGAGTACTGGCTGCAATATCTCCGCTTAGCCACCCCTAGATACTCATTTGCACCCTGACCGCCCCGCGGCAGAGTGTTTTCATTTATATATCTGACGGAATCTCGACGTTTTAATTGGCATGTAAATTGCTGCCTTTTCGGGCATTCGGAGTAAATCCGACGCTATTTGGAAAGGAGCCGCCCTATGTACGATCAAGCGAGAATGATTATTGAAACGACAGCCAAAGCCATGGCTGCTGCTGCTGTCCCGGTGTCTAACCAGGGTCGCGGTGCGTCAGACAACGTGCAGTCGATTTGGCGTCGTCATGGCTGGGTGCCGCCGACTGAGCAAGGTAAAGATTTTCGCTCTACGCTACGAAACACCGCCGACCGAGCCGCGTCGGTTTACTGATTGTCTCCTCCCTGTTCTTCGGAAACGGAGATTCGGGTTCAGCCCGCGCAGTGCGCGGGCTATTTTTTTGTGGGTCGCATTTCCACCACCTTAGCGCTCTGGTTCACCTTTCAGGCAATCCGCTCGCTCCGCGATAGTGATCAGGACAATGTCGGCCGATTGAGCACACAAGCCCTGAGCTTTTGCTGTACTTGGTATCATCGAACGCTGGATCTCATCAGGAGTCAACCATGCATTACTTTATTGGCACTGCGCTCAGCGCCTTCTTCATCTGTTCTAGCGCCATGGCGCAATCGGTTGATTTCATCGAGCCGAAAAATAATGCGACGGTATCTTCGCCGTTCAAAGTGAAGTTTGGCTTAGAGGGGATGCAAGTCGCGCCAGCCGGAGAAATGAAAGAGGGTACCGGTCACCACCATTTATTGATTAATGTGCCCGATGTGGCCGAGGGTGCGGTGATCCCAATGGATGATCAGCACCGCCATTTTGGTAAAGGCCAAACAGAGACCGAGATCACATTACCACCCGGTCGTTATCGTCTCACGATGCAGTTTGCCGATGGCGCGCATCGCTCTTATGGCGCGAAAATGCGGAAATCAATTGAGGTAACGGTGAAGTAGTGCCACTGGCTCGCGGCGGCCTTGTTTCTGTCGCCGCATGCCCGCTGCATCGGTAAGCCCCACGCAATAAGACCGACGATGAGGCCTTCGCAATAAGGCCTTCGCAATAAGTCCTTCGCAATAAGTCCTTCGCAAGCAGGCCTGTGCAATAAGTCCTTCGCAATAAGGCCGACCGAATGTAATCTACGCGGTTTTAATGAAGTACACCACGGTCAACGTGGCGCCAACCGCAATCACCAGACGCTTCAGCCATATCGCGGGTAGCTTGCGCGCAAATGCCGCGCCTACGTAGCCACCGATAGCTGCGGTGACCAAGGCCACCAAGGTATGCGGCCAGCTGATGGCACCGGCGATGATGAAGGTGAGGGCGGCCACGGTGTAGTTCATGGCCGAGGTCAGGTTCTTTAGCGCATTAATCTCTTGCATATCATCAAAGCCCTGAATCGAGAGCGCGGCCAGCGTCAAAATGCCCATGCCGGCACCAAAGAAGCCGCCATAAATCGCTACCATCAACTGAAACACAGCACCACCGATACTGCCCGGCTGTTCGGAAGCAGCTATATGCAGTCTCTGCTTTAACCAGCGAATGATGCGGTTCACTCGCGCGCTCAGCGCAAACAGCGAAGTCGCCACCAGCAGCAACCAGGGCACTAGCCGCATGAAGGTTTGATTGGATATCGCCAGCAGCAGTAAGGCACCGAGCAGACCACCAATGACCGAGAGTACTGCCAGCAGCACTGCCCAGCGGCCGTGTCGCATGGCCTCGCGGCGATAGGCCCAGGCGCTCGAGAGACTGGCGGGCCAGAGTGCGACCGAGTTACTGGCGTTGGCGGTGACCGGGGGTACGCCCGCCATCAGCATCGCCGGAAAAGAGAAAAAGGTACCGCCTCCTGCGATCGCATTCATGGCGCCGGCCAAAAAAGCACCCGCGGCGACCAAGGCCGCATCAGCAGGGGACATGTGAGGGCTTAGGTTTGTTTCGCCTCAGCCGGGGCAGTCGCACCGTCGGCATCGGCGTCAGCGTCGGCTTGGGCTACCGGGGCTGAGCCCTGATCAGCGATGTACTCGGTCAGGGTTTCTTCCTCGCTGCGATCTGGTTGGCCGTCATTTACCAACAGCGTTAGCAGGTAGATGGCGCCGATCATCATCGCCGTAACAAGGGTGACCAGCAGAGGAATCAGAAAATCGTTGTCCATGGATCGTCTTCGCGGCCTGTGTCAAACACCGAATTCGCAGTGCGCCTCGGATTTTACACAAGTCTCGCAGACGAGAGATGCAGGAAAGATGATGCCCCGACCCCTAGCGCCCGAGGTCTTTGGCCGAGGTGCCGCCGATTCCCCAGTGCGCCTTGGGTACCTCGGAGATCAGGATGCGAATCGTCTCTCTCGGCGCACCAACGGCCTCATGCAAAGCCTGCGTGACTTTTTCAATTACAGCGCGTTTTTGGTCTTCGGTACGGCCTTCCAATAGATGGATTTGTGCGAACGGCATATTGTTCTCCTTTGTAATGGGTCAAGCTGCCTTGGCAGCACGCTCTCTGCGCTCACGCGAGAGGGTCAATGCAGCGTCTTCGATCATGTCTTCCTGACCGCCGACCATCTTGCGACGGCCAAGCTCTAGCAGCAACTCGCGGGCAGGGATGCCGTACTTCACCTCGGCACGTTTTGCGAACAGCAGGAAAGAACCGTACACACCGGCGTAACCCAGCGTCAACGCATCGCGATCGATGCGAATCGGGAAGTCCATGATCGGCACCACCAAGTCTTCTGCGACATCCTGAATCTTCCAGACATCGACACCGGTGTCCACGCTCATGCGATCCAGCACGGCCACCAACACCTCGAGCGGGGTATTGCCCGCACCCGCACCCAAACCTGCAGCAGCGGCATCAATACGATTTGCACCTGATTCAATCGCTGCAATTGAGTTCGCAATCCCCATTGCCATGTTGTGATGACCATGAAAACCCAGCTCAGTCTCGGGCTTGAGCGCCTGACGCACGGCATCGATGCGTACACGCACATCGTCCGGCAGCATGTAGCCGGCTGAGTCGGTGACGTAGATACAGTTAGCACCGTAGCCTTCCATCAGCTTGGCTTGCTGGACCAAACCTTCTGGCGTATTCATGTGCGCCATCATCAAAAAGCCGACCGTATCCATCTCCATCTTGCGCGCCATGGTGATGTGCTGCTCCGATACATCACCCTCGGTGCAGTGTGTCGCTACACGAATCGTGTGCACACCGAGTTCATGCGCCATCTTCAGATGATCAACCGTACCAATACCCGGCAGCAGCAGGGCAGAGACCTTGGCTTGCTTCATCAGCGGGATCACTGCGCCGAGATATTCCTCATCAGTGTGTGCAGGGAAGCCGTAATTAACCGATGAGCCACCCAGGCCATCGCCATGCGTAACTTCAATCAGCGGTACACCCGCATGGTCCAGGCCTTGCGCGATGGACTTCATCTGATCGATAGTCATCAAATGGCGCTTAGGGTGCATGCCATCGCGTAGCGTCATGTCATGCAGGGTGATTTTTTTGCCTTGAATTGTCATGTTCATTCTCCAGTCAGATCGCACACTCAGGCAGCCACGGTCGCTTCAAGCTTCAGGCGGCCAGCGATAATCTCTTCAGCAAACATCTCGGCAGTACGCGCACCGGCGGCCGTCATGATGTCGAGGTTGCCCGCATATTTAGGCAAGTAGTCACCCAGACCCTCCACCTCAAGGAACACCGAGACACGGTTACCATCAAATACCGGGCCGTTGACTAAGCGATAGCCGGGCACATATTTTTGTACTTCCTTGATCATGTCGTGAATCGATTGCGTGATCTTGGCTTCATCCGGCTTGCCTTCGGTCAGGCAATGCACCGTGTCACGCATGATGAGTGGTGGCTCGGCCGGGTTGATGATGATGATGGCTTTACCTTTCTTGGCGCCACCGACACGCTCGATCGCACCTGCTGTGGTGCGTGTGAACTCATCGATATTCTTGCGGGTGCCGGGGCCAGCGCTACGGCTCGATACGGTAGCAACAATCTCGCCGTACGCCACAGCCTGAACACGTGACACGGCTGCCACCATCGGTATCGTAGCCTGCCCGCCGCAGGTCACCATATTCACATTCATCTCGCCGCGACCCACGTGTTCTTTCAGGTTCACCGGTGGAACGCAGTAAGGCCCGATCGCTGCCGGGGTGAGATCAATCATCAGCACGCCGAGCTCATTCAGCTTGCGCGAGTTTTCTGCATGCACATACGCTGAAGTCGCGTCGAACGCGATTTGTATGCCGTCTTCAATCACATGCGGTAGCAGACCATCGACACCCTCAGCCGTCGTTTTAATACCCATCTCACGCGCGCGTTTCAAACCATCAGATTCCGGATCAATACCCACCATCCATACTGGCTCGAGCACCGGCGAACGCTGTAGCTTGGCGAGCAAATCGGTACCGATATTGCCGGGGCCGATCAGGGCACATTTAATTTTTTTGCTCATGGTTTTACTCCCTTGAATAAAGCGGATTAAATCAGGCTGCGTACGACGCCGCCATCGACACGCAGCGCCGCGCCATTGGTGGCTGCGGAGAGCGGGCTACACACATAGGCCACCATAGCGGCCACTTCTTTGGGGTCAATAAATCTGCGTAATAGTGAAGTCGGCCGCGCATTGGCGAAGAACCACTGCACCAGCTCATCGAAGCTCTTGCCTTGTTCGGCAGCGAGTTTGTCCAGAAAATCTTTAGCGCCTTCTGTCAGCGTGGGACCGGGTAGTACGCTATTCACCGTCACACCCGTGCCGGCACACGTTTCGGCAAGGCCGCGTGCAATCGAGAGCTGCGCAGATTTGGTCATACCGTAATGCACCATCTCTGCAGGCGGGCAAATGCCAGATTCCGATGAGATGAACACAATGCGACCACGATTACGCTGCTTCATCCCTGGCAGTACCGCGCGTGACAGTCGCACACCACTCATCACATTGGTCTCGAAAAACCGATGCCAGTCTTGATCGGGAATATCTTCAAATGCTTTTGGCTCGAAGATACCCATGTTGTTCACCAAAATATCAATCGCTGCACCATTGGTCAGCTTGGCGCAGCCGTCTGCTGTGGCGGCGTCCGCCACGATGCCATGCAGGGAAGCGTTCGGATGAGCCGCACGCAGTCGTTGTAATGCACGCTGCACGCTTTGCTCGCTGCGGCCGTTGATGGTGACGGTGGCACCTTCTGCGGCAAGTGCGTCCGCAATGGCATAACCAATGCCTGCGGTAGAGCCGGTGACTAAAGCGTGTTGGCCGCTTAATTGCAAGTTCATTTTGGTTCCACTATTTGCTTCTGGAGGGCGTGCTATACGAAGCGCATCGAGACCGAGCCAAGGTCTTGGAAGCGCACCAGAATGTTGTCGCCGGCTGCCACCGGAATCGCTTCGGTCACACCGCCGGTCATGATGAAAGTACCGGCCGGGATTTCTTGCCCGCGTGCGCCGAGATGATTCGCCATCATCGCGATCGCTGCAGCAGGATGACCCAGCACCGCCGCACCGGCGGCCATGGCAACCACTTGGCCATTTTTTTCCAGCACCACGCCGAGCGTGCGCAGATCAAGTTCTTCTACATTGCGCGAGCGACCGCCGATCACAAATCGTGAGGCCGAGGTGTTATCTGCCACCACACTCTTGAGGTCAAATTTAAAGTCGCGGTAGCGGCTATCAATAATCTCCACCGCGGGGAGTACGAAGTCAATCGCAGCCATCACAGCACCGACATGACAGCCCGGGCCTTTGAGTGGGGCTTTGGTGACGACGCAGATTTCTGCTTCCACCTTGGGGTGAATCAGCTCCGACATTTTTATCTCGCCACCGTCCGGGCGCGACATGTAGTCAGACACAAAACCGAAGCAGGGCACATCCACACCCATCTGCTTCATTTTGGCAAACGAGGTGAGACCAGCCTTCAGGCCAACGGTTTTATGTCCGCGTGCTTCTTTACGCGCACGAATCGCGTCTTGAATGGCGTACGCATCTTCCCAATCCATCTGCGGATGGTCATCGGTGATCTTCAGCACATCGCGCGCCTCGAGCTCAGCGCTTTCGAGATGGATGGCCAGTTTTTCTATGGTGGCGTGATCAAGTTGCATGTTGTTTTCCTTGCGATCAGATGAAGCGCACCGAGGTGCTACCGAGCCCGCCGACGGAGCAGTGCAGGCTATCGCCCGCTTGTACCGGTACCAATGGTGACTGCGAGCCAGAGAGAATCACATCACCCGCTTTCAGGGTGATGCCGAGACGACCGAGCGTGTTCGCCAACCAAGCCACCGCGTTGACGGGAGAGCCCTGGACTGCTGCGCCGCAGGACGTGCTGATGATCTCGCCATTTTTATCGAGCACCATACCGGCCAGCGCTAGATCCAGATCGCGTGGGCTTTTGCGCGTACCACCGAGTGTGAACACACCGCAGGAGGCGTTATCTGCGACGGTGTCTTGAATTTTGATTTTCCAGTCCTTGATGCGCGAATCGACAATTTCGAAGCAGGGCATCACACAATCGGTCGCACGAAGTACGTCAGCCGCAGTCACGCCCGGGCCGGCCAGATCACGTCCCAGAATGAATGCCACTTCGGCTTCGGCGCGCGGTGCAATCATCTTGCTGGTATCCACCGCTTCGCCTTCATTGAACACCATGCCGGACAGCAGGTGACCAAAGTCGGGCTGGTTGACCCCTAACATGTCCATCACCACCTTGCTGGTGACGCCGATTTTTTTACCCACCACCGTCTCACCGGTTTGCAGGCGGCGCTCGATCATGCGCAGCTGAATCTGGTAAGCATCATCAATACTGATCTCAGGCTCACGATTGGTCAGCGGATCAACCGCAACGCGTGAGACCAGCGCGTCGTACAGCTCATCGCCGTAGTGCTGGATTTTTTGAGGTGTCATCGCCATTGCTGCGTTCTCCGTTGGGAATTCAAATTTTGATCATGACATTGCGCAGGTCGGTGTAGAACTCGAGCGAGTGCACACCACCTTCGCGGCCAATACCGGAGCCTTTGGAGCCACCAAAAGGCGTGCGCAGATCGCGCAAGAACCAGCTATTAATCCAGCACAGGCCGACGTGAATCGCATTCGCCATGCGTGTCGCCACTGAAATATCCGTGGTCCAAATCGAGGTAGCCAGACCGTAGGGCGTATCGTTGGCCAGGCGGATGGCTTCTTCTTCGGTATCAAACGGTGCGATATGACAGCAGGGTCCGAAAATTTCTTCGCGGATGATGGCCGAGCTTTCCGGCAAACCCGTCCAGATGGTCGGTTGCACAAAATGACCATTGGCCTGCGCACCGCTCATGCTCGGTTCGCCACCGCCAGTGACTACATGCGCGCCTTCCGCTTTGGCTTTTTGGTAGTAGGACAGTACCTTGGCTTTGTGCTCAGCCGAGATCAGTGGGCCCATGCCAACGCCGGGCATATTCGATGGCCCGATGGTTAAAGCTTCGGCTTTTTCTTTGAGAGCGTTAACGAATTTTTCAAAAATCGGACGCTGTACGTACACGCGTTCAGTCCCCAAACACACCTGACCACAGTTCTCGAATGCCGAGCGAGTGACGCTGGCCACCGCTTTATCAAAGTCGGCGTCGGCAAAGATCACCGCGGCGTTTTTACCGCCGAGTTCAAACGATACGGGACGCACACCTTTGGCTGCCGCCGCCATGATGGCTTCACCGGTGCGTGTCTCGCCGGTGAAGGTAATGCCATCCACATCCGGGTGACGGGTCAGAAACTCACCCGCTGAATTCGGGCCAAAACCATGCACGACGTTGTAAACCCCTTTGGGTATCCCGACGGTATTCATCACTTCGCCGAGCAGCGTTGCTGTGGCAGGCGTTTCTTCGGATGGTTTAACGATCACTGCGTTACCGCAGGCGAGTGCCGGGCCGACTTTCCATGTCATCAGCAGCAGCGGCAAATTCCATGGGCACACAACGGCCACAACACCCAAGGGCACGCGCACGCCATAGCTAATAGCGGTGCCGCCATCGGGCGTGGTCATCTGAAAACTCTCGGTCGGGACGTTCTTGATGATGTCGGCAAAAATCTTGAAGTTCGCGGCACCGCGCGGGATATCAATATGCGAGGCCAATGAGCGTGGCTTGCCGGTTTCCGCTAACTCAGCATCCAGAAACTCATCGAAACGACGGTTGATTTCATCGGCGACCGCGTTCAATAAATCAACGCGCTTCACCACGCTCAACTGGCCCCACTCGCCGGATAAAGCAGCACGTGCCGATGCGACGGCCGCATTGACTTCCGCCTGTCCGGCTTCGTGAACCAGACCAATCACGCTATTGTCGATAGGCGCGCGGTTTTCAAAGGTTTTACTGGTAGCGACAAACTCGCCGTTAATGAAGTTGAGAAACTGTTTCATGGTGGGTCTTCCTTGAATGCAGAGTTATTTCGTTGCTTGAATTCGTTATTGCGCTTGGGTTCTTGCGTCTGCTACTTGGCTTCTTTAATTCGCGTCTTTGGCGGGCTTCTTTTACTGGCTTCTTGAATAAAGGTCTTTGCTTGATTCGCTCGTTAAACTTTTTTATCAGGTGATCTGATCAATTCATAATTTCGATACCCAACTCAAGCAAGGCCAATCGCCTTCAAGCCAGCAGCGGCACATAACTCATCTTCTTCCGCCGTGCCACCGGATACACCAATGCCGCCAATACGCACACCATCGGCGACGATAGGCAGGCCACCACCGAAGATCACTAAACGCGGTCTGGCCGCAATACCGATACGCAGCGTTTCATCATTCTTCAGCACTTCTTTCCACGCCGAGGTCGGAAAACCAAATCCGGCCGAGGTATAGGCCTTGTCGATCGCGATATCAATCGAATGCAGAAACGCACCCGGCATACGAAGAAAGCCGACCAATACACCTGCACGATCCGTAATTGCAACGTTAATCTGTATGCCCAGCTGCCTGGCATGAGCGACGGTCGCTTCAAGCGCTCTATGTGCGGCTTCTGCAGTGATCACTGGCTGGTTCACGCTGACGGTCGAGAGTGTCTGGCTCATGGTGAATGTCCCTTTCGGTGTGAGGAGAGATTACGGCTGGCGAGCTATACTGTCCAATACTGAATTTTTGGGCTCCGATACTGATAAAGTATGGCTATTGGAGCGACTGCCGAAGCTATTTCGGGGGTAAATGCCGGGGTGACTTCGCAGGTAAATTCCGGAGTCATCTCGCGAAAAAGACTTGAAACGGGTACGGCCATGGATCTGAGACAAATGCGCTACTTCCTCGCGGTGGCAGAGGAACGCAACTTCACTCGGGCTGCCGAGCGCCTGCACATGGCGCAGCCGCCGCTGACGCGGCAGATTCAGGCGCTGGAAGAGGACATCGGCGCCGCTTTGTTCGTGCGCACGGCACGCGGCGTGGTGCTGACTGAAGCTGGCGAGGCGCTGCTGGCCGAGGTGCCGAATTTGCTGGCGCTGGCGCAGCGCGCCAAAGAGCAGGCGGTACGGGCAAGCGAGGGACAAACCGGTCGGCTGGATGTCGGTATTTTTGGCTCCGGCGTGCTCAACGTCATACCACGCATCCTGGCGCAGTTTCATTCCGAGCGTCCCGAGGTGCGTATCGTGCTGCATAACCTGACCAAGCACGAACAGTTGCAGGCACTCCGAGAGCGACGCATCAGCGTCGGCTTCAATCGGCTGGTGCCGCCGGAGGACGATCTGGTGGTGGAGTCGGTGCTGCGCGAAAGCATGATGGTGGCGCTGCCGGTCGACCACGCGCTGGCGACACAATCTGCGGTCACGATCGCCGATTTGTCGGATCACCCGATGATTCTCTATCCGCGTTTGCCGATTGCCGGTCTTGCGCAGCAAGTTATCCAGGCATTCAATCGGGAGAAATCCGTGCTGCGCGTGGAGCAGGATGTGGAAGACATACTGACTGCGGTCGCATTGGTCGCGGGCGGTTTCGGTGCGTGCATCACCGTCGCGTCGACGGCTAGCCTGCGGCTGCCGGGCGTGGTCTACCTTCCGCTGGTCAGTAAGCATCTGCGCGAAATCGAGTTGAGCTGCCTGTTCCGACAATCCGACGATTCGCCGGTGTTGGCGGCCTTCGTCGACGTAGTGCGGGCGTTTGCAGCGAAGGCCAATGTGGCTTCGCGGCCGAAGTGACGCAAAGAGCCAAAACGCTGGACCCCGGCCTGCGCCGGGATCCAGTGACGCTTATCAGCCTGACGATCAGGTGTAGACGTCCGTGAACGACGGCGTTGCTTCACCGGTGTGATAGAAGATGCCGCTCCACAGCTTGTCTTCTGTCCAGGTGGTGACCGGACGATCGCGCATCGACAGATAACCCAGACCCGCAAAGGTCTCGTTGCGGTTACCGCTTGGGTCGAAGAAGTAAATCGTCTCGCCGCGTGTGATGCCATGGCGGGTCGGTGCGACATCAATCTTGACCTTTTTCTTGGCCATCACATCCGCAGCCTTCAACACGTCGTGCCATGAGTCGAGGAAGAACGACACATGGTGCAAGCCGGAAGTGGGTGCGCCAACGAAAGCGATATCGTGAGGCTTGTTGGTGCAAGCGAGGAAGGCCGCTGCCTGAATCGCGCCGCCAGGGCCAACCAGTACTTGCTCGACCAGATGGAAATCAAGCACATCTTTGAAGAACGCGACGTTGTCGGCGACGGTATTCACACCCGTCTCTGGGTTCAATTCGCACATCAACAGGCAGTGATCCACCCAGTGCGCGCCGGCACCGGTGATATTGTCTGGCCAAGGGTCCGGGTTGGTGGTACCCACTTCAGTACCGACGTATTCTTTCTGCGCGAACAACCGCATCTCATGGCCGCTCGGCAGTTTGTATTGCAGCATGCGACCGGTAGCAGGTAGCGCGCCTTCCGCGAGTTCAGTGACCTTGATGCCATGGGCTTCGATACGCTTTTTGAAATCGTCGAGGTCGCTGTCTTTTTCGCACTTGTAGGCGACGTGATTCATGCCGGCCTGATCAGACGGTGTCAGGACCAACGAGTAACGATCCCATTCATCCCAGCACTTGAGGTAGACATTACCTGCTTTGTCTTCCATGGTCACCTTCATGCCGAGCACTTCTGTGTAGTGCTTGACTGCAGCCCCCATGTCCATCACTTTCAGGCTGGCATGCCCAATGCGCATAACGCCCATGGCTCTCTCCTTTATTTTATGGTTGCAGGTGGGGTGGCCTGCGCATCGTACCCCTTGAAAAACGGTTTACTCATCTTGCCGGCAACCTCCAGTCGCAATTGACAACTCGGACCAACCCGACAGGCAAGTGTGTAGCCTTGCATTTCTTCTTCCGCGCTCACATGGGCGCGGCTGACCGGCCCCAGTGTTTCGGTACTGCCTTCAATGATCTTGACTTTGCATACGCCACAGCCGCCATTAACGCAGCCGACCGGAATACCTTTGCGACCAAGCCGTATCATCCCTTGGAGGAGGCTCTCCCCAATCGCACACGGATAGCTTTCACCGGTTTGATCGATCGTGACTTGCACTTTGGGTCGAAAATCAAACATGGCCTGAACTCACACGCGTTTGAACAAAGCGCTACGTGGTTTCGCCGCATCTGCAGCGGTGATGAATTTTTCGGCGTAGATATCGCGTTCGTACAAGCGACCCTGCATCAACGTGCCGAGGCAAGCCTCAATCATCGCGGGTGGCCCGCACAGATATGCCTTGTGGCCCGAAAAATCACCGTTGAAATGCTGCTGCGCGGCTTCATGCACAAAGCCCTTGATGCCATCGAAGCCGGAAGCGTCTTCCGACAGCGCAGGGATGTAGCTGAAGTTACTGTGCTGGGCTGCCAGCGCTTTGAACTCGTCGTCGTAATACAACTCGGCGTGATTGCGCTGCCCGTAGACCAGCGTGATCGGTTGCGTTGATCCCTGCGAGAGCAGATCGAGAATCATCGAGCGCGGGCTGGATAAGCCCGAGCCACCCGCCATGAAAATCATCGGCGCGTTGAGCGAGCTGCGCACAAAGAAGCGACCATACGGTCCGGAGACGCGCATCGAGTCGCCCACCTTTAGCGTCTCGTGCAGATACGCAGTACCAGGACCACCCGGAATAATGCGAACATTAATCTCCAGCTCGCCCGTACTTGCGATATCTTGCGGTGAGTTAGCAATCGAAAACGGTCGATCGCCTTCAATACCCGGTAAGGCCAGCTGCACATACTGACCTGCCTGAAAATCAATCGGCTTATCCAGCTTGAGCCAGATCGCCTTGATGGTGGGCGTCATCGTCTCGATGCGACTCACTGTGCAATGAAAATCCGTGACCGGAATAATGCGCGCGTCCGGATCTTCATCAACATCCGCCTCGATCTCGACATCGCTCTGCAGGGTGGCGCAGCAGGCAAGGGCTTTACCTTCATCACGCTCGAAATCCATCAGCGCGAATGGGTTAGCCAGTCCATGATCGACGTCGCCATCCAATATAGTGACCTTGCACGTACCACACAGACCATGACCGCAGGCATGCGGGATATAAATACCTTGACGAAGGGCTGCGTCGAGGATGGTTTGGCCTTCCTCGACGTCAATCGTGGCGCCGAGCGGTTCAATGGTCAGTTGCTGTGACATGGTGGTACGTGGTCCGTGCTGAGGTTGTGATCAGAGTGGCCTTGTCATGGTATCGATGCAGTACCGATTAAAAACCGGTCTCGGCACGAATACCTTCCAACGCCGGCGTACGGAAGCGGATCAGACTCTTGTGCCCAATGCCATGA
The DNA here is from genome assembly GCA_016868055.1 of Betaproteobacteria bacterium. GTDB lineage: Bacteria > Pseudomonadota > Gammaproteobacteria > Burkholderiales > Burkholderiaceae_D > Pernthalerella. The sequence goes on from VGHX01000003.1 coordinate 37,813, forward strand.
TGTTCAAGCGACTTGCCCACATCAGGAATAAAGCGTTTGTTCGAGTTGAACCACTGCACACTTTTCCAATCGATATCCTCGAACTCGGGGTGCTCGCCATACAACTCCGGCAGCACTTCCATGATCACCGCACCGAACGGCAAGGTGCGCGGCACCGGAATGCAGAAGGGTGCCGCGAACATCGGATGATTTTCCCAGTGCAGATACAGCAGATGCTTGCCGTGGAATTTGTCCTCGGTGTCTTGCTGAATCAGCGGGTAGTCACCGATGTGGCGTAGCATGTCATTGGTTGTCATGGCGTTATTCCCCCATGCCTTGCGGCTTCATGCGACCACTCCATGCGCGGAAGTGCTTGCGGTCTTTGCTGTTGGTGAAGTCGCCGTTATCCTCGCCGGCATGCACGTCGTAGTAGCGCATCACTTCACGCACCGGGCTGTCGCCAGGTGAGGCCGGGTTGATATCGTCCGGGTAGCAGCTGCCCTGATAAATCTGATGCACCGGCAACCAGGACTGCGCGTATTTCTTCGGCTCGTGCTCGAAAATTTCTTTGCAGTGGTCGCTGCAGAAGTGGTACTTCATGCCGTGGTAGTCGGTCTCACGCAGGCTGATCTGCGTCGGGTCACCTTGCTCGGTAAACAGCGCGGGTACCTGACACACCTGGCACAGCATCGGCAACACCTGGTTGTACCAACGGCCTTCTTTGCCTTTGGCTTGCTTGTCCCAGTACTCCAGACGCGGACGGTAGTAACGATCGAAGCTGTCGGGATATTTTGAAGACAGCCAGTCCATCTCGTCTTTGCTCGGCACCCAGGTATGGAATGCGGTGGCATGACCATACTGGTAGAACGTTGCCCAGGCTTGGTGGCTGATATGGTCCTTGCCTTCGCAGGCCTGTTCCCAGCCTTTCGGCTTACGAATGCCGTAGCGGGCGAGATCGGCAAACAGTGCGCCACCGTTCTCTTCAGCGTACATGGTCCATGCTTCTTTCCAGCTCATCACGCGCTTGGGCAGCATGTAGTCCTGCATCATCGCCACCAAGGTCAGCAGGCGATAGCCGCGCCAGAACCACTTGTCCATCCAACGTTGCACGATCGGCACGTTTTGCGGATCCTGCTCCAGCATGAACTTGATGCACTCGATGCCGAGTGTCATGTGACGTGATTCATCTGACTGCGCCGAGAAGCCGAAGGTCACAGTCGACAAATCACCGTTGTGTGCCGCGCCCGACATGAAAGGCACGAACAGCAGGTTGGTCAGCACATATTCAAACGAGAAGCTGACCGCAGTGAGAAACTCGAACGGGCCGCCGGTATAAGCATCTTCAAAGAAGCTCTTCGGCACGGACAGATACCAGACATTGTCGAACCAGGCCGGCGCATTGTGCATGCCGTTGTAGTACTTGTTGTAGTGCGAGATAGCGTGCGTCTCGGTTTGGCAGTGACGCAATTCATCGACCGCCTGCATCTGCGCAGCGACACGCGCACCAGCACCAGTGAACTGACGGCCAGCGTGGGCGAAGCCACGGTGTGCGTAGTACTCGAGGGGTGTGACGCCTTGAATGAATAGCTTGAGCGCGTTGATATAACGCGCATCGGTGACACCGAGTTCGCCATGGTTTTGTGCGAAGGCCTCGATCACCGCATACAGCTTGCGCTCTTTTTCGCCCTGGTATTTCCAGTAGGCCTCCATCGTCAGACGGAATGGGTCTTCCCACTTATCCCAGTCGTGCACGATGATGCCTTCGTAGCGATCATACGGAAACACTTTATCCATCGGTTGATAAGTGGTCTCCCAGTGCAGATCACGGGTCATTGCCGCGTAACGCTCTTTCAGGCCAAGTTTCTTTTTGGTGACTCGTGTGTCCATGAGGGGTCTCCGGTGGGTCAGTGTGTAAGGGTGTGGGTGGTAAAAAATTTATTGTTATTAAAGGCCAACGGCTTCTGCATCCGAAACCGGGAAATAAGCTCGGTGCAAGATCTCGGGCTCGTCACGCAGCTTGCCAGGCGCGCCGTCGTAGGAAACCCGGCCGCGTGACATGACGTAGACGTGGTGCGAAAGTGCTAACGCCAGTTGGGTGAACTGCTCAATCAGCAGCACGCCAATGCCGCTGTCGGCGATTTTACGGATGATCGGCACCAAGCGTGCGACGATGGTCGGTGCTAGTCCAAATGACAACTCATCAATCACCAAAAAGCGTGGCTCGACCATCAGCGCCTGCGCGATGGCGACCATTTGTTGTTGTCCACCCGAGAGGTCACCCGCGGCTTGCGGCAGCTTTTCTTTCAGCTCGGGGAACAGCGCTAATACGCGCTCGATCGAGGCATTGGTGTCACCGCGTGACATGCCACCTGCGGCCACCAACAAGTTATCGCGCACCGTCAACTCGCGCAGCACTTGGTGCCCCTCAGGCACAGTACCGATACCTGCACGACGAATTTCATCCGGCTCCATGCCGACCAGATCACGACCATCGAGCCAGATCTCACCGAACACGGGCTCAACCACACCCGCAATACCCAGCACAGTGCTGGTTTTACCGGCGCCATTGGCACCGGCGAGCGCGGTGATCTTGCCGGGGGCGATACGCAGTTCAATACCCTCGACGGCTTTCTTGGTGCCGCGGACCATGACCAGATCGCGGATTTCAAGCCAACCCTCGCGCAGATTGTCGGGTGCGATTTTGGCGCTCATGCTGCCACCTCCAGATCATCAAAATTACCCAGATAGGCTTGCTGCACTTCCGGTTTCTTCAATACTTCCAAGGTAGGGCCGAGCGCGAGCAGCTTGCCGAAGTCCAGCACCATGGTCTCGTTGCAGCAGGCCGCAATCAGCTCCACATCATGGTCGATCAAAAATACCTGTGCCTTGCAGTAGCCGGGGATACCCTTGATCACTTTCTGCAAGTGTTCGGATTCGGTTTCTGTCATACCCGCACCCGGTTCATCCAGCATCACTAATTTTGGGTTACCGATTAAGGCCTTGGCGATTTCTGCGAGGTGACGCTCTTCGGTGGAGAGCGCGTCGCCTTTGCGATTCAAACGATGCGATAGCCCGACGAAATCAATCGCGCCATACACCGCTTTTTTTTCTGCGTCACGGCTATCAAATCGCGCGTGATCGGCAATTGCTTGTACGTTTTCAAGCAGCGTGAGGTCATCAGCGATCTGATCCGTCTGAAAGGTACGGCGCAGTCCAAAGGTCGCCCGCTCATGCGCAGGTACACCGGTGATCATTTCGCCGTTAACTTTCACCCAACCGCGTCGCGGTTCAACGAAGCCGGACAGTACATTCAGTAGCGTAGTCTTGCCGGCACCATTCGGTCCGATCAAGCCGACAATCGGGCGGTTTAGCGTGACGGTCAAACCATCAATCGGTTTGACACCACCGAACTGCACGCACAGGTCATTAATCTCTATCATGAGCTTCCCCTTAGCGATACGCTGCGAAAGGTTTCGGATACTTGGCGTCGATTTTCTGACGCAGCGGCAGAATCGCAGGATGCATCAGCAGCTGGATCAGGAAGCGGATCGCGATCGAGCTCCAGATAATTGTTAGCGCGACGGTGTAATCCACGTCGAACACACCGTTCACGACCCAGCCCACGAAGTAACCAATGAACAGCACATTCAGCGTGCGCTTGACGATGCGATGATCTGGCATCAGGCCGAGTGCACTCATGACATTTGCTAGCCGCAAGGAGAGCCAGGCTTCTGCATCTTCAGCCGCGTCTTGCACACGCTTGCCAAAGAAGCCTAACAACAACCAGCACACGCCCGGAATCGCTTGACGGAACAGCAGGGCAATCAGCGACAAGAACAAGGCACCGGCAAAACCCATCGCCTGGTAATGGACGGCGGCGAGCGCCAGACCGATTGAGATTGCACCCCAGATAATCGAGCCTTCGACAATGCGGCTGACGCGAACAAACTTGTAGAAATCTGCTAGTTGACCTGCGAGACCTTTGCGGCCTTGGATCAGCGAGATCAGTAGCGCGAAGCCGTAGAAGGCATTCGATAAGTTGCCATCAACACCGTGATCATTCAGCAGTGCGGGCAGTGCACGAATCAGCAAGCCGGCGAACACCGCGCCCATCCAGTGATACGCACCACCGACAATCGTCAGTGCGTACAGCAGGATCGATTGCGCAACCGGAAAACCAGTATTGTCGAGCTGGCCGTTCAAACCCGCTAATAAACCGCCGGCCAAGCCAGCCAAGGTTCCGGCCATTGCAAACGCGAGTGCTTTGTAGCGCACCACTGAGACACCTGCCGCAATTGCTGCAGCTTCCGATTTACGAATCAAGCCCCAGGCGCGACCGGGCAGTGTGGCACGCGCCCATTCAATCAGGCCCATGCCAAGCGCCAGCCAGAACATGGTGTAGCGGAAGTAATCGACATCGGTCGGTGCGATCAGTGGGCGCGCAATCATCATGCGCTTACCGTTGACCACATGACCGGTCCAACCTGCGCCACCATCCGGGAAGCCGATCACATTAAATACCACCTGCACGGCGGCAGCGATCATCAAGGTGAGTAGTGCGAGGTAGAGGCCGCGCATGCGCAGTGCTGGTAGGCCGAGAATCAATCCGAATAAACCCGCGATCAGTGCGCCGAGTACGAGTGCAAATTCAAATGGCATGCCGGTACCGTGCACCAGTCGCAGACAAAACCAACCGCCGACACCGGCCAACGCAAACTGCGCTAACGACACCATGCCGAGTTGTCCGTACAGCAGAGCAACCGTACCAGAGGCGAGCACCAGGCATGCAACCGTCGAGAAGGTATTCAACCAGTAGGATGAGAACACCCAGGGACCAATCAGCGCGACGATGAAGAAGGTGATCAGCATCGGGCGCACACGCTGAAATGGTGTGCCCGGCGGGATATCGGGTTTGTCCTTATTGCGTGCCATGGTGAGTTACTCCAGATGACTGTTATCACGCGACAGGCCGATGCCATGTCGCTGCTGCCACAGCACCACGCTAATCGCCACCACAAACGCGGTGGCTGATCCATAGCGCTGCACCTCGGGAACCAGATTCAGCAAAGACTCGATCACGCCAATCACGAGTCCGCCAATCACGGTCGCTGTCAAAGAATTCATGCGTCCCACCATGGCCGCTGCCATCGCAGGAATCACCAGAAAGGTCAGCACGGTGGGGTTGAGTCGCACCATGTTGCCCATGAACAGACCACTGATACCGGCCAACAAACCGGCGAGGGTCCAGGCCCAGGTATCAATACGTTTGACGCGTACGCCGACCAGGCCGGCGAGTACACGGTTGCTCTGTAATGCGCGCATGCGCAATCCGAGCGGTGTTTTTGCGAGTAGCCACAACATGCCGACGGTAGCGCCGGCTGCGAACAGCAGCGCGACGACACGGGTGTGACTGATTAGACGACGACCATCAAATTCAATACCGTCAGAATCGGTAGGTAGTACCAGGCGACGAGGATCATCGCCCCAGTACCACTGCGCGATACCCATGATCATCAACGCGAAGCCGAGCGTGGCCATGGCACGCACCACGCGGTCTTGGTGCGTGAGCGAGGGCGCAATAAAGCGCCCATACGCCCACGACAACAGCGTAGCGACACCCACACCCGCGACCCAGCCCATCCAGTCGTCATATTCAAGATCAATCACCTGCCAGCACACCATGGCAGCGAGGCCGCCAAGTGCACCGAAGGCAAAGTTGACCACGCCACTGGCACGGTACAGCACTACCAGGCCGACGCCCGAGAGTGCGTACACCGCACCGACGCTGATACCGACCACGATGAAGGGGAGCAGGGTTTCCATATTCAGCTCGTTTCGCGTTGAATCAGATCGTGAGATTAATTAACCAAGCCGCCCTTGGCTTCGAGCTTGAGTACATCATCCAGGTCGGAGTCTTTGGACTGATAGCACTCGGTCAGGGTCTTGAAGCCACCCTTTTGCAACAGCGCAGCGCGGCCAGCATGGTTAGGCTGGTGACGCTCACCCGGACCGAAGTACCAAGCACCGCACATCATGTCGGTCTTCCACTTGGTAGTGCCAACGATGGCCTGGTAGGCTGATTTACGATCGACGTTGCCCTTAATGCGCAGCAGTGCATCGGTAGTAGCCTTGGCGGCCAGGAAGCCGGCTTGCGAGAAAGTGTCGCGTGGGTCTTTCTTGTCACCGAACTTGTCCATGACGGCAATCCAGTTGGTGTTGTCCGGGCCTGTGCTATCCATCGGCTGCAGCTCCATGTGCACGTACAATTTGTCGTGCCAGTACTTGCCAACCGCTTTCGGCATATCAGCGTGGTAAGCCGAGGTTGGCAGACCCCACTTCGCGCTCTTGCCCAGATCTTGTTGCTCAGCTGCGGTGAGAATCGGCAGCATCATGCCGCGTGGCATACCGAGCACCACACCTTCACTCTTGGCAGCAGCAACTTGCAGCGCAATCGCGTTGCCATCGAGCTGGCCCGGATCGAAGATCACGGTCTTCACAGGGATGTTGTTGGCTTTGCCGTAAGACTCAACGCCACCGCACACCCAGTCACCAAAGCCAGGAATACCTGGGGCAACACACGTCAGGCTCTTCAGCTTGAAGGTTTCGGTGATGTACTGAGCTGCGCCTAAGGTTGATTGACGCGGACCCGAGTTGAACGAGATGTAGTTCTTGCCATAGAAGCAGGCGCGCGGTACGCCCACACCGGATACCGAGGCCACGCCTTCTTTGACGTACAGATCATTATTGGCGCCGCACTCAACGAATGATGACGAGCCCGTCATTGCAACGACCTTGGTGTCTTTCACCAGTTTGTTCGCTGCTTGCGAAGCGACCTCCGGGTTCCAGGTGTCGTCTTGCACGGTGTACTGAATCGGACGGCCGTTGATACCGCCGTTGGCGTTGACGCAGTTGAAGTAGGCTTGGGCTGCGCGTGCGGAGGAGGAGAAATCCTCAGGGCCGGTTTTACCGACGATGGCACCAATTTGAATTGGATCGCCGCTCGCTTTTTTCCCGTTCCCCATGCCGCACTTATCCTGTGCCATCGCGCCCGAAGCGGCGAGACCCAGCGTCAGCGCAACTGCACCGCCAAGAATAGTGGTCTTTTTCATGTCTTGCTGTCTCCGTTATGTCTTTTTTACTGACGACGGTCCCGATTTACTTCACGTATCGCCACCGGGTCCGTGGAGGTGGCGATACGTTGCGTCGCTATTGCGGGGAGGAGTTACCCGCAGGAGCCACGCAACCCTTCCAAACCCGGCGTGCGAAATCGCAGTACCGATTTGTGTTTGAAGCCATGCTCAGCCAGTGTGGCGTTTGGTTTCGGCGTGAACATGCGGTCACCGCAGAACCACTGCACGTGCGACCATTGAATGCGTTCAAAGTCGGGATGTTCGCTGTACAGCGACGGCAGTAACTTCGCTTGTACATCCGCCATGCTGGTATGCATCGAGAGCGGTACCACGGCCGCTGCTGCAAACATCATGTGCTCATCCCATGCCACGTACAGAAGCGGCGCGGCGAAGCGATCGGCGGTGTCATGCGTCGTGTGTTCATACGATCCGATGGCAGTCACACTCATAGCTGCGCCTCCTTCATATCCTGGCCACCACCCCACTGCGTGAAGTTGGTGTCGTCTTCCGAGCCATGAAACTCGCCGTTGTCGCGGCCGATAACGACGCCGAGGTCAGCGATTGAGGCCTGTAAAGCATCCACCGCTGAATCATTGCGGCGTGCTTGCAAAATCGCATGCGACGGCAGTTGCGCTTGTATGTACTTGTCAGGCTCGTTGCTGAAAATCGTTTGGCACTGATCACTGCAAAAGTGGAAGCTTTCATCCTCGTGATGAGTCTCGCGATAGGCGATCCAGCGACCATCGCCCGGCTCTGTAAACATCATCGGTTGCTGACATACCTGGCACTGCATGGGCAGCGCGTGGTTATGAAAGCGCTGTCCCGCTGCCTCCAGCTGAGCGTAGTGCGCCAAGCGCGGGCGGTACCAGCGATCAAAGCTATTGGGGTATTTGCGGTCAAGCCACGCAAGCTCATCATTACCCGGCACCCACGTGTGGAAGGCCAGCGCGTGGCCGTAGCCATAAAACGCATTCCAGGCCTGATGACTTAAGTGATCTTTGGCGGCGCAGGCAGCTTGCCAGCCTGCTGGTTTTTTCAAGCCGTAAGGGGCGAGCTCTTCAAACAGCGCATCGATAGGCGCTTCGACAAAGGTGTCCCAGGATTCTTTCCAACTACCGACGCGCTTGGGCACCATGTAGTCTTGCAGCATGGCGACCAGCGGCATCAACCGGAAACTACGCCAGAACCATTTGTCGACCCAGCGCTGCACGGTGGCGACGTTCAATGCGTCTTGTTGCAGCAGGAATTTCACTGTAGCGATGCCTGCTTGCTTGTGACGCGTGGTATCCGACTGGCTGGAAAATCCAGCCGGCACTGTTGACAGATCACCATTGTGCGCAGCGGCGCTCATGAAGGGCACATACAGCGTGTCTGACAGCAGCGTCTCGAAACCAAAGCTGATCGCAACCATTAACTCGAATGGTCCGGCGGAAGCAATATCGTCTGCGAAGCTTTTCACCGGTGCGAGGTACCAGGCTTGCTCGTACCAGCGCGGCGCGGCATGCATGCCATTGAAGTATTTGTTATAGACCGACGCGGCGTGTATTGTCAGCTGTGAATGGCGCAGCTGCTCGGCCGCTTGAATTTGCGCTGCGATACGTGCGGCATCACCTGGCAGGTTGCGCGCGCTGTGCGCCAACGAGCGGTTTAGCGCGTACTTCAGTGGCGCGAACGCCTGAAGCACTAATTTGACCGCATTCACATAACGGGCATCGGAAACACCGATCTGGCCATTATTCTGCGCGAAGGCATCGAGCACCGCATACAGGCGACGATCTTTCTCACTTTGTTGACGCCACCACACATCCAGGGTCATCTGGAACGGGTCTTGCCACTGCGACCAGTCGTTCACCCGAATGCCTTCGTAGCGGGCATAGGGGAACACTTTATCCATCGACTGGTAGCTGGTGTCCCACTGCAGATCTTGTGTCAACGCCTGGTAGCGGCTGCTCAGATCTAATTTCTTTTTGTCGACTCGCTTGTCCATATCAGGCTCGCTCGCGTGAGTAGCAGGGGATTAATGCTTCCAGCTCAAGACGAATTCGTCGTCATCCTCATCAAGGTTGCCCGACAAGGTCACCAGATTGATCTGCAGCTCTTGTAGATCGTATTTGCGGCCAATGATCTCTTCGATGGTTTCGCGTTTGACTACTAAGCGATTCGGCGCATCGATTTTCACTAAACCGGGCGAGTAGACGACTTGTGCCTCCGGGTTATCGGCGACGATTGCGTCGACCAGTGGGCGCGATTCTTCGTTGGCTTGAAACGCGATGAATACGTTGGACATGTCTTCCCCTGTGTAATTGTGATGAGCGTGTAGACGGTTCGCTTACAGCGTGATACCGATCTTGGCGACACGCGCATTAAATGCAGTACGCACCTCGGCCAGCGCTTCCTGACCATGCTCACCCAGCGCGATCTCGGCGACCGGTGCCAAACCTGCCTGCACCCGGTCGGACCACGCCTGGATCCAGCCGGTGACGATGTGCTTGTTCTCATCCGACTCAGCCGCGCAGGCCTTTACGATTGCATCGACCCAGCGCGCGCACTCGTCGTGCCACTCGGGCATGAACGAGGTCAGCATCGCGACGGCAGTGCCGCCTTTCAAGGTCAGGTGCTCGTCAACGAACGAGCCGTAAATCAGCGGGTAGAGCAGGCCATCGAGCGCGAGGTTTTGCGCAACGAACATCTCCATCGGGTCTTTCATCACCAGCGTGTCTTCCACCAGACGGCGCAACACTTGCCAGCGCGGGTCATTCAGCCAATCATTCTTGCCGGTCTGGAGTACGGCGGGGTCATCCACTGCCAGGCCAAAGCGCGTCAGGTACTGCGCGATACCCAAGTGATCCATCGCATGGAAATTGCAGGCTGCCGTGATGGCAGTGCCGTAGCCGTAGGCGCAGATAAAGGTGTTATTCATATTGCCGGCCCATGCCACATGGCGCAGCGGCATCAGCACCTTGCAAGCGCTCTCGCGAACCTCATCGGTCATACGCGAGAGCAGACCGCGCGAATCGACAAAGCTGTAGTTAGCCTCAACCGCTTCGTGTTGACGCGCGCGTGTGATGGTCCAGTTGGCGTAGTAGTACTGACGTGGATCTTTCAGCACATACCAATCAGCGAGCTTGATCGCCGAGCGCGACGCATCGTAGATCTCGTGCGCTGGATCCCACGTCGGGCGGTAATGGAAGTTTTGCGTCGGCTGCAGACCAAGCGTCGCCTCTTGATAACGCGTCGCCGGCTTATCGCCACCAATATGTTTTGCGACGTGTGTAAAGGTGTTGCGGGCCGGTTTGATTTCTTTAGCCTGCAGATCAATGCTACTCATCGTGCTCTCCCAGCTTGTTTTCGACGGGCTCGTCGAGGAATTGGACGTTGTTTTTGATGCAGAAATCGTTGAATAGGTCTTCCGGTAGCGCCAGCTCGACGCTCATATCGGGCCAGCCGACCGAGTATTCGAAGTTGACGAAGCCAGTCGCGCTGCGGCTGGTGACGCGGACATAACGCCGAGCCAAGGTGTCGGCATCGGCTTCGAGTGCGACCGAGTCTTTCTCGGGCAGTGTCGGTTCGGAGGGCGCTGACATCATGCTTTTGTTGGCCTTATAACAAGTCATTCAGTTTGCTTATGCCTCCTATCGCAAGTGGCGTGCCAGAGTACCCAAAGTTTTGGCCTTAATCTCGATAAATGCCGGAAAACCATTCAAATTGCTTACTTAGCAGAAAATCATTGCGGCGCCACATTTTTGCTGTGATACAGCAAATTTGGCGCAAAATAGGGCAAATTTTTATGAAATAATGAAATATAGTTTTTGTAATTTGATGAAATCATCAAATTTAACCATCGATGGTCTAAAGAAAAAGCTTGGCAAGCGCCGATTTTTATCGATAATTTAGGTATGAGCGCCGGAAAATCACCCACGCTGCCCCCCGACGATGATTTGCGTCGGCTTATCCATTTCTCTGCGGGGGATGGTCGGATTTGGCTGGCTGGGCATCGGATGCTGCTGCTTCACCTGGGTGGATTGGCCAACCTGCGCAAAGAGTTGATTCAGACTATCGGCGTGATGCAAACCCGCCGTGTACTAAAGCGATCGGGTTATGAATCGGGTGTGCGGGATGCGGCGCTGGCGAGGCAAGTACGGCCGAATGCGGACCCGATGGATCAGTTTTCTGTCGGGCCGCAGCTGCATATGCTGGAGGGCGCGGTGCAGGTCACGCCCGAGATGTGCGAGTTTGATGTAGAGACCGGTGCTTTTCACGGAATTTTTCGCTGGGATCAGTCGTGGGAAGTGGAGACCCATGTGCGCGACTTCGGGCCTCAAACGGATCCGGTGTGCTGGATGCTGATCGGCTATGCCTCCGGCTACACCTCGGCATTTTTTGGCAAACAAATTCTTTTCAAAGAAGTGCAGTGCGCCGCCTGCGGAGAGGATCACTGCCGCATCGAGGGTCGTCCTGTCGACGAGTGGCCTGATGCCGAGGCCATCAAGGAAGACTACCAGGCCGACTCCCTGTTGGTGCGTATTGAAGACCTGCAGTCGGATCTGGAAAGTCTGCGTGTTTCGTTAGCGCCGAGTGATGACTTAGGCGATCTGATCGGGCGTTCCAAATCCTTTGAAAAATCCATTGCGCTGTTACGCAAAGCAGCCAGCACGCAAGTGACAGTCCTGCTGACGGGCGAAACCGGCGTAGGTAAAGAGCGCTTCGCGCGTACCTTGCATGCGATGAGCCTGCGTGCCGATAAACCTTTTGTCGCGATCAATTGCGCAGCCTTACCGCATGAATTAATTGAGAGCGAGTTGTTCGGCGCAGAGAAGGGCGCGTTCACTGGTGCGGGTGCCGCTCGACCGGGGCGCTTTGAGCGCGCGGATGGTGGCACGCTATTTCTCGATGAACTAGGCGAGTTGCCGCTGGCCGCACAGGCGAAGCTGCTGCGTGTATTGCAAACGGGTGAAGTCGAACGGCTCGGCGCCACTGCCACGCGCAAAGTGGATGTACGTGTCGTCGCAGCGACCAACGTTGATCTTGAGGCTTCGGTTGAAGCAGGGCGCTTCCGACGCGATCTGATGTATCGGCTGAATGTCTACCCGATTGCCATTCCGCCTCTGCGCGAGCGTGTTGAAGACATCGAGCCGCTCGCCAATCATATGCTGCGGCAGTTTATGGCGCTGCATAACAAGCGTGTTGCGGGTATCACCGATCGCGCTTTGGATGCGATGCGTAGCTACCCATGGCCAGGCAACGTACGTGAACTGGAAAACCTGATCGAGCGCGGTTTGATCATTACCTCGCCCGGGCAAATGGTGGATGTGGATGATTTGTTCGCGGTCGCACCGGCGCCACCGGCCGTCACGTTGTCTGCCACGGGTGAGTTGAAGCAAGCGATGCCGGGCGATATGGATAACTTGTTCGATGAACTCCAAAAGCGTGGTCTGTCGCTTGATGCCTTGGAAGACGCGCTGATTCAACAAGCCGTCGAGCGCGCGGGCGGTAATTTATCTGCGGCTGCTCGGTCACTGGGTTTGACGCGTCCGCAGCTGTCTTACCGTTTGCAGAAGGCAAAGGAGTAGCGATGCGGCTGTGCGCGAGTCGTTATGTTGTACGAATTTGTCTGTAAATACGTCGTGAACGGAGGTGCAACTTGGCCAAAAAATCATTTATCAGTTTGGTAGATAGCGGCGAGGAAACTGCGGGTTACCGTACCTTGATCGAGCGTACCTATGGCAGGCTGCGTGAAGATATTTTGGATGGTGTATTGCAGCCTGGTGAAAAACTATTGGTCGAGCATGTAAAGCAGCGCTATGAGGTTGGTGCTGGTACGGTGCGCGAGGCTTTGTCGCGGTTGGTGAGTGAGGCCATGGTGACCGCAGAAGGACAGCGTGGATTTACCGTTGCACCTATCAGTGCTGATGACCTGATCGATGTAACCAATGTACGCGTTGCGATTGAAACCGACGCGCTGCGCGCGTCGATTCGAAACGGGGATGATTTTTGGCGACACCGCCTAAGGCTCGCGTATGAGCAATTATCCGCGTTAGAGCAGCCCTTGAAAGATGAGAACGTGCGGCGCTGGGAGCAAGCGAACGCAGCGTTTCACGGCGCGCTGCTGTCGGCGTGTGGGTCGCCATGGGCATTACGCGTGGTACAGCAACTCACGCATCACGCAGAACGCTATCGGCGCTACGCGATTGGTCTGCACACCGGACGTGATGTGCACGCCGAGCACCAGCAAATTTTTGAGGCTGCAGTAACCGGCCAAGATGCGCGCGCGGCACTCGCACTTGAATCTCATATTCGTGCAACGCCAGAGTTGATTGTGAAAGCGATTCGCAGTGGCCAAAAGATTTTCGAGCATCAGGATTCATGATGTCGGCAATTTTGTCATGACCAAAATTTCATCATTTATCAGGATTCGTGATGCCGGCAATTTTGTTATGACCAACGTTTGATCATTTTTACCAAGTACTTTTTAAGACTGCCATGACGACAACAATTTCATCGCCCGAGATCGGGCACAGCATCGATGCCGGTGGTATCGACGTGAACTATCACGATGTTGGCACCGGCTTCCCGGTACTGCTGATTCATGGCTCGGGCCCTGGTGTATCCGCGTTTGCGAACTGGCGCTTAGTGATGCCTGAGCTGTCGAAGCAGCGCAGAGTGATTGCACCCGATATGGTGGGCTTTGGTTTCACCGAGCGGCCGCACGGCTTTGCCTACACCATGGATAACTGGGTAAAGCAGGCGATTGATTTGCTCGATGCCTTGGATTTACCGCAGGTGGATTTGGTCGGTAACTCTTTTGGCGGCGCGCTATCGCTCGCCTTGACCATTCGTTATCCGCAGCGTGTGCGGCGGCTGGTATTGATGGGCGCTGCCGGTGTGTCATTCCCGATCACGCCGGCACTCGATGCGGTGTGGGGCTATGAGCCTTCGTTTGAAAATATGCGCCGCATTATGGATTTATTTGCTTACGATCGCGGCTTGGTGAATGATGACCTGGCGCGTTTACGGTTTGAGGCGAGTAATCAGCCGGGTTTTCATGAGAGCTACTCGGCGATGTTTCCAGCGCCGCGCCAGCGCTGGGTTGATGCACTAGCCAGTAACGAAGATGACATCGCTGCGATTCAGCGAGAAACACTGATCGTACATGGCCGCGACGATAAAGTGATTCCGGTCGAGAGCTCATTACGACTGTCGCAGCTGATTTCGCGTTCGCAGCTGCATGTATTTGGGCGATGTGGTCACTGGACACAAATCGAGCACTCAGCCCGGTTTGCGCAGTTGGTGAGCAACTTCTTGTCCGAAGCAGACTTGTGATCCTTATTGCGAGGCCGCTAGCTGCTTTGGCGCCGTCTGGCCGGACGACATAGTCGGTCTTTGATGTCGCTGCCGTGCCGTCAGCTTAGCTGGACGGGCCCGATCAATTTCAAAAAACGCCAGGGGCCTTAGTGCCCCTTAGCCAATCCTGAAAATCCGCCAGCCCTCGCGGGTTTTGCGGAGCGAGAATTTCCACTCACCGCCGCGGCGCTTGGCGAATTGAATCGCAGCCACGCGCGCGCTCTCTGCACGACGGAAATCCTGAATCAGGATGCTGTCGCCGACGAACATATCGCGGAAAGGGTAAAACACGCGCTCGGCCGGCTGGCGCTCTTCCGATGCCTTCTCGATCACGAACATGGTGTATCTCCTCTCGTCCTCATGCGGGAAGAATCGGACGTTAGGCGGCAAACTTTAGCCGCCGACAGAGATTATTTTCAATTTGCTATGTTCGTGTGGTAACGGCTTTGTAGATTGGCCGCCACAATGGCTCAGCAAACTAGCGCCGCAGCAGTGTCTCAGCAGACAGGCCGCATGGCTCAGCAAACTAGCGCCGCCAGCGTGGGAAGGCCTGAGCGCCGAGTGGGGTGTATTTCTGACGCGCGCTGATCGAGATGACTTTTGGGTAGACTGGCACGAACGTCCAACGCTCGCCTTGCGCAAAAAACGCCTCAGCCCACGCACCGCACACGACGCCGTCTTCGCGCAGGTAAGGCTCGCGCTGCGCCATCTGCTGCTGGAATTCGGCGAGCAGCGCGGTGCGGCGTTTCTCAGCGTCGCGCTTGGCCACCGCCGGGTCGCCTTCAACTTCCTTTATATACAGCGCGGTAAATATCTCCACCCCGCGCTTGAATTCATTCAGGCGCTTGCTGTCGTCAGTGAGGCTCTCAGCAAACACGCTGAAGATCGCTGAGCAGTGCAGGGCTTGTTGTGCCAGTCGTGGCTCGGCGCTGACCCGCGCGGGAGATACCAAAATGGCTGCAAGACCGACCATCCATAGGGTGATCGCCGCAAACCTGGCGTATGTGCCATTCGTTGGGAAAGAGACTACCGTGCGCGCATTGCTGGACATTCGAGAATCCTCGGTGAAAATCGGCTCACGCAGATGGTAATCGATGGCACGTCCCAGCCTCGAAGTACTGATCGGCTCACAACAGATAACTTCCCGCCAGCGTAAGCAGCTTGCCGCCGGTTCTGAGCTTGAAGCGTGCAACCCCTGCGCTGCGTATCGTGTTGACGCCGCCAAGATCAAGCTGCTGTATGCCAAGCACTTTGAGCTCTTCGATCGCTTTCCACAGAATCAGGTTGTGCGCGTGCGCATCGCGCCCGGCATCAGTGGTCCATCCGATGTGATAAGTGGCAGATGCACCGTGCAGCAGAAACATCATTGCAGCAATACGCTCGCGACCAGCATCAGCGCGAAGGGTCAACAGGGTACTCGCGGCGCTTTTACGGGTGAGGGTATAGCGCTCGACAAATGCAGGCGGTAAGCCATCAAGACCGCGCGCTTGGCGTTGCGCGATATCGGCCTCCAACAACCACCGAAACTGATTCAGCTGCGTCCCAACGCGCTGCACTGAAAGACACGATGACTCGCTACTCGCCAGCTGATGACGCCAACGATGTTCAAGGTTGGCGCGTAACTGCTCCATGCTTGGTCTGAGGTCGAGCAGCACGGTCGACATACCGCTCACGACACGTCGCATCGGTGCGAGGCCGTTTGGCTCACCCGCGGCTTGCTCGGGGCTGACAAGCACGACCCGCAGGCCCGATAGTGGCAAGGATTTTTTGAGTTGCTGATACACCTGCGATTGCACGTCGGGTAAAACCGGCTGGCGCCAAATCGGTCCGCGTGAGCAGAGCGCCACTGATGCAATACGTCCGAAGCTTCGCACGATGAACTGCGCCTGTGCCACTGTCTCGCCATCACGCACGACGCGCGCTCTCAGCACGGGAACACCGAGCGTGAGCATCGCGCTACCGTAGGACCAGTCTTGTTGAAGTGCGCCGAGCGCGGCACTGTGTGCAGCGTCCCAATCAGCCATCTGATGGCCGCCCCAGTGCACCTGCCATCGATTAGAATCTTCGGTCATACCTGAGAGCCCATCCAAGCATGCTCGAAAAAATGAAACGTCAACGTGATGAACAAACCGTTATGGGGCATCGACTCGAAGAGCCCCGCTTCACGCTGTGGGCAGCATTCTGGGCCTTGGTCTACGTTGGGCTGCCGGTAGCGGTGGTGGGGTTGATCTTGGATGTGCTGGTTCAATGGGTGACAGGGCAGTGCCTCGGACTGTGGTGCTATTTCTGAACGCCTCAGATCGTCTACTTACCGCATGCGTAGCGCCACCCACCTGCGCCGCCCGGGTTTTGCGTTAACTTGTCGACCGGTCCGGGTGTATTCACTTGTCCAATCAGACTACCCTTTGCCATGCGCTCGGTGTACATCGAATACGAAATAATCCGCGAGGTTTCTTTGGTGCAGTTGTACTCTTTGATTAGCTTCATGGACAGCATGCCACGCGGGCCAGGCTCGCGATATGACTGAATTTCTATCACGCGTCGCAAGTCACCATTTTGCGAAATAGAAGAGCTCTCGGCGTAGACCACTGTGCCGCGAATGTTTTCAAAAACCTTGACCAACTCGGCGCGCGAAGCAGCGCAAACACAAAACAAAATGATGGCCAGGAGCAGATGTTTAGGTGTCATAGGGTCGCAAACGAAGTTACTAATTGTTTAATAAATGAGGTTTGCTTTATATTGCCATTGTTATACCGCAATTCAAAGCTAATTGGCGAATGATCTCGGAGAAAAAATGCTCAATATTAGTCATCGCGCACAGAGTCTTGGCACAGAAAACGCATTCATCGTGCTGGCCGAGGTCAACAAGTTACTGCGTGAAGGGCGCGACATTGTGTCGTTCTGTATTGGGCAACCGGATTTTCATACGCCGGTGCATGTACAAGATGCCGCAGTTAAAGCAATTCGTGAAGGAAAACACGGCTACACACCATCCGCCGGGATTGCCGAGTTGCGGCAGGCGGTTGCCAATGAAATTGCTCGCACCAGAGGTATCACAGTCACCGCTGATGACGTGGTGGTCGCGGCCGGTGCTAAACCTTTCATTGGCTACACCATTCTTTCGGTGACGGATTACGGGGCCGGTGACGAGGTGATCTACCCGGTACCGGGATTCCCGATTTACGAATCGCAGATCAAAGCCAATGGCGCGGTCGGCGTGCCGATTTTTTTACGCGAATCACGTGACTTCAGTCTTGATCCAAATGAATTAGCCGCGCTGATTACCCCTAAAACGCGGCTATTGATTTTGAATTCGCCGCAAAATCCTACCGGCGGTATCATTCCCAAAAAAGATATGGCCGCCATCGCCGAGGTATTACGTGCGCATCCGCAGGTGTGGGTATATGCCGACGAGATTTACGGCCGACTGATTTACGACGGTGAGTTTCACTCGATTGCTTCCGAGCCCGGCATGCAAGAGCGCACCATCATCGCGGATGGCCTCTCAAAAACCTATGCCATGACGGGCTGGCGCCTCGGCTATATGGCCAACAAAAAACTCGCGCCATTCTTCACCACCTGGATCACAAACACCGAGTCGTGTGCCTCGCAAATTACCCAGTGGGCCGGGGTACAAGCCTTGCTCGGACCACAAGATGACGCTGATCGTATGCGGGACATTTTCCAGCAGCGACGCGATTTGGTGGTCAGCCTGTTGAATGATATTCCGGGTGTAACGTGTCAATCACCCGGCGGCGCTTTCTACGCGTGGCCGAATGTGACCGAGGCCTGTCATATCACTGGTTGTCGTGATTCAGAAGAGTTTCGTCAGCGTTTATTAAATGAGGCCGGTGTCGCGGTGCTGGCTGATATTCACTTTGGCCCACGCGCCGCAGGTGAAGGGCAACATATTCGCCTGAGTTACGCCGCCTCGGATCAAGCGATTCGTGATGGCGTTGGGCGGATTCATGCATTCGTCAAACAACACGCGCGCTAAGCAAGCATGCAAGCTATTCAAATAAAACAGTAGCCCGGGAATTGTCATGGCTGAACAAGCGAATAAGGTAGCGCTGATTACTGGCGCAGGTGCCGGGATAGGCAAAGCAACGGCGCGGGTGTTTTTGCAGGCGGGTTACCGATTGGTGCTGACCGGGCGACAGCTCGATAAACTCGATCAGGCGATTGCCGATATCGGCGGCACTCAAGAGAACACACTCGCGCAGCGTTGCGATGTGGGTGACCCTGATAGCGTGAAACAATTATTCGCAGCGACGCAAAGTAAATTCGGTCGGCTTGATGTGCTGTTTAATAACGCAGGTGTCAGCGCGCCGGCAGTGCCCATCGAATCATTAAGCTACGAGCAGTGGAAAGCGGTGGTAGACGCCAACCTAACTGGCGCATTTCTGTGCTCGCAAGAAGCGATTCGCATGATGAAGTCGCAAAACCCGCAGGGTGGACGCATCATCAATAACGGCTCCATCTCGGCGCACACCCCGCGACCAATGTCAGCACCGTACACCGCCACCAAGCACGCGATCGCCGGGCTCACCAAGTCGATTGCCCTCGACGGTCGCGCCTATCGCATCGCCTGCAGCCAGATCGATATCGGCAACGCAGCGACCGAAATGACCGAGCGTATGGCGGCGGGCATTCTGCAGGCTGATGGCAGCACCAAAGTCGAGCCACGCATGGACGTCAACCATGTGGCTGATGCGGTGCTGCAGATTGCGCAGTTGCCGCTCGAGAGCAATGTGCTGTTTATGACCATGATGGCCACTACTATGCCCTACGTCGGCCGCGGCTGAACGCCCCATAACAAAATGTCGCTGGCGCTATCAACAGGCCGATTTTTGAGATAAATCAGGGGTTTGGCGGGATTTGATCGGCCAATCTGATTGTCGAAAAAATAATAAAAATAAGATTGGTGCGGCGCAAGAATTATTGCTTGACAGGGTTATTTCGCGCAGGCAAACTTCGCCTTGGTGCGTTGCACAATATCCGTACCACCATAACTCAACCGGAGAGCAAAACCATGAATATCGCTATCGATCAGCTGTCGAAAGCCACCAAAACGCAAGCCGAAGCGCAGATTCACACGATGTCGGCAATCGCCGAAAAAACGATGCACGCTGTAGCCGAGCTGGCCGAGCTGAATGCCGCAACGATGAAGGCATCACTCGAAGATTCGTCGGCTATCGCACAAGAAATTCTCGCCGCTAAAGATCCGCAATCCGCGCTGGTGATCGTGCAGTCGCAGGCACAACCAGCTGCAGAGAAGGCAGCTTCGTATGCCCGCCACATAACTGCTATCGCTACCAAAGCGCAGGCTGAGCTGGGCAAGGTTGCGCAAGAGCGTATGGCCGAAACTACCGCTCACATTCATTCGCTGGTAAACGACCTGAGCAAAACCGCACCTGCCGGCACCGAGCAATTTGTTGATTTGTTCAAGTCGAATTTTGCAAACGCTAATGCAATGTATGAGCAGTTCGCAAAAGCCGGTCAGACCGCGTACGATCACTTCCAGTCACAGCTGAGCGACATGGGCAGCCACTTCGGTGTTCCTGCCAAGCCAGCTAAGTCGAAGAAGGCCGCTGCTGCTGCCTGATCAGTTTCAGCGCAATTAAGGAGGGCTGCTTCGGCAGCCTTTCTTGTTTCTACCGATCGGTTTGAAGCGTGGTACCGAGCTTGCAGTCATGATGACCAAAATAGGCCATTGCTCAGCTGCCGACTAGAACAACGGTAACTGTGACTCTTGCAGCAGGTGATCGGTGACGAATCGCAGCAGCAGCTGATGGTGGGTGCCGTTATGCCATTGCGGCTTCATGTACTTTTTCCAGTACCAGCTCTGCTCGCTCTCCGGGTGGCAGCCGAGTAATCCCACCGGGCCCTGCACAATCGCCATCGGGTCGCCGTTGGCGTAGGTAGCCACTTCTTCGAACTCGCCACCGATGAATGTTGGGCCATCGTAGAAATACATACGCTCCGGCTCGCCCATCCAGCTGACTTGCGTGGTGGTGCTGTACGAGGATTTAATCTCGGCGTTGCGTCGCTTGATGTACTGCTTGACGCGAGTGTCGGTGAGGATATCGAAGTAATACGCATCAGCCCAGTACGCGCCCATGCAAATGCCGAGGTATTTGCCACCGCGACGCAAGAACTTGCGCACTTCGCGCAGGTTGGATTTCATTAAGCTGCTGAAGGTGCTGGCGTCGCCGTAACCGCCGGGGAATACCACCATTTCTACGTCATCAAAAAATCCCTCTTGCACCGAGTGCCGGGTAAAAATGCGCAGGTTATAGACGGGTGACAAGGCCTGAATAACCCCGTTCACAGACTCGATCGAGCAGATCGGATGGTGCAGAAAGATGGCGATATTTTTTTTCACAGCGTAGACATCCTGCTCCATGCATTCCGCCGCCCGTGGGGCTTTTTGAAAGGGGTGGCGAAGTGTTGATGTATAGCACACCTGAGCCAAATCGACACCTGTGGTTGGGGCCATTGCGGGGCCGTCGTGCCCCACTCGGCTATGATGCGTGGGCATAGCGTCGTGCCGTCACCCCATCATGGTGCATGGTGCTGGTGCGATACCGGTAGACGCTAACCGCTGACGCTCAACACAACCAAACTAAAGGTAGATGATCGCGCTTCTCGAGGCCCATCGCGCTGGGCTGTTGTCTCGCTCTCATTGGGTGCGGAATATCGTCGCCGGCTTGGTGGTTGGCGTGGTCGCTCTACCGCTCGCGATGGCGTTTGCGATCGCGTCGGGTGCCCGACCCGAGCAGGGTATTTACACCGCGATTATTGGCGGGGGCCTGATCTCGATCCTGGGTGGAAGCCGGCTGCAAATCGCCGGGCCGACAGGTGCCTTTATCGTTGTTCTTGCCGGCGTCACAGCGAAGTACGGCGTGAGCGGCTTGCAGCTTGCGACCTTGATGGCTGGCGTGATTCTGCTGTTGATGGGTATCACGCGCATGGGAGGTGCGATCAAGTTCATCCCGGCTCCGGTGGTGGTTGGGTTCACTGCCGGTATCGGCGTGATTATTTTTTCGGGCAGTGGAGCGCTTTTCTGGGGTTGCCGCAAGCCGAGGGCGCGCACTTTCATCAAAAGCTCTGGCACCAACTCCGAGCGCTGCCAGACACGCACCTGCCTACGCTCTGTTTGTCCGTGCTGAGCTTGGTGCTGGTCTGGTTTGCGCCCAAGCTGCGATGGCTGACGCGGGTACCGGGGCCATTGACCGCGATGCTCGTGCTCACCACGCTTCAAGCGTGGCTGCACTTACCCGGTGTGGCCACCATCGGCTCGACCTTTGGCGGTATTCCGACCGGCCTGCCAACATTCGTGCTGCCCGAGTTGTCTGTCCCGCAGATGATCCCGCTGGTTGGTCCTGCGTTCACCATCGCCCTGCTGGGTGCGATCGAGGCCTTGCTGTCGGCGGTGGTGGCTGATGGTATGGCGGGTACGCAGCACGACTCGAACCAGGAACTGATCGGGCAGGGCATTGCCAACGTGGTGGCGCCGCTGTTCGGTGGCTTTGCCGCAACCGGGGCGATCGCGCGCACTGCCACCAATATTCGAAACGGCGCCAATAGCCCGTTGGCTGGCGTTGTGCACGCGCTGACCCTGGTGGCGGTGCTGCTGTTCATGGCGCCGCTGGCGGCAGATGTGCCGCTGGCGGTGCTGGCGGCGATCTTGTTCGTGGTGGCTTGGAACATGTCGGAGGCGGGGCACTTTGTCCGTTTGCTGAAAGTGGCGCCGCGCACTGAAAAAATGGTTCTGATGGTGACTTTCTTGCTGACCGTATTCGCCGATTTGGTTGTGGCTGTGGGCGCCGGCGTTGTGCTGGCTGCTGTTATGGCGCCCGGTCGCATGGCGTGGCTTGCCAAACCCGGTGCGGTGGCGAAAAAATTTTCCAAAAAGTAATTCCCCTAAGGAAATTCTTCCTATAATCGTGGGGATATTTTCTTGTGATTTCAACGGTGTACCGAGCAACCAGCAGAGTCGATTACTTGCTTGGACTCGATGGCGTGCGCGCCATCGCGGTCCTGGCGGTGTTGCTATACCACCTTGATCTGCCTGGATTTTTCAGCGCCGGATTCCTTGGCGTTGATCTGTTTTTTGTTCTCTCCGGTTTCCTGATCACCTCTCAGCTGCTGCGCGAACACGAGCGAGATCAGGCGATTTCGCTGCGAGATTTTTACCTGCGCCGCGCGCGCCGGCTGCTGCCGGCGGTGGTGGCGCTGCTACTGCTGTGCGTGTTGCTGGTGGAGTGCTTTGCCCCGGACGCGATTCACCGCACCCGCGTCGACACGCTGCCCGCTTTGTTGTATGCCTCGAACTGGTGGCAGATTTTTTCTGAGCAGTCTTACTTCGAGATCAGCGGACGGGCGCCGTTGCTGCAGCATCTGTGGTCGCTGGCGATCGAAGAGCAGTTTTACATTGTCTGGCCGCTGGCACTGATTGCGATTTTGCGTGCCGGGCAGCGCTATCGTTTGCACTGGGTGGCGCTGGCGCTCATGCTGCTTTCCGGCGGCTGGATGATCCTGCTCTCGATACAGCGCGGCTTCCCGGAAGCGGTCGATCCGAGTCGTGCCTACTTAGGCACCGACACCCATGCATTCGGCTTGTTTGCTGGTGCGGCGCTAGCCGCCTTGTGGGACCCGCGCGCGCGCCGCATTGCGCAGACCAACGCCGCGGCCGCGACCACATCGCCATGGGGCCAGGCGCCGGCCACGCGCATTGACTGGTTGGGTATGACGGCGTTGGCGCTGCTGATGGCCACCATGTTGATGAGCGGCGAGAGCAGCGTCTGGTTGTATCGTGGCGGTTTTATCTGCTTTGCATTACTGACGGTGGTACTGCTGTTCGCCGCGACGCAGTCGGCTGGCTCGCTGCCGCGATGGCTCAGCCAGCCGCCGTTGGTATGGCTAGGCAAGCGTTCTTATGCGCTGTACCTGTGGCACTGGCCGATTTATGTCTTGCTGCGGCCCGAGTTCGAATTACCCGATCACCCGCTGCTGCAGTCCGCCGTGCGTTTAGTGCTGACCGGTATCGCAGCTGAGTTGTCCTACCGCTATGTCGAGCAACCCATTCGTAGCGGCGCGCTGTTCGAATGGATCACGCAGCGAAGGCACGCCTACCTTGCCTATGCCTCGACCGGCTCTGCGCTGCTGGCGGCTGCGCTGTTCGTGGTGCTGCTGCGTCCGGCACCGCCGCCGGTGATGGGTATCGAGCCGGTGGCGCTCGAGCATGATCAAGTCGGCGAGCGATCGATGGATCAGCCGGTTGTGGTGCGTCCCTACCGCACCTTGCGCGCCGCCTGCGGGCGCTCGGTGTCTGGCGCCAGTGATACCTTGCCGCCACCACGGCTAACGGTGATCGGTGACTCGGTACTGCTGGGCGCATCGGAGCACCTGCTGCGTCGGATTGATGGCGTCGAGATTGATGTCGCCGTCGGCCGCCAAATCCGCGGTGGCTTGGTGCGCGTGCTTGACCTGAAGTCGCGCAAGATGCTGGCCGATACCGTGGTGATCCATCTCGGCACCAACGGCTTTTTGGGTGAGCGTTCGCTGCGTGACGTGCTGTCGCATCTGCGTGATCGCCGAGTCATCCTGATTAACGTCAAAGCGCCGCGTCGCTGGGAGGGCCCCAACAATGCGGTGCTGGCGCAGATCAGTGGTGAGTACAGCAACGTCAAGGTAATTGACTGGAACGCCATCAGCCGCCGCCGCAATGATTACTTCGCTGCTGATCGCGTGCACCTGTCCAGCAAAGGCATACAAACGCTGAGCGCGGAGATCGTGCGCGCCTCGGGCGTGCGGAGTGCAAAGGCCGGACACGCCTTGCGCGTCATTCCCTGCACTGACTGAGATGTGCCATCACCTGAACGGGCGCCTGCTAATGGCGTTCAGTATCCTGCTGCTATCGCTGCCTGCCGGCAGCAGCCATGCGCAAACCGCTAATAGGCATATCAGCCTCGACAACGGCAAGCGCGCCACTGAGCTGCGCTGCCCCGCCAAAGCCCCGGCTGGACAGCGCCGCGTCGCGCCCGCCGAGGCGCTTGAGCCACCCGATGCAGAAGAGTTGGACCAAATCGGTGCCTTGCTCGACACCATGCGACGACACTCGCCCCGGCTTGATGAGCCGGGCCTGATTCCGCGCCGCATCGCCATCTGGGGAGACAGTCACCTTGCGGCGGGTTCTTTCAGCGCTGAATTGCGTCGTGTTCTGGGAGCACAAGGCAGCGTGCCGCGCCCGTCGTACCTACCGCTGACCATGGGCCGCGCGGGCGTCAACCTGCCGCTGCGTGGATTTTGTATGGATGGCTGGAAGTCCGAGCTTGCCTACAGCAGCCGCACCGAGCGCTTAGCCACCGGTATCGGCATGAACGCGCTGCAGGGTGAGCCCGGTGCGTATCTTTGGCTAGATTTGCGCAATGCTGCGGGTGATGCCGAGATCGAAAGCGTCGACCTGTTCTTCAACGCGAGTTCAGCAGCAAGCGCGGTAGTCAGTGCCGATGGCGGGCCCGAGGCGCGCGTGGTGCTGGATGCCGACAACGCCTTTGGTCGGGTCAGAATCAGTGGAAACGCCGGCTCGGTCTCGGTGCTGAAGTTGCGCGCCCAATCAGCGCTCACGCTGCACGCGGTCAAACTCAACTACCGCGAGCCGCCGGTAGCTGTGCTCGATACCTTTGCCATACCGGGTGCCACCATGCGCGCCTGGCAGCAACTCGATGCGGTTTTCTTCGCTCGCTACTTTGATCAGTCGAGCTACGACATGGTGATGCTGGAGTTCGGTACCAACGAGGGTAATGCGCGTCCATTCGACGCTCAAGCCTACGCGCAGATGCTGGACGCCGGCTTGCGCCAGTTTCGGCTGGTGTTTCCGACCGCGCGCTGCGTGCTGATTGCCCCGGGCGACCGAGGCACCTTGCTGCCTAAGTCTCGCAAAAAAGGCGCACGAGCCGGCGCTGCTGATTCGAGTGGTTTGTCGGCCAACCTGCTGAGGTTTTCTGCCATCCACGAAAAAATTTTTCAGTTACAGCAGCAAGCCGGCTCACGCCACGGGTGTTTGGCGTGGAGTATGCAAAACGCGATGGGCGGTCCGGGCTCGGCTTACCGCTGGATGCTGGCCGATCCGCCACTGATGGCGCGGGACCTGATCCACTTCACTCCGCCGGGCTACCAGCGCTTGGCGCAGGAACTGGCCGACGCGCTTGGCTGGAAATCCGGGCTGCCGCCGCTGCCCGGCGCTCCGTCATCCGAAGCCCGCTGATGCTGTGCCAACCGCGATCGCCCCGCAATTCACCTGAAATCCAGCGCCGATCGGGGGAGGGCGGCAAAAAATTGCCGGATTGGCTATTCAGAAAGCTGGCCTGCTGACGATCAAACCTTGACGTTGGTTATTAAACTCACCTACACTGCGCAGCCCAGCCTTGGCAATAA
>VGHX01000004.1 GCA_016868055.1 Betaproteobacteria bacterium
TTTGAGCCTTACGTATTTGAGCCTTCCGTATTTGAGTCTGCCGTATTTGAGCCGGCCGGATGTCAGCCGGCCACGCGCGCACCGACCGCGCAAGGGGTAGCAAGGTCGGCGCGCAATGAGCCAGTGCGTTATTGCTGCCAGCGCGCTCCGACGAAGAAAGTTCGCGGTAACTGGTTGTAGCCGTAGACGCTCTGATAATTCTCGTCAAAGATATTCTCTATCCTCGCCACCAACGACCACTGTTTCGATAACGAATAACTCCCGCCCGCTGCAGCAAGCACGTACGATCCCAAGCGATTCGCGCCATCAAACCGCTGGCCTGAATATGACGCTGACAGATTAATCGTCCAAGGCCCTGCCGAGCGGACTGCTGAAATACTCGCTAGCTCACTTGCCCGCCGGTTCAGACGTTGTCCGGTATCCGCGTCACGCGGGTCTTGCAGGGTCACGCTGGGTCGAATTGACCAACCGCGTAGCATGGCGCTACCGCTGATCTCAATCCCGTTATTACGCGCCGAGCTGATATTAGTAAATCCATTTGGAAAACGCCACTCGATCTGATCTCTTATTCGCGCATCAAACCAAGTGAGCCGCAGTTCAGTATCCGCCAAGGATATCTGTGCACCGATATCCCAAGAGCGGGAGTACTCGGGCCGCAAACTTGGATTTCCGTACTGACCGTACAAATAACCTATCGGTGGCGCGCTAAACCCGGTTGATGTGCTGGCAATCAGCTTGATGTTTTCATTGACCCGGTAGCCATAGCCTAGCAAGCCGGTGCTCGCCGATGCATTACGCTGAGTGTCATCGTAGCGCCCGTTGAGCTGCAGGCTATGACCGTTGACATCGGCGTATTCAAGACCTGCCTGCGTGCTCCAGACACGCCGAGAGAAATCCGATACATCACCAAAGCCATCATTTCCATATAGGGACTGATGCTGATAGCTTATGCCAGCAGTCGCGCGAACATTATCAAGCAGCTCAATCCGATTCAACCAGTCGAGCATACGAGTTTGCGTTCTGTAAGCGTTACTGAAGGGATAAGCTGTCTGAAACCGGTTGGAATTTTTATCCACCACCTCTGATAAATTCAGATTAGATAACCAGCGATCATTTAATCGATTATTCGAAAAAAAAGAGATGACGCTGACATTGGTCTTACCGGTATGTTGGTCGGTTGGCTGATCAAAACTCGTGCCGCCATCGAAACTGAATCGTCCCTGACTTTGAGTAAACCGCATACCGATCTCTTGATCCACTGACCAGTGGCTTGAAATCGAGCCGCTCGCGCTGGTGTTGCTGTAGCCATCGCGATCAGGATTACCCGTAGGGAGCTGCAGAGAGTTAATCGCTGAAAATCCGTCGGCACCTAAGGCTGATGCCGAGATCGCATACCGTAAACTGTCGGCTGCACCGCGGATCGAAGCCGCGGTGCTGTAGCTCATCCGTGAGCCATATTCAGCCGATACGCTCGTCTGTAACTGCTCAGTAGGCTTGCGCGTAAAAATCTGAATAACGCCACCCACCGCGCCCGAGCCATAGATACTTGAAACATTACCGCGCACGATTTCGATCCGGTCTATCTCGGCCAGCATGAGATGCTCGATACTGACCGTGCCCGTAGCATCCTGCTTGGTGATAGGAACGCCGTCGACTAACACCAGCGTTTGCCGCGTTGCCGCGCCTCGCATAAAGAAACCAGTCGCACTACCGATGCCGCCGGTTTGGGTAATTTGTACACCGGCTTCTGCGCGCAGTAACGATGGAAGATCCAGTTGCTGACTATGTCGGATCATGTCGGCGGTGATGACGGTGCTATGCAGCAGGGTATCGGTTTGTCGCTGCTCAGTGCGAGAGGAGGTAACGACAACCTCCGGCAATTGCGACCCGGCGCGGGCCGAGGGTAACAGCACGATCAAACAGGTGGTAAACAAACGGCGGCACGCGCGCGCGCGCGCGAGTCTCGGCAAACAGGAGATAGCTTTCATGGTCGGCTTAGTAAGGGTCGTCTCGCCAGCTTCCCCGCAAGCAAGACCGAACAGGAGCGCGACCGATGTCAGCACATCGAAAATCGATGAACAACGAACCACCCCGCTCGCCGCTCCCACCTGGTTTGGCCGGTATCCGGGCTAACAAGCGAATCGGCTCAACCTTCCCATGCCTACGGCACAGTGGTGATTTGAACCAACTGCATGACCTCGGTCATGCGCTTGCTTACCGTTGCGGGGGCAGCACACGTTGGCTTGCTCCTGAGCAGCAGGAGTGGGCTCCGTGTTTCCCGTTTAACTGCCTGTCAGAACCGACAGGCGAGCACCAAAACAGCTTTAGTGTAGATTAATGTATTGCGTGTGGTCAACAACACTGATGTGAGCGGCTAAATCCGCTACGGCGAGCCAGGCCAATACAAATACCAAGGAGATACTCATGCCCAATAAAAATGACAACAGCATCAGCACAAAGCTAGGCTCACCCGCATATTACGCTGATCAGCTGAACGCACGCGCGGCGGTGCCGGAGCATCCTGAAATCATCCAGCGTTGGCAGCGGGAGTCGGCCGAGGTAAGGCGCACAGAGGCTGGATTGCTGGATGTAGCGTTTGGCGGTGCCCCAATGGAACTGCTGGATTTCTTCCCGGCTGCCAAGAAGAATGCCCCTTTGCTGGTTTTCATTCACGGTGGCTACTGGCGCTCGCTGGACAAGTCTGATTTCACGTTTATTGTACCGGGCTACCGTAAAGCGGGCTTCAATGTCGCGCTCACCAACTACACCTTGGCGCCGCATGCGTCGGTGGATGAAATCACGCGCCAGCAGCTGCGCGCGGTGGCTTGGCTCTACCGGCGTGCGGCGCGACTGGATTTTGACCGCGACCGGATCATGATCGCGGGTCATTCAGCAGGAGGTCACTTAGCCGCCATGATGCTGGCCGCTCATTGGAAAGTATTTGGTCCGGATTTACCGACTGATTTGATCAAGGCAGGTGTCTTGATGTCGGGGCTATATGATCTTGAACCTGTGCGCCACGCGGAATTCATTAATGCGGATTTGAAATTAGATCGAAGCAGCGCACTCCGCTTGTCACCGGCTTGGATGCCGCAGCCTAACGCCGCACCCTTCATAACCGCTGTAGGCGATTTGGAGTCAGATGAATTCAGGCGGCAAACTGCGCTGATTGGCTCTCGGTGGCACCACGGGTTTCAGCGCGAGATACCGCTGAATCAAGAAAATCATTTCTCTATTTGCGATTGCTTTGGCGACGAGTCGCATGACCTGTTCAAGGCAAGCTGCGAGTTGTTATCTTCCGTCTGAGCTGTACCAGCATGCAGGGCTGAGCGGCGCGGAGCATTTTCTACCTTCGTCTGTTCAAGCCCTGCTGAGTGTTCATGAACTCGGTAGCGAGCCATATCTCTCGCAACAAGTAAACAAAGCTTCCCGTCAGTGCGATCATCGCCAGTACAAACATGCCGGCAATAACCGAAGCTAATCGTAAATTCAGCGCATCGGCAATAAATAATCCGGCTACCACGACACAGATCAGCAGCGCGCAGCAGGTAGCAAGCAAAATCGCTCGGTTTATCTTTTTTGCGCGTCGAAACAAAATCGCTAACTCGTCTTGGTACAGCGCGATTTTGTCGATTGAGATAGCTTGCTCGGTCTCGAGTTGCTCCTCCAGGTACCGGCTGCGGTCGATGATGCGGGCCAACCGATTGGTCAGAACCAGCATATTGGTACCGACACCGGTTAACAGAAACACCGGCGCAATTGCGAGCTGAATAATATGACCGATCTCGTCCGCTTGCATCTTTAGTGCCCTGAAAAAAAATCACTGCAACAGCCAAACTGATTGGCAATTTTCGGTTATTGGCAATTTGGTCGCCGTGTATCGAGGCGGCGCTTGCTTTAAAATCCGCTTGGCGAATCCGCGGCTATCGAAATAGCACAAAGTCTATCAGCTGCCCTGATGGACTTGCCGCAAATGTTGTTCATGTGAACCGGCACTGATGGATTCGCCGCAAATATTGTTTGCCTGAATCAGAAGTATTTCCCCACGGAATTTAATCGTCATTTACAAGCATAGTTTTGCCCTCGCAGTCCGAGTTTTGATCCAAATCAGCTTGGTTAGTTTGTGGAAACCTGATAAATTCGCCAAGAATGTTGCAAATTTGTTACTAAAGGAATTCCCCATGCCAATCGGTTACCCGGCACGTCCAGCCAATTCTTCTACGGGGCGCAGTCCCGGATTCTGCTCGCGCGGTACGTCTGCCAAGAACGAACGGAGCCGGGGAAAATGATTCGGGTCGTTCTTGCCGATGACCATGCGTTGATGCGCGAGGGTCTGAAATACATCTTGCGTAAAGCTCACGATATCGAGGTAGTCGCAGAAGCGACCGACGGCTTTGAGGTTCTGGCACTTGTCAGGCGGGCGGGCTTCGATGTTTTGCTGATGGATTTATCGATGCCCGGCCGCAGCGGCATGGACATCATTAAACAAATTCGAGAAGAGGCACCCAATGTCGCGATTCTGGTGCTGACGATGCACGATGAAGATCAATACGCGGCACGTGCCATTCGTCTCGGCGCGCATGGATACATAACCAAGGAGAGCGCTGGCACTGATTTGCTGGTGGCCATTCGAAAGGTTCACGCAGGTAGGCCCTACATCAGCATGGAGGTGGCTGAGCAACTCGCCATGGATGCCATGCCTCACCGGCAAGACCTTCCGCATAAATCACTCACCAATCGAGAGTTTGAAGTTTTCAATATGCTGGTGAGCGGCAAGTCAGTGACCGATATTGCCGAGTTACTGCATCTATCGGTAAAGACCATCAGTACGCACAAAGCACACATCCTGCATAAATTAGGAACCCCGTCGCTCGCCGAATTAGTGCAATACGCGGTGGCGCAAGGGCTTTTGGAAAAATTCAAGCCTTGACACCGTGCAGAAATGAACGATTAGGAATGACCTGAGTCGTTTTCGGTTCGGGCACTTGCCGTATTCAGTCTGCCCTGATAGCGCCAAACAAAACTACGCCTGATACTGCCTGACCCCAACAACAACAGATGAATTAAAAGCTTAGGAACAAAAATCAGCATTAACGAATGAACTCATTGGCTCAAACAAAAAAGGAAATAAGCATGACACTTCTTCAGCACTCTGATTTATCTTCAGGCACGCATCAACACAATGACATCGGCACCGGCTCGGAATCCGGATGGCTTAGGCAAGGCAAGCTTTGGTCTAATCTAACTGAGGTCTGCGAATTACTTCGCATCCCCACGGTATCCAATTACGACGAGGAAGAATTTCTGTTTCAGCATGTCCAGTTCAAAACCGGTCAGCGCATACATACCATAGGCCAGGCCTTTGATACGCTGTTTATTGTTCACTCAGGTTTTCTGAAAACTGTGCTCATCGATGAGTTTGGCAATGAACAAGTGTTAAGTTTTCCCATGAAGGGAGACATGTTTGGCGTTGATGGTATTCATACCAAGCGCTATATGTCTGAGGCGGTCGCTTTATCGAACTGCGACCTAGTCCTGATACCCTTCAAAAAGTTCACACAAACCGGACGTAGCCATATCGAGTTCGAGCACTCGGTCTATACAGTCATGAGCCGGGAACTGGTCAGAGAGCAGGCGATGGTCAGCATGCTGGGTGCCTTGTCAGCCGAAGCACGAGTCGCACGATTTCTGGTGTCGCTATCGGAAAGATTCGCCGAGATGGGCTACTCAAGCAAGCTGTTTAACTTACGCATGACTCGGCATGAGATCGGCAGCTATCTCGGCCTCACCCTTGAAACTGTCAGCCGTACCTTGTCTGCTTTCAACGAGATTGGTTTGATCAGTGTCGATCAACGCTCCATCGGCATCAAAGACATCGATGCACTGCGGACTCTGCGACGCCTGCCGCCGTCAAGCGTGCGCGCCAAAGCCGCAAACCGCCGCAACAAACTGGCAAGGGACGCCTCGGCTAACGCGTAACCCCACGCCATCTTGAGCCGGGATCCTATTCCCGGCTCCGCTCGCTCAACGAGTTTGTTTAGCGCGCTCGCATCACGCACACGCTCGCTCTATCCGTCACCGAGAACCGCTTTCGACCCAAGAAAAAATTGTGCGCAAACAGCAGGGGTTGCGCAGGTATAATATTGATCTGGACGCGTCAATTGACACTGGCATCATCGTAAGTCTCAGCAAGTTGTAGACTTGAGCACGGCTCCTTGTTTCGTTGGCCGCTGACGATGCCACCATCCGGGACAGTATGTCGAAAAACCAGACCAGGAAGCCCCTGGAGATCAAGATTTCTACCGTGGTTGCTGTTGCCGCTTTGATCGGCGACACCGATCTGGATAAATTGTCCTCTGCGGTGGCAGAGGTCACTGGCGGAACTCCCGATTACTTTGAAGACGAGTTCACCATTATTGACCTCGGTAACCTTCAAGCCCTTCCAGCGCCGGGTAGCATTGCCTGGTCTGACCTGATCGCACTGTTCCGAGCGCACCGGCTCAACCCGGTTGCGGTACGAAATGCCCCCGAATCGCTTGAGCAAGAAATCCGAGGCCATGGGTTATCGATTGACGGCATGGATCAATCACGTACTTTCGAGCTGACACCGCCACCCTCGCCGCCAGCCGAACCAGTCTCAGCAGTGCCACCGGCACCCGAAGCACAACATGCACCTGTTGCAAAGAACAGCGCATCGCCTGCGCCGGTTGCAACCAAAGTCATTGACACGCCCGTACGCAGCGGTCAGCGCGTCTACGCGCGCGGTGGTGATCTGGTCATCATGGCGACCGTTAACGCCGGTGCCGAGGTCATTGCCGATGGCAGCATTCATGTGTACGCGCCGCTACGTGGCAGGGCGCTGGCGGGCGCGGCTGGCGCCGCCGACGCACGCATCATCACTACCTGTATGGAAGCAGAATTAGTCTCGATTGCTGGCGTGTACCGCACCTTCGACGATGGCTGGCCGAAAGAACTAAAAGCTAAGCCCGTTCAAGTCCTGCTACAAGACGATCGGCTTGATTTACGCCCCATGGCGCTGAAATAGCAAGTTTTTTATTTGTTGAACTAACGAACTCAGATAAGGAGTTGTTCGTGACAAAAATTATCGTTGTTACCTCTGGCAAAGGCGGTGTGGGGAAGACCACCTCTAGCGCTAGTTTTGCTTCTGGTCTGGCACTACGCGGCAAAAAAACTGCAGTGATCGATTTTGATGTGGGTTTGCGCAACCTTGATCTCATCATGGGCTGCGAGCGTCGCGTGGTATATGACATGATCAATGTTATCAACCGCGAGGCAACGCTGACGCAGGCACTGATCAAGGATAAGCACTGCGACAACCTGTTCGTGCTGCCGGCTTCGCAAACACGCGACAAAGACGCGCTCACTGAAGAAGGTGTCGAGCGTATTTTGGAAGAAATGAAAAATTCCGGCTTCGAGTACATCGTCTGCGACTCGCCCGCCGGTATTGAGCGCGGTGCGGTCATGGCGCTGACCTTTGCTGACGAAGCCATTATCGTCACCAACCCCGAGGTATCTTCGGTGCGCGACTCCGACCGCATTCTCGGTATTATCCAGGCAAAGTCACGCCGCGCGCAGACAGGCGTCGAGCCGGTCAAGGAGCACCTGCTGATTACGCGTTACTCGCCCAAGCGTGTTGAAGCGGGCGAGATGCTGTCCTACGAAGACGTACAGGAGATCTTGCGAATTCCGCTGCTTGGCATCATTCCCGAATCCGAGGCGGTGCTGCATGCCTCCAACCAGGGCACGCCTGTCGTGCATCTGGCCGATAGTGATGTCGCCGAGGCCTACAAAGATCTGGTTGCCCGCTTCCTCGGTGAAGACCGTCCGCTGCGGTTCGCAGAATATGAAAAGCCTGGCTTGCTATCTCGCATTTTCGGAGGCAAGTGAGATGGACATTTTCTCATTTCTGTTCAATAACAAGAAAGCGTCGGCCGGTGCCGCCAAAGAGCGACTGCAGATTATTATCGCGCGTGAGCGGCACATTCTTAATGGGCCTGATTTCATGCCAGCGCTGCACCGCGAACTGATCGAAGTCATCTCCAAGTATGTTCGCGTCAACCCCGAAGATATTAAAATCTCGCTCGATAAAAAAGGCAACCTCGAGGTACTCGATGTGAATGTTGTGTTGCCGGATGGCGGCTGAGCAGCGATCGATACTGCTGCACGGCGTCGACTTTACCTCGGCGCCGCGCCCGAGAAAAGGCATCACGATCGCCTCGGGCTATCTCGAGAATGACCAATTCTTCCTCGAAACGCTGTCAACGCTGTATGACTTTTCTAGCTTCATTGCGTGGCTACGGCAACCGGGCCCGTGGCTGGGTGGATTTGATTTTCCTTTTTCATTTCCGCGTCCACTGATCCAGCTGCTCGACTGGCCAGTTGAGTGGTCGGCACTGATTCAGCACGTGCGGCAATTACAGCGCGCGGAACTTCGCCTGTGCTTCAAAGCGATTTGCGATGCACGCCCCACTGGTTTGAAATTCATTCATCGCGGTTGTGATCTACCGGCAAAATCATCATCGCCAATGAAATGGGTCAACCCGCCGGTG
This sequence comes from Betaproteobacteria bacterium, assembly GCA_016868055.1. Taxonomy (GTDB): domain Bacteria; phylum Pseudomonadota; class Gammaproteobacteria; order Burkholderiales; family Burkholderiaceae_D; genus Pernthalerella. Next base: position 8,571 of record VGHX01000004.1, read on the forward strand.
GCTTACATGCTGCACGCGGGCGCCCCGCTGCTGCTGGATGCGGGTATACATATTCCGTTCATGCACACAGGAGATCCCTCACGTATTGCGCTCGAGGCTTACCCGGGCTTGGTTGCGCGCGGCATCACCAGCGCTTCATACAAGAGTGACACGCCGCAGCAGCAAACTCCTGAGCGACAGGTGGCCCGACGTACGATTGTGCGCGCACTTGAACAGGGCGATTATGCGCAACAAATACGGCTAAAAGCCGGCCGTTTCAAGCGACAGTTAGTCGATGACGGTAGCGGAGATCTACTCGATGCAGTGCTATGCGGCTTGATGGCGGCATGGGCTTGGCAGCGGCGCGACCACAACTTTGGTCTGCCGCCGCATGATCCACTGGAAGGCTGGATACTCGGTGCCTAGCGATTTGCCACCATCGTCATGATTGCCGCGACGTAGCCCACCAGGTGAGCAAGCCGACCGCAACCGCACCAGCAAGCCATCCGGCCGCTTTAGCCGGTGTGGGCAGTGTTGAATCAGGCTGATGCTCGGCACTACTTTCAACGAGATGAGGATGACTGATTTCCGGCTTACGTACCGCAAGGAATCGATTGGCCTCAGCCTGCAGTCCGGCAAGTCGATTACGTGCATCACGAATTCGGCTGTCGATCAGTTTTTGAGTGCGAGAGCGGTAGTGCGCGATCTTGTCTTTGAGTAGCGCGCGACGTTGCCGGCCAACCGATGGATCAGAGATATACATCGCCGCTGCACCGAGCGCGACTCCGCCCAGCCATTTGATCCAAGTGGTATCCATGCTCTGGGTCCGATACTCCACGTTATGCTCCTTTCAGATGGTTCAAGTTGATGCCTTGCTGCTTACCGATACATGCGTTGGCAGTCGCTGTACCTGTGACAGCAAGCTGATCACTTCGTTATCGCCAAGTTGCGGAAACTTGCGGTACCACTGTCCGACCGCATCAAACAGCGGCGGGCAAAGTAAGTAGCGTACCTGCCGCACTAACGGTGTCACGCGTTGCAGCGCTTCACGCGACAGTACGGGCACTGCCACCGTGATATCTCCCGCCTCGGCCGCACGGAGTGCAGCGATCGCCGCCTGCATGCTGCGCCCGGTCGCCATGCCGTCATCACACACAATCAACGCACGATGTTTCAGGTGCGATAAGGGCACGCTTGGACCGTAGCGGCGCTCACGCTCTGCCAGCACACGCCGCTGTACCAAGATCAACTGATCAACGACCTCAGTCGTCACCTTCAGCGCCTTGATGACGTCCTGATCAAGTACGCAAATGCCGCCGCTGGCAATTGCACCGATCGCAAACTCCGGAAAAGCGGGCAGACCCAGTTTCCTGACGATCAGCGGCTCAAGAGGCAAGCCCAGCCGCCGCGCAATCGCCACCCCGATCGGTAATCCACCCCGCGCCAGTGCCAGCACGACCGTACCCGCCTCCGGCGCAGGCTGTGCAAGTCATTCGGCCAGGCGCTGGCCCGCCTGCTGCCGATCAGCAAAGCATTGGGGAGTGGCATCGGCTCGCATCGCTATTTGACCGATCTACCGTAGAAAAAGATCATAATTTCCTTCAAGTAAAATCCAGTTTCGTATGGTCGATATACGCCCGGAACTTCGGATGTCCTTGCACTTCGAATCCGCACCCTTCGCTGATCGAAACTGCAATGAAAAAATTACTCGCAGTATTCTTTTTCTCGAGTCTTCTGGCCTCAGCAGCGGCGCAACCGCCGCGCTGCGAGCGGCATTTTTTTCATAAAACTGCGCCCGAGGTCACGCGCAAGGCGCTACAAAGCAATACGGTGGCGCTCTGCTTCGAGGCATTTGCGGTCCTGCACTCAGGTGTTTCGAGAACGCCGCTGTGGTCAGCTGAATATCTGACTCGTGATAGCTTGAAGGCAGCGCGTGAGATTCCGCGCGCGGATAGTTTTCATGCCGAGCCCGCGCTACCGCCCGGCCAAGGCGCGGAATTAGCCGACTACGTACGCTCGGGTTTTGATCGCGGTCATATGGCGCCGGCAGCAGATATGCCGACGGCGCAGGCACAGCATGAGAGCTTCTCGCTGGCCAATGTGGTGCCGCAAAACCGAAAAAATAATCAAATTCTTTGGTCAGCTATTGAAGGAGCGACGCGACATCTGACGAACCTTCGCGGCGAGCTGTATGTTATTACAGGCCCGGTATTTGAAGGCGACAAACTTGATCGTATTAATGGCCGTGTACTGGTGCCTACCCATGTATTCAAGGCGGTGCTTGATCCCGTTAAATCAGAGGCGGCAGCATGGCTTGCGCCGAATAATGATAGCGGCGACTACCAAGTGATGAGTATTGATGCCTTGGAGCGGCGCGTTGGGTTTAACTTGTTCCCCAAGCTACCCGAAGCAGCTAAACAGCGCGCTATGGAATTACCCGAGCCACGAATTCGCAGTCGCAACTCAGATTCAAAATTACAATGATGACGAAGTTATCGATGACGAAGCTATCCATGACGAATTCATGATTTCGTATTACTTCTTTAGAATTTCTCGAGCATACAAATATGATGCGGTACTTTTAGCTAAAGGTTTGTTATGAACAAAACACTGCAGCCTTTCGAGAATGAGTCTGCCTCACTCACGATTGATGCGCTGACGATCGAGAACCGGCTTGATCAGCTGGAGATTTACGGATCGCTGGCGATTACCCGAGACAAAATCGGGCTAGCCCATGCGCTGCAACTCAAGCAGATCCTGGATGCAGCCATCAGCACACTTCAAAACGACCCTTCGCTACCGGAGCAGATTGTTTTCAAGCCGAGCGATCAGATCGATAACCCGTTTAAATAGCAATTCGAATCCGGTTCTTCACCAATTCACCGCTACCACATTGACAATGGGTATGTGATGTCTTGATATCGCGGGACTCCAGCCCTCGCCGCAGTGGCGAGCCGAGATAATCACCGTTTCTCCATAGACTGGCATACTTGCGCCCTGAATTTGCTTCTCTGCCCCCATGCAAGCCACGCCAACGAACCTCCGAGCCTACCCGCGCTTTCGCCCCGAGCTAAAGCCGGCGCCATTCTTGCCCATGTCGAGGCGCGAGATGGAAAAACTCGGCTGGGACTCGTGCGACATTATTTTGATCACGGGTGATGCCTATATCGATCACCCCAGCTTCGGCATGGCATTGGTCGGGCGCTTGCTGGAGGCACAAGGCTTTAGAGTCGGCATCATCAGCCAGCCCGATTGGCAATCTGCGGCGCCATTCCGTGCGCTCGGCAAACCAAATCTGTATTTCGGCGTTACTGCCGGCAATATGGATTCGATGATCAACCGCTACACCGCTGATCGCAAGCCACGCTCGGAAGATGCGTATACGCCGCACGGCGCGCCCAACAAGCGTCCGGATAGAACATTAACCGTATACGCCCACCGAGCGCGCGAGGCTTTTCCCGGTGTGCCGATCGTGATTGGCAGTATCGAAGCCAGCTTGCGCCGCATCGCGCACTTCGATTATTGGTCCGATACTGTTCGGCGCTCGGTATTACTTGATTCAAAAGCCGATATTCTTTTGTTTGGCAATGCAGAGCGCGCCTTGCTTGAGCTGTCGCATCGCTTGGCCGAGGGCGAGTCAGTGAAAGCGATACGCGATCTGCGCGGTACCGCATTTATTGTGCCCAGCGGATGGAAGCCAGCAGATGACTGGCGTGAGGTGGACTCCACGCGCGTGGATACGCCCGGCAAAGTCGAGCCGCATCCTGACCCGTATGAAATGAAAGAAAAAGAGCCGCAAGTGTGCGGCACGGCAGACAACTCACCGCAGCAAGCGCCGCAACCGATACGCATCATCAGCCGCGAGGAGCGATTGGCACGGCAAGCAGAGGTTCGCGCTCGCAGCGTCGTACGGCTGCCCTCATTCGACACGGTGAAACACGATGAGGTGGCCTATGCCCATGCGTCGCGGGTGTTTCATCTGGAATCCAACCCGGGCAATGCACGTGCGCTGGTGCAGGCCCATGGTGATCGTGATGTCTGGCTGAATCTACCGCCCATACCGCTGGCCATGGAAGAGATGGATCACGTCTACGACCTTCCCTACGCGCGTGCTCCGCATCCTGCCTACGGCGACGCGAAAATCCCTGCGTGGGACATGATTCGCTTCTCGGTGAATATCATGCGTGGCTGCTTTGGCGGCTGTACCTTCTGCTCCATCACCGAGCACGAAGGCCGGATTATTCAAAGCCGCTCCGAGCCGTCCATCCTGCGCGAGATTGAACTGATCCGCGACAAGACCAAAGGATTTACCGGCACCATCTCTGATCTCGGTGGGCCGACCGCGAATATGTACCGGCTCGGCTGCAAAGATAAAACCATCGAGCAAAGTTGTCGGCGACTATCTTGTGTCTATCCGACGATTTGCAGCAACCTGAACACCGATCACGGCAAACTGGTACAACTCTATCGCCGCGCGCGCGCCATCAAAGGCGTAAAAAAGATCCTGATTGGGTCTGGCTTGCGCTACGACCTGGCGGTTCGCTCACCCGAGTATGTCAAAGAACTGGCCACGCACCATGTGGGCGGCTTGCTGAAAATCGCGCCCGAGCATTCAGAAGAAGGCCCGCTATCGAAAATGATGAAGCCGGGCATGGGCTCGTATTACAAGTTCAAAGAGTTATTCGACAAATACTCGAAAGAAGCAGGCAAGGAGCAGTACCTGATCCCCTACTTCATCGCTGCGCACCCGGGCACGACCGATGAAGATATGGTGAATCTTGCGATTTGGTTAAAGCAGAATGATTTCCGGCTCGATCAGGTGCAATCGTTTTTACCGACACCGCTCGCGATGGCGACGGCGATGTACCACACGCGTAAAAATCCGCTACGCAAGATTGCGCGCGATTCCGAAACCGTAGAAACACCGCGTACCGCAAAAATTCGCCGGTTTCACAAAGCCCTCCTGCGCTATCACGACCCTGCGAACTGGGAGACTTTACGCGATGGTTTGCGCCGTATGGGTCGTGCAGACTTGGTGGGCAATGGTCCTCAGCGTCTGGTACCGCGCTCGGACACGCCTGCACTGGTCACAAGACGCGCGCGCAACGCAGAAACGCCACCGCTGAAAACACTGGCAAAGCGGTTCGGACATAAAACACTGCGCCCGGGTGCAGCGATACAGCGCAAGCGCACGCCTTGAACCGGCGCCACCAACCGCTGACAGCGAACTGAACCTATCGCGCATAAAAAAGCCGACCACAGCGGGTCGGCTTAAGACTGCTTGGTGGGAAGTGCTGGCTTCGAACCAGCGACCTATCGCGTGTGAAGCGATCGCTCTACCCCTGAGCTAACCTCCCGAATGGGGCCGAATTATCGCATAGCAAGACTGGCCCATCAACCGAAGTGGTCGGCTGCCCGCTGCTGCTCACCGAGTGGTTAAATCAAAGGCTTGTCGTTGTCTTTTTCAAGTTCACCAAGCTGTTGCATGGCATCGCGCTGGTCTGCTTTCACTTTCGCGATACGCTCTGCGATGCTGCTCTGATGATGCTCTATATCGATTGGCGCGTCCGTCACCACGCTCGCCGACTTTTTGGGCAACACAGCCTCAATAATTCGATGAAACAGTGTCGGCCCCTTTGCATCAGTAATCAGACGTCGATCAGTGGGGCCAACAGCATCATCGAGACTGTTAGGCGCGTTGGGGCCTGCGGCATCTATCACCTCCCTGGGTGATAGCAGTCCCGATGCATCTTTTGCTTCTCTTGGTGCGATGGGTCCTTCTGCGTCTGTAGCCTCTCTGGGTAACACAGGGCCTTGCGCATCCTCTGCCTGCCGGGCAGTCTGTGGACCGATCGAATCGTCAACGCCTTTGACACTGGACGGACCGACGGCGTCGGCCAGCCGTGTTGGTACCACAGGACCAATCGCGTCATCTGAATTACGTGCTTTAACGGGGCCTGCGGTATCGACAAAATCGTTCGCATCAGTTTCCCGCTCCGAACCAGACCCGTGCTTTGCCATTAAAGGGCCTACAACATCCTCCAGACTCTTCAAATAGCTAATGGCTGTCAACTGAGATTGTGTGGCTTTATCAAACCGCGGATCCAGATCCGACATGGCTCTATCTTTTTGCGGACCATCGGCGTCTTGCATGGCATTCAAGCACTTAAGTGCCTCTTGTTGTTCTGAACGCGCCGTTTGTATTCTTTCGAGCAGCTTTTGTAATGAGATATTTTTTCTATCTTCCGGATCGTTCCGAGATGATGATGCCGATGGAATTATCGGGCCATTACCGTCATCAAATTTCCGTGGGTCGAAAGGTCCAGGGAGACGATCTTTCTGCGGCGTGGATGAGGAAAAAATTATATCCTTGATCGCATGAATCTCTTTCAGCGCATTCTGCTGCGCGAGGTGAGCCTTGGTCATGGGCTCGCCTAAGGATGCGATTCGGACGAACGAAGGAAGAACCGGGCCATCTGCGTCTGACATGATGCGTTGATGCTCAGGTCCTGCACCATCTGAAATGATGCGTTGATACTCAGGGCTTGCGCTGTCTGACAAAGCACGGTGTTGCTCAGGGCCTTGACTGTCGCTTATCTCTCTTTGAATAATGATTCCTGATTCATCACTAATCGCATGGAGATCTTTTAGCGCCTGCTGCTGCGCATAGCGAGCATCTCGAATCAATCGCTGCGCGTCAGTTTCTACTTTTTGGTCATCAATCAGCCTGGTAGAGCGAGTGCCTTGCGCCGCCTTTGAATGACGAATTTTATCTTTGTCAAAACGCTGACCGTCTAGCCGATCAATATCACCTTCCACACGAAAAACATCGAAGGGGTCGACTTCAATGAATGAATTCGCATCAGGTGGCTTGCGGACCATGGCAGGCTATCGATACTGCGCCGAAACGTGACTGATCATGATGTTGTCCCAAGGTCTCGCCAAACTACAGCGCCCTTTGCATCTTTTTCCAGCCCCTTCAGCAGTAACTCATGCTCTGCCAGCTCATCCGCAGTCGGCGGCAGGATGAGCATATCAGCGATCGGCAGCCCGACACCCCGGGTATCGTCCTCATCGCCATTACCTTGCAGATCCATGGAGAGGCTGTCTTGACCGCGCGTCATCGCGAGATAGACCTCGGCCAGCAGCTCGGCATCCAGCAACGCGCCATGCAAGGTGCGGTGGGCATTCGAGACGCCGTAGCGATCGCACAGCGCATCGAGTGAATTCCGTTTGCCGGGGAATAGCTCTTTAGCCTGCACTAGCGTATCGACTACTCTGCGCACGTACGCGGCAAAGCCTGATTTACCCACGCGCTCAAATTCTGCATCCAAAAAACCGATGTCAAACGGCGCGTTATGAATAATGATTTCAGCATCCTGCACGAACTCGCACAAGGTATCAGCAATATCTGCAAACTTTGGCTTGTCACTTAAAAATTCAGTGGTAAGGCCGTGCACCGCTAAAGCACCAGGATCGGAATCACGCTCCGGATTGATGTAGTAATGAAAGTTGTTTCCGGTAAGACGACGATTCACCATCTCGACACAGCCGATTTCAATAATGCGGTCGCCGCTTTTGGGATTGAGTCCGGTAGTCTCGGTATCCAGAATAATTTGTCGCATGAATATCGTCGGTAAGGAAAGCGGCGTCAGGCAGCACGCGCGTTTGCGCGTGCATGCTCAACACCCTGATTTGCAAGTTGGTCCGCCATTTCATTGCCTTCATGCCCGGCATGGCCCTTGACCCAGCGCCATTCTATCTGGTGCCGCGCGCTCGCTTGATCAAGCGCCTGCCACAAGTCGACATTTTTTACTGGCGTTTTGTTGGCAGTCTTCCAACCCTTGGCCTTCCAGCCTGCCAACCACTCACTGATACCTTTGTGCACATACTGGCTATCGGTATGTAGTACGACTGCACACGGTCGCTTGAGCGCATTCAGCGCTTCGATCACGGCGCGCAACTCCATCCGGTTATTGGTGGTCTCCATCTCACCACCAAATAATGATTTGGCTTTCGTGCTTGGCCTACCCGCCGCATGCCACGCCGCCAAAGTCCCATGGATGATCCATGCGCCCCAACCGCCCGGGCCGGGATTCCCCTTGCAGGCACCGTCGGTAAATATCTCAACCTGGTCCATGTCGGTCTTGTTGTTTCTTCATGCGATTGGTCACCGGTATCGCGCTGGCCACGACAGGCCGCTTTTTATCCCATGCCGGGCCAATCAGTCGCATGCCTTGCACGCGCTTGATCGCCTGCACAATATACAGCGCGCCCAGGTAGGGCCACCAGCGATTGCCTGCCTTCTCAAGAAACGAGAAGCGCCGCAACCACCTATCAGTCGCGCAGGGTGGCGCGTAGCAGCCGAAATGCCCGCGATTGATTTCCATATTCAACAGCTTCAGCCAATCTTTAAGACGAGGCACACTGATAAATTCACCATGCAAAGGCAAGAAATGCGCGCCTGTCATTCGGCTAGCGGTCTGCCGCGCACCCCACATACTGATCGGATTAAAACCGCAGATAATCACTTGCCCCTCGGGGATCAACACACGCTCAACCTCGCGCAGTACCTGATGCGGTTCCGCCGCAAACTCAAGCACATGTGGCATCACCACTAGATCCAGGCTCTGGGTGGCGAAAGGCAGCTCGGTGAGGTCGTGTACCACCACGACCTGACGATCACCATCCATGGCGTCAGCAGGTAAATCCGAATCGGTAACCCAACGATTCGGCATGCGGTTCGCGGCCAAGGTATCCAGCACGGGCAAACCAAGCTGCACCGCGTTGTACCCGAAAATATCTGCGGTTAGCTCATCTAGCCGTGACTGCTCCCACGCGCGCGCGTAGGCGCCCGCTGGCGTATCGAACCAAGGAGCGAGAGATATAATCGGCGAATACGAAGCGTCTAGGTTCATGCTGATGTCTACGCCACAATCCCTGCAAGTTACCGCGATACCGGCCTTTGCCGATAACTATCTTTGGTTGATTCACGATCAGCAACATGCTGCTGTCGTTGATCCGGGTGATGCCGCGCCGATCGAGGCCGCGCTGCGTTCACGCGGCTTGAAACTGCACGCTATTCTACTCACTCACCACCATGCCGACCATGCGGGCGGTGTCGAGCAATTACTTGCACAATGGTCAGTGCCGGTGTATGGGCCTGCAGGTGAATCCATTCAAGGCGTATCGCACCCGCTCTGCGAAGGCGACCGCGTTGATCTCAGCGCACTGGGTCTGCAGCTTGCCGTGCTTGATGTGCCGGGTCATACCGCTGGCCATATCGCTTACGTTGTGGCTGATCAGCACTGGCTGTTTTGTGGCGACACGCTATTTGCCGGTGGCTGTGGCCGCTTGTTTGAAGGCACACCGCAGCAAATGACTCAGTCGCTAGCGAAATTGGTATCGCTACCCGACGATACCTTGGTGTACTGCGCGCATGAGTACACGCTGTCTAATTTGCGCTTTGCCATCGCGGCTGAGCCGGATAACACTGACCTCGCCACGCGGCTGGAACAAGTACAGCAAATGCGCGCGCGCGGCGAGTCTACCGTGCCCTCGAGCATCGGCCTGGAGAAGCGAACCAATCCCTTCCTGCGCTACCGCGAGCCTTCGGTACGACGAACCTTGCACGATGCCGGTCGATTAACTACCGAGGACCCGGTTGCCGCATTTGCCGCGCTGAGAGAATGGAAAAATAGTTTTCGTTAAGCTGCCTCCGCACCGCTCGATTCGGAATCCCGCTGCGTGCCCTGGCCATCGCCCCAAATTGGCAACTTTTTCTTGACGGCATCACCCCTGCTTCTTACACTTGAGGCAACTTTACTTGCGCCAACGACCTATTGAACGGTCGATCGCGCCCGATTGCCCCATGCATCACAATCAATTTCGCCGGCTGACCATTCCGGCGCTGCTAGCTTCGCTGGCCTTGCCCGCCGCCCACGCGATCGATCTGAGTGTCGAGCCCTCGACCCAGGCGCAGGACACTCGAGATGCGCGTTCTGTCGACGGCCCGCGCCTTGCCAATCCGGAATTCGACCCGACGGTTGAGGACATCACGGTCGCCAGCTTTGACGTTTGGGCCCGCATCCGCAAAGGCTTTGCGATTCCTGACTTGAATAGCCCGCTGGTGGCTAACCATGTCAACTGGTACAGCTCGCGGCCTGACTACATACAGCGCACCACGCAGCGTGCGTCGCGCTACCTGTTTCATGTCGTACAAGAGCTGGAGCGGCGTGGCATGCCGATGGAACTTGCGCTATTGCCATTCATCGAGTCGGCTTTTAATCCGCAGGCCTATTCCAGTGCCAAGGCTGCTGGTATGTGGCAGTTCATCCCGAGCACCGGGCGTGACTACAACCTGAAGCAAAATATTTTCCGGGACGAGCGCCGTGATGTGTTGGCCTCGACCGATGCCGCGCTCAACTATCTGCAAAAACTGTACGGTATGTTTGGTGACTGGCCGCTGGCATTGGCGGCTTACAACTGGGGCGAAGGCTCGGTCTCGCGCGCTATTGCCAAGGCACAGGCTGCGGGTCGCGACACCGACTACAACAGCCTGTCGGCTTATATGCCGGCAGAAACGCGAAACTACTACCCGAAACTGCAGGCGGTTAAGAATCTGGTGTCAACGCCGGCACAATACGGGCTGACACTACCCGTGGTTGAGAATCAGCCTTACTTCGTTTCTATCAATAAAACGCGCGATATTGATGTCAAGTTGGCGGCGCAGTTGGCTGAGCTGCCGATGGAAGAATTCAAAGCGCTGAATCCGCAATTCAATAAGCCGGTGATTACCGGCAGCCCAAACACACGGATTCTGCTACCGCAGACCAATGCGGAAAAATTCAAGGAAAACTTATCGAAATGGTCGCATGCGTTATCGAGCTGGACAGCGCATAAAGTGACGGCAGCACGCGAGCGTATCGAGACTATCGCAACAAAATTCAAGACCACGCCCGCAGTAATCCGCGAGGCGAACGCTATCCCTCCGAATATGCACCCGACCATGGGCTCGGTGGTGCTGGTGCCGAAACCCGCTGCTGAGTCGGGTAAAGATATCGGACAAGATCTGGCCGACAATGCGACGCTGGCCGTTGCGCCGGATGAACCGCCACGCAAGAAAATCAAAGTACGTGCCGGCAAGCGCGACACCGTGAACAGCATTGCGACGCGCTACAAAGTGACCGTCGCCGAGGTGCGCGAGTGGAATGATCTGAAAAACGATCGCTTGAAGCCGGGGCAGGAATTAAAGCTGCAAGTGCGTGCCGACAAGCGCGGCAAATCGCGCGTAACGATTGCCTCTGCGCGTGAGGATTCACCGGCAACAGCACGACGCGTCAGTAAACACTCACGGGTCGAGGTTGCGGAGCGACGTGACACTCGACGTGTTGAGCCGCGCCACCGCAAGCGCTACGAGTAAACATCATCTATAGCTTCAGGCAGCTAGAGAAAATTCTGCTGCCGCCAATAGCCGCTGCGTATAGGGGTCGCGCGGTGAGGACAGCACCTCTTGGGTGGTTCCGCTCTCGACCACTTTGCCATCTTTCATGACCAGTACCCGATGCGCCATCGCGCGAATCACGGCCAAGTCATGGCTAATAAATAAATAGGCGATGCCGTGCCGTTGCTGCAGCGTCGCCAGCAGCTCAAGCACTTGGTACTGTACCGATACGTCTAATGATGAGGTCGGCTCATCTAACAAAATTAACGCCGGCTTCAGCACCAGCGCGCGCGCAATTGCAATCCGCTGACGCTGACCACCCGAGAATTCATGCGGGTAACGCGACATCATTTCCGGCGACAATCCCACCTCTTTCAGCGCTTGCGAGACTAATGACCGTATCTGCGAGCGCGACAGATGCGGCTGGTGCAGCGCAAGCCCCTCGCCCACGGTCTGCTCTATCGTTCTGCGCGGCGACAGTGAGGCAAAAGGATCTTGAAATACGACCTGCATCTGTGCGCGTAAAGGGCGGAGCTGCGCGCTATGCATGTCGGTAATACTGTGCCCATCAAACTCGACGGCGCCTGCTGTACTCGCCACAGACAGTCGCAGCAGCGCCATGCCAAGCGTGGACTTACCCGAGCCTGATTCACCCACAATGCCCAGTGTTTCACCGCGCGCCAGCGCAAGATCCAGCGGCTCTACTGCGACAAACTCACGCTGCTTGAACCAGCCCTGCTTGATGAAGAAACTGCACCGCACACCACGCGCCGATACCAGGGTTGCACCGTCTAAATGCTCCGATACCAAGCGCTTGGCATGACTTGCCAGTAATTGCTGAGTGTAAGACTCGCGCGGCGATGCAAACAGCGTTGCGGTATCGGCCTGCTCAAGTAAACGCCCTTGCTGCATCACACCTACGCGATCAGCAAAGCGCTTTACCAGGTTCAGGTCATGCGTGATCATCAGTATCGCCATACCTTCATCGCGCTGCAGCTGGTTCAGCAGCTCGAGAATCTGAACCTGAATCGTGACATCCAGTGCCGTGGTCGGCTCATCAGCAATCAGGAGCTTGGGCTTGCAGGCAAGAGCCATTGCAATCATGGCGCGCTGGCGCTGGCCGCCCGATAGCTGATGCGGATACGATAGCGCTCGGCGTGCGGGCTCCGGAATGCCGGTCTTGTCGAGCAATTCAACCGCACGCAGCGCAGCGTCACGCGCATTCAAGCCCTCGTGCAGCATGAGCACTTCGGCGATCTGGTTACCAATCGTGAACAGCGGATTAAGCGCTGTCATCGGCTCTTGAAAAATCATCGCGATATCTTTACCGCGTAGCGCACGTAGCTGCGTATCCGACATTAATCGAATCTCACGCTGCTCGAATAAAATATTACCGCTGGTATCGGCATCGGGCGTCATGCCCATGAGCTGCAAGGCAGTCACGGTTTTACCCGATCCGGATTCGCCCACCAGCGCAAATTTTTCGCCGGCAGCGATATCAAAGCTGACGCGATCGACCACGGTGGCGGTGCCAAACCGCACCGACAGATCACGCACTGTCAGTAGGCTCATGCTTTTCTCCGCACATCAAGGGAGTTACGCAGCGCATCACCAATATTGGTGAGTAGCAGGAGCGTAATGGTCAGGACCATGAAAGTTGATAGTGCAATCCACCACGCATCTAAATTATTTTTGCCTTGCGCAAGCAATTCACCAAGGCTGGGCATGGCCGGTGGTACGCCTAAGCCTAGAAAATCCAGACTGGTGAGCGCCAAGATAGCAGCGCTCATGCGAAACGGCAGAAAGGTGACCACCGGCGTCAGGCTATTCGGCAGCACATGGCGCCATATAATTTGTGCATTGGATAAACCCAAGGCGCGCGCCGCCTGAACATAATCAAGGTTACGGTTGCGCAGAAAATCTGCACGCACATAATCCGACAAACCCATCCAACCAAACAGCGACAGCAGCAACAGTAACAACAAGATGCTGGGGTCAAAGATCGACGCGAAAATAATCAGTAAGTACAGCTCGGGCATCGACCCCCAAATCTCCATGAAACGCTGGAATAGCAGATCAGTTCTGCCAGCAAAGTAGCCCTGTATTGCGCCCGTAATAACGCCGAGAACAATCCCGGTAATTGTCAGTGCCAGACCAAACAGTATCGATACCCGGAAGCCGTACAGCAAACGCGCCAGCACATCTCGGCCGCGATCATCAGTGCCAAGCCAGTTATCTAGCGAGGGCGGGGCCGGGTTGGGCGACTTGGCAAAATAATTCAGCGTGTCATGCCGGTAGTGATTAATCGGATAGATTGCCCAGTTGCCATCCTTGGCGAGCTGCTGCCGAATAAAGGGATCGAGATAATCCGCAGGAGATTCAAAGTCGCCACCGAAAATCTTTTCGGAGTAGTCATGAGCAATCGGCACCATCCACTGCCCGTTGTATTGCACCAGGAGCGGCCGATCGTTCGAGATGAATTCTGCAAACAAGCTGACGACGAACAACACACTAAATATCAGCAAGCTGATATAGCCGCGCTTATCCTGACGAAAGCGCTGCCATATACGCCGGCCCGGCGATAGCGATGGCGCCGGCGCATTCGTACCGGTGTTCGTGTCTTTGTCGGTAGCCATGCTCATGACGCCAAGCTCTCGAACTGTACACGCGGGTCGGCCCAGACATAGCAAAGATCACCTAACAACTTAACGACCAAGCCAATCAGTGTGAATAAATACAGGGTGCCGAGCACCACAGGGTAGTCACGCCGCACCACCGATTCATACGACAGCAGCCCTAGTCCATCCAGCGAAAACAAAGTCTCGATCAGCAAGCTACCTGCAAAGAAAGCGCCAATAAACGCTGCCGGAAAACCAGTCACCAAAGGAATCAGCGCGTTGCGGAATACATGCTTGTACAGCACTGCTCGCTCAGAGAGTCCCTTGGCGCGCGCGGTCATGACATACTGCTTGCGAATCTCTTCCAAGAACGTGTTCTTGGTGAGCATCGTCATCACTGCAAACGCGCCCGCTACGGAAGCAGTCACCGGCAAGGTAATATGCCAGAGATAATCTTTGACCTTGCCAAACGCCGTCAGCGTTTCCCAATCATCAGAGGTTAAGCCTCGCAACGGGAACCACTGCACAAAACTCGACCCCGCGAACAGCACCAGCAACGCAACGCCCAGCACGAAGCCCGGTATCGAGTACCCGACCAGCACTACCATACTGGTGACATGATCAAACCGGGAACCTTCTTGTACGGCCTTGGCAATGCCGAGCGGTACCGATATCAGGTAGGTCAGAAAAAATGTCCACAGCCCGATTGAAATCGATACCGGTAGTTTGGACTTCACCAACTGCCACACATCTTGGTGGTGATAAAAGCTCTGGCCCAGATCAAACTTTGCAAAGCCTTTCAGCATTTGCCAGAAACGCTCCAGCGGCGGTTTATCAAAGCCATATAGCGCCTTGATCTCGGCCACCCGCTCAGGGTCTATACCCTGCCGACCGCGGTACTCGGAACGCCCGCCGCCGGAGGATTCGCCCGCACCGACCTGACCTTTTTTCAGTTCGATCAAGGCTTGCTCCACCGGGCCACCGGGTACGAACTGAATCACCGCGAACGTAATCGCGATCACCCCCAGTAGCGTGGGGATCATCAGCAAAACGCGCTTCAGTATGTAGGACCAGAGACTCATTGTCTGGATAAACTCAAGAATTCATAATCAACTAATTCGATTTTCTGGATTTCACCTGCCACCAGCTCGATATCACATACGGATCAGCCTGATAGTACTTGGGTGATACCGCCGGAATACCAAAGCGGTTGCGGTATGCCACGCGGTGAGTGCCCGAGTACCAGTGCGGAATCGCCATGTACTTGTGCAGCAGCACGCGATCCAGCACGCGCGCTGCTGTGACTAGCTCGGCACGCGTATTCGCCTGCACCAGCGCCGTCACTAATTTGTCGACCGCCGGATCTTTTAGTCCCCAGTAATTACTTGAGCCATTCTCTTCTGCTGCCTTGGAGCCGAACATATCGAACATTTCGTTACCCGGGCTGGTGACGTCAGGGAAGCGCTGGCTAGTCATATCAAAATCAAAGGCCTCCATGCGCTTCTGCACGAGCGCAAAATCTGCCGTGCGCTGACGCACGGTAATACCCAGTTTCTCCAAGTTGCGTACATACACTGCAATAATGCGTGATAGCGCAGACTGATCATCAAGAATTTCAAAGGTGAACGGCTCACCCTTGGCATTGCGCAGCGCGCCGTCCCGGTACTCCCAGCCGGCCTGCTTCAATAAATCTCTCGCCTTGATCAGGTTAGCCCGCAGCGATGCCGGCGCCTCGGTTGACGGCGGCACTGGTACCGGCCCGAATACCTCCGGATCCAGCTGATCACGCAGGGGCTCGAGCAAAGCAAGCTCGGCAGGCGTTGGCTCGCCGCGCGCTGCGAGTTCAGAGTTACTGAAGAAGGAAGCGATGCGCATGTACTGCGCATAGAACAGCTGCCGGTTCATCCACTCGAAGTCAAGTGCAAGACCTAAGGCTTGTCGTACGCGCTTGTCTTGGAACTGCGGGCGCCGCATGTTAATGACAAACGCTTGCATCCCGGCGCCATTTTGGTGCTTGAGTGTTTTTTTAATTAACTCACCACTATCGAATTTCGGCCCTTTGTACATGCGCGCCCAATTCTTTGCGCGGTTCTCCACCACTACATCAAACTCACCGGCGAGGAAGGCCTCAAGCCGTGCCAAGTCATCTTTATAGAAGCGGTAAATAATGCGATCAAAATTGAATGCACCCTTCCGTACCGGTAGATCAGTACCCCAATAGTCCGGGTTCTTGCGGTAGGTGATCGCGCGACCAACATCGTAACGCTCGATCAGGTAGGGGCCACTCGCAATCGGCGCGACCAGCTGTATCTTGTCGAACGGTGTACCTGCTGCCCATTTTCGAGAAAACACCGGCATGCCACCCACGATCAGCGGTAGCTCGCGATTCAGCGTCTTGAAATCGAAGCGTATGGTGCGCGTATCCATCACCACCGCTTGTTTAACATCCGCAAAAATCATTTTGAATTGCGGCGCGCCCTTCGCCATCAGGATCTCGAATGAGTACTTCACATCCTCTGCGGTCACCGCATCGCCATTGTTGAAGCGCGCCTTACCATTCAAACGGAAGGTCATCGACATACGGTCGGAGGCCAGCGTCATGTCCTCGGCCAGCAAGCCGTACATCGTCGCTACTTCATCTGCCGAATTCACCGCCAGCGACTCGAACATCAGGTTAGTTAGCCCGGCTGCGGCCACCCCCTTCATGGAGAAAGGGTTGAACTTATCAAAGCTGTTGGCGGCGCCTGGGTTCGCCAGATAGATCTCACCGCCCTTGGTCGCATCAGGATTGTGGTACGCGAAATTCGAAAAATCTGGCGGGTACTTGGGCGTGTCATACAAGGAAAACGCATGCCCCGCCCATGCCGCCGGGACGAGCAGAGCGATACTGACAAACACCAGGCTGGCAATTAAACGCTGCATGAAGAGCAAGCCAAATAATCTCGAAGGGTCAAGCATAGCCGGTTTCGCTGCGCCCAGTCGCAACTGCGTGCAATCACCCACCAGACTGCGAGATTTGCCGCGCCCATGCGGCACAGCCTACAATGTCGACTTTGCATCGGTCAGCCAGGATTCAATTAACAAGGCGACCATTTTCGTGAATCTCTCGGAGTCAACGCATGGCATTCTTGCAAGGCAAAAAAATCTTGATTACCGGTGTACTGTCAAACCGATCGATTGCGTACGGCGTCGCGCGTGCTTGTCACCGTGAGGGCGCCGAGCTTGCGTTCACCTACGTCGGCGAGCGCTTCAAAGGGCGCATCACCGAGTTCGCGCAGGAATTCAATAGTGAACTAGTATTCGACTGCGATGTAGGTAGTGATGAACAGATCGATGCTCTGTTTCAGGATTTAGGTAAGTCATGGTCTCAGTTCGATGGCTTGGTACACGCCATTGGCTTTGCACCGCGTGAAGCGATTGCCGGCGACTTCCTCGACGGCATGACACGCGAGAATTTTCGAATCGCGCACGATATCTCTGCTTACAGTTTTGCGGCGATGGCGAAAGCCGCGCTGCCCATGCTGTCGCCCAATTCTGCTTTACTGACGCTTTCTTATTTAGGTGCGATCCGCGCCCTCCCCAACTACAACACCATGGGTCTGGCCAAGGCATCTCTCGAGGCCAGTGTGCGTTACCTTGCTGCGTCGCTCGGCAAACGAGGCACGCGCGTGAATGGCATCTCTGCCGGCCCGATCAAGACGCTTGCCGCCAGTGGCATTAAAGACTTCGGCAAGATTCTGAATTACGTTCAGCAAAACGCGCCACTTCGCCGCAATGTCACGATTGATGATGTCGGCAACGCGGCCGCCTTCTTGCTTTCAGATCTGGCCGGTGGCCTCACGGGCGAGATCACCTATGTCGACGGCGGGTTTTCGCAAGTGGTGCCGGGGATGGAGGAGTCAGATTCCTAGGACACCTAGCCCAAACAGCTCAGAATAAAGCCGCACGGCTTCGGAAAAGGCTGTAGAATTCGCGGTGCGCTGCAATAAACAGCGCGTGGTTGCACCGCAGCCCCTGACGAGCAGCATTACCTGAAGCCCTCCCGCCTCCTGGTGCCGATCTACAGAGCACCAATGTGGTGTACCGAAAATCCGATCCTATCGATCTTTGGTACTCCGCTTAACGGCGCAAAGCTTTTGTGCCGTATCTCTTCTGGCAAGTTTTTCTCCGAAGCCGCATCGGTTTCGCGTTGAACTGTTGTTGTCGCTGGTATCACCGGTCCGCGTTGCTTTTGCAATGTCTCTGCTTGGTTTCCGAGCAGCGACGCTCTTTTGAGAGAAATTCATGACGTTTGAATCACTCGGACTGCACCCGCAGATCCTGAAAGCACTCACCGACGCCGGCTACACACAACCCACACCGGTACAGCAGGAAGCGGTTCCCGCAGCGATCGCAGGACGCGATTTAATGGTGTCCTCGCAAACCGGCTCGGGCAAGACCGCAGCCTTCATGCTGCCGGCACTGAACAAATTCGCTAACGAGCCATTCGAGGCACGCGCAGGCAAAACCCCGAATCAGCAGGCGCAAGCAGCGCGCTCGCGCGGTGAGCGTCCGCGCTTTATGCCAGCGCAACCAAGAATGCTGGTGCTCACCCCAACCCGAGAGCTGGCACTTCAAGTAACTACGGCTACCGACAAGTACGGCATCCACATGCGACGCGTCAAAGCGGCATCGATTCTCGGTGGTATGCCGTACCCAAAGCAGATGCAACTGCTGGCACGTAATCCGGAAATCTTGGTGGCAACGCCAGGCCGTCTGATCGACCACATGGAATCGGGCAAGATCGATTTCTCCAAGCTGGAGATTTTGGTACTGGATGAAGCCGATCGCATGCTGGACATGGGCTTTATCGACGATATCGAGTTGATCGTCAGCCGCACGCCTGCCACACGACAGACCCTGTTGTTCTCGGCGACCCTGGATGGCATGGTCGGCAATATCGCGCGTCGTATTACCACCGATCCGCTGCGTATCCAGATTGCGGGTGCTTCAGCACGCCATGAAAACATCGAGCAATGCGTGCATTTTGTTGATGATTTACTACATAAGAACCGTCTGCTGGATCATCTGCTGCGGGATACCGCCATTGAGCAGGCTGTAGTTTTCACGGCCACAAAACGTGACGCCGATAACATTGCTGACCGTTTGAACATTGCTGGCTTCGCTGCTGCTGCGCTGCATGGCGACATGCATCAGGGTGCGCGCAACCGCACGCTGGATGCGCTGCGTCGCGGTCAGCTACGCGTGCTAGTGGCAACCGACGTCGCTGCGCGTGGCATTGACGTGCCGGGTATCACCCATGTATTCAACTATGACTTGCCGAAGTTTGCTGAAGACTACGTGCACCGTATTGGCCGAACCGGTCGCGCGGGCCGTAACGGTATGGCGATCTCTTTGGTCAACCACGCCGAGGGCGTGCACGTGAAGCGTATCGAGCGCTTAACCAAGCAAACGATACCGGTCGATGTGATTGCAGGCTACGAGCCCAAAAAGACCGCTTCGCCGCGCTCGCGTCCGGGTTGGAAGCCGGGCGATGGTCGCAGCAAGCCGGGTAAGCCGGGTCAGCGCACATTCGCCAAGCCGGGCGCACCCCGTAAAGAGGGTGGCCATCGTGGTCAGCGTGACGGCCGTAGTGCCGAAGGCCGGCGCGGCTGAGTCGCAACCTCTCCAAAGAAGGCTCCTGCGGGAGCCTTTTTTATGCAATGAGATAATCCAATGAATCGAACTAATCGAACTACCACACGGAGTAGCGCATGAGTGGCACCGACTCGCAGCCAATTCGCTTGACCTCGTTTTCGCACGGTGGTGGCTGCGGCTGCAAGATTGCACCCGGATTACTGTCAGACATACTCAAACAGTCACGCGGCTTTCCGGTGCCTCCTCAGCTGCTGGTGGGCATAGAAAC
Organism: Betaproteobacteria bacterium; assembly: GCA_016868055.1. GTDB lineage: Bacteria > Pseudomonadota > Gammaproteobacteria > Burkholderiales > Burkholderiaceae_D > Pernthalerella. Next base: position 28,516 of record VGHX01000004.1, read on the forward strand.
CGCTGATGATGCGGCAGTGTATCGATTGAATGATGAGCAGGCGCTGATAGCAACCACCGACTTTTTTATGCCGATCGTCGACGATCCGTTCGACTTCGGCCGTATCGCAGCCACCAATGCAATTTCCGATGTGTATGCGATGGGTGGCACGCCCATCATGGCGCTGGCGCTGGTCGGTATGCCGATCGATAAGCTGCCGGTAGAAACCATTGGCCGCATCCTCGCGGGCGGTGAGACTGTCTGCGCTACTGCCGGTATTCCGATCGCAGGTGGTCATACCATCGACTCTGTAGAACCGATCTATGGTCTAGTCGTGATGGGCTTGGTACATCCCAATAAGCTGAAACGAAACGCTGATGCGCAAGCGGGCGATAAGCTTATTCTCGGCAAACCGCTCGGTGTGGGCGTGCTGTCAGCAGCCTTGAAAAAAGGTGCACTGGATGCAGCAGGCTACAACGCCATGATTATCAGTACTACCCAGCTCAATACCCCCGGCAAGGCGTTAGCAGATATCGATGGCGTGCATGCACTGACCGATGTCACTGGTTTCGGTTTGCTTGGTCATGCGCGCGAGATGGCGCTTGGCGCGCAGTTGCGTGCGCGTATCGATATGCGCTCGGTTCCTTTACTGCCTGATGCCGAGCGCTTGGCTGCCGAGGGTTATGTCACCGGCGCCTCAGCGCGAAACTGGGCGGGCTACAGCAATGATGTAGCGCTCGATAAAACCATCACGCCGGTACAACAAGCCCTGCTATGCGACCCACAAACCTCAGGCGGTTTACTGGTTGCTTGTGACCAGACAGTAGTCGATCAGGTCATCGATTTATTTCACGCTCACGGATTCTCACACGCGGCCGTGATCGGCGAACTTCAGCACGGTAGGCCTGGGGTCGAGGCGCGGTACGAATGATGCGTAGTAGCGAGGAACCGCTTGCGCTGGATTGCCGCCGTCTGCGTAAAGCCTACGGTGCACGCACTGTGCTGCGGCGTGTCGATCTGCAACTACAACGCGGCGAGTATGTCGCGATCATGGGTGAATCCGGCGTTGGCAAATCTACGCTACTCAACCTGATCGCCGGCCTCGATCAGGCTGATGAGGGCGAGCTACTCATTGATGGTGTTGCCGTGCATAACCTGAAAGACGAACAGGCGACACTACTGCGGCGGCAGAAACTCGGGTTTATTTTTCAGGCCTTTCATTTATTACCGCATCTCAGCGTGCTACACAACGTAGCGCTGCCGTTAATATTGAACCAGTTACCGCAACAGCGTGCGCGCGACATGTTGAAAGCGGTTGGCTTGAGTGGGCGTGAAAATGATTTTCCGCGTCAACTCTCTGGTGGAGAGATGCAGCGTGTGGCGATTGCTCGGGCGCTGGTACACCGCCCTCGTTTGCTGCTAGCGGACGAGCCCACCGGCAATCTCGATCCGGATACCGCGAGCGAAATTCTGCAGCTACTGAAACATGAGATTCGGAGTAGCGAGGCAGCAGCGATCATCGTAACCCACTCACCGGTCGCTGCGGCCACTACAGACAGCATATTGACACTGACGCGCGATGGTCTGGCTTCAACACTACCAAACGCAAGTGATCAGCTATGACGCTGCTGCGTTGCCTGCTGATCGGCGAGTGGCGCGCGTATCCGCTACGGGCACTGGTTGCGATTATCGCGATCGCTATCGGCATCGCGCTAGGTTTCGGTATTCATGTCATTAACAGCGCGGCCTTTAATGAGTTTTCAGCGGCGGCGCGTAGCCTATCAGGCAGCGCAGATTTACAAGCACGCGCGATAAACAGTAGCGTTGACGAGCAGCTCTACCCGCAACTCGCCAATCTACCCGAAGTTGATACTGCCTCACCGGTGCTCGAGCTCGACTTGCCGGTACCAGGACAGCGCGGCGCGCTCAAGCTACTTGGTATCGATAGCTTTGTAGCAGCCTCGGTCACGCCTGATCTTTTGGGTGTGGCTGATAATGATCAGCCGTTCGATGCGCTAATGCACGACACGGTATTTTTATCCGCCGCTGCCATGCAGTGGTTGAATCTAAAAACGGGCGACACGCTACGCGTACTCAGCGGCACGCGCGAAGTGAAACTGAGGGTTGCCGGTAGCTTGTTGCAAGCACGTGCCGGGCAGCGTCTTGCAGTAATGGATATCGCTGCCGCGCAGTGGCAGCTGGATCGCATTGGGCAGATCTCACGCATCGATCTGAAACTAAAGCCCGGCGTTGACCGCTCTGTATTTCGCCGGTCACTGCAAAGCCAACTGAGTCGGTCGCTGGTGTTAACCGAGACCGAAGACCAAGACAAACGCAGTGCCACCATGTCACGCGCCTACCGCGTTAATCTAAACGTATTAGCACTAGTAGCGTTGTTTACCGGTGCGTTTTTGGTGTTTTCAACACAGGCGCTATCAGTACTAGGACGTCGACCTCAGCTAGCGCTGCTGCGCACGCTGGGTGTGACGCGTACTCAATTAGTACGTCAGATACTTGTCGAAGGTAGCGCCTTGGGTGTGCTCGGCGCTTTGCTGGGTATTACACTCGGTTGGGCATTGGCAAGCGCTGCGCTGACACTGCTCGGTGGTGATCTGGGTGGTGGCTACTTCCCCGGCGTACAGCCTACTGCGCAGTTCAGCGTGGGCGCTGCATTGGTTTTTTTTGTTTCTGGCGCAGGCGTGGCGCTGCTCGGCAGCATCGCACCCGCGCTGGAAGCAGCCCGCGCCCAGCCAGCTGCGGCGCTCAAAGCAGGTAGCGAAGACCTTGCTCTGGCGCCACTAGCTACCCCATGGCCAGCGCTCTCGGCCTTACTGATTGGCGCGATATTCACGCAATTACCGCCGGTATCCGGCCTGCCTATTTTCGGGTACTTGGCTATCGTACTGATGCTCGTAGGTAGCATCGCGTTGATGCCGCGCTGCGCTGCGTGGTTGTTCGGTGCGCTGGCTGATCGCTGGCACGGTAGAAGTCATGGGCTGGCGCTGGCACGGCTGGCGAATGCGCCAAACCAGGCGGCCATTGCTCTGGCTGGTGTGCTGGCAAGTTTTTCATTGATGGTAGCGATGGCGATCATGGTGGCAAGTTTCCGCGTCTCGGTAGATGACTGGCTGCAGCATTTGCTGTCGGCCGATATGTATGTGCGGGTGGCAGGCGGACATGAATCAGCCCGGATTAAACCGAATGAGCAAGCGGCGATTGCTGCACTACCTGCGGTCGCGCGTGCCGAACGAACCCGATGGTCAAGCGTCTCGTTCGACCCAGCGCGTCCGAATGTCGCGCTGATCGCACGCTCACTCAACGCAGATGACCCGGAGCGCGTCTTGCCCATGGTCGGCGACTCGCTTAAAGACGTGGTGCGGCCCGTCTGGATCTCGGAAGCGATGGTCGACCTTTATGGTTGGCGTGTTGGCCAAGCGGTAGATTTACCTTTGGCGGGTCAGCGTCATAGCTTCACCGTCGCGGGTGTCTGGCGTGACTACGCGCGTCAGACCGGCGCATTGCAAATAAAGTTATCCGACTACCGACAACTCAGCAGCGACCAGGAGATCAGTGATATGTCGCTATGGCTTGCCCGAGATGCTGATATCACCGATCTTCGCGCGCAACTCGACACACTGCCCTTTAGCGCTGCGCTTGAGTTTGCGGAGCCCGGTGAGATTCGTGCGATTAGCCTGCGCATCTTTGATCGCAGCTTTGTGATTACCTATGTGCTTGAGGGCGTTGCAATCATTATCGGGCTGTTCGGTGTGGCGGCGACTTTTTCTTCGCAGGTGTTATCGCGCGCCAAGGAATTCGGGATGCTCCGTCACCTTGGTGTCACGCGGCGTCAAATTTTGATGCAGCTGGCAAGCGAAGGTGCTTTACTCGCCACCCTGGCGATCCTGGCAGGTGCTGCGGTTGGCTTTTGTATCAGTCTTATTTTGGTGTTTATCGTCAACCCGCAATCTTTTCACTGGACCATGCAGCTGCACCTACCGTGGGGTTTGCTTTCGAGTGTTGCGCTGGCAATGCTGCTATGCGCTACGCTAACCGCGCTATTGTCAGGCAGGATGGCGGTGTCTGGCAGCGCAGTGCGTGCGGTACGCGAGGATTGGTAATGTCACTACGGTTGAACAATTTGCGCGGCATGTTTTATTCGCTGCAGAGTTTATTAAGCAGGATGCTGCGAACGCCAGCGAATAACTCAATACCAAAGTTGCCGACGAATTTACTGTTCATCATGTCGTTGATCTTCTTCACAGCGGCACAGGCTAACGCAGAACCGCTACGCTTTGCGCCAGTCAATCCCGGAACCAAGCTCAGCTTTCCGCGCGACTTTGGCGCCCATCCGGATTTTCGTACCGAGTGGTGGTACGCCACCGGCTGGCTACAAACCGCTGACGGTAAACCACTAGGCTTTCAAGTCACCTTCTTCCGCTCGGCGACCGAGCACGAGCGTCATAATCCGAGTCAATTCGCACCCAAGCAATTGATCGTCGCGCACGCTGCCTTGTCTGATCCTGCAGTCGGCAAGCTGCAACATGATCAGCGCGTTGCGCGCGCCGGCTTTGGGCTGGCACAAACCTCCGAATCAACGACCGATATCAAGCTCGGCAAATGGTCAATGCGACGAGATACGAATGGCATGTATCGCGTCACTCTGCCCGCGCGCGATTTCAGCTTTGATTTGACACTCTCGCCGACGCAGCCCGTTCTGCTGCAAGGTGTTAATGGCTACTCGCGCAAAGGTCCCAAGCCCGAGCAGGCCAGCCATTACTACAGCGAGCCGCACCTGCAAGTGAGCGGAACCCTCACCCGTAACGGTAAGCCCATCGTGGTCAGCGGTACTGCATGGCTAGATCACGAATGGTCGAGTACCGTGCTCGATACCAAGGCGGTTGGTTGGGACTGGGTCGGTGTGAATTTGGATGATGGTCGCGCCTTGATGGCATTTCGTATTCGTGCTGCTGATGGCAGCAGCTTATGGCAGCATGCGAGCTTGCGTGAAAAAGATGGTCGTCTGCAGCAGTTCAATGGCGATGCGATCCGCTTCACGCCTGTGCGATCTTGGCGATCGCCGCGTACGCAAGCCAGTTATCCGGTGGAGCTTACGCTGGAGATTGATCAACAGCGTTGGCAAATACGACCGCTACAGGATGATCAGGAACTCGATTCACGCCAATCAACCGGCGCTGTGTACTGGGAAGGCGCTATCACCTTGGAACGTGACGGCCGTCGCGCAGGACGCGGCTACCTGGAGATGACAGGCTACGTTAAACCATTAAAACTATGAACACACCGACTGATCGACCGAAGTCCAGCAAGGGCCTGAGAACACTTGCCGGGCTGATGCCTTTTCTGAGGCCCTACCGTACCCGTATCATTCTGGCAGTGGTGGCTTTGATCGTCGCGGCGTCAACCACGCTCACGCTGCCGTATGGCTTTCGTAATCTGATTGATCTCGGCTTCACCACCGCGGGCAGTGCGCAAGCCGAGAACGTAAACATCTACTTCATTGCACTGTTTCTGTTGGCCTGTTTGCTTGCACTCGCGACTGCAGCGCGCTTCTATATGGTGTCGTGGCTGGGTGAGCGCGTTACCTCGGATATCCGTAGCGCGGTCTATGCCCATGTGCTGCGCCAGAGTCCGGTGTTTTTCGAGATCACGCAAACTGGTGAAGTGCTGTCACGCCTGACTACCGACACTACCCTCATTCAAACGGTCGTGGGTACCAGTATCTCGATGGCCTTGCGGAATATTTTGCTACTGATTGGTGGTGTGCTGATGATGTTCATTACCAGCCCCAAACTCTCCGCCATTATTATCGTGATGCTGGTACTGGTCATTCTGCCGGTGATGGTGTTTGGTCGCCGCGTACGCAAGCTGTCACGCGCGTCACAAGATCGCATCGCCGATGCTTCTGGTTTGGCCGGCGAGATGTTGAATGCCATTAGCATCGTACAAGCGTATGCGCAAGAAACCCGTGAAGCAAAGCGCTTCGGTAGCGCCGTCGAGGCAGCGTTTCGGACAGCAATTGCCCGTATTCGGGCCCGGTCGTTATTAACTGCAATCGCGATCCTGCTGATCTTCGGCGCTATTGTGTTTGTGTTGTGGCTGGGTGCCCATGCGGTCATCGAGGGCAGCATGACCGCCGGTGAGTTAGGCCAGTTTATCTTGTATGCCGTCATAGTCGCAGGTGCGATTGCGGCGCTGTCGGAAGTCATCGGTGATGCGCAACGCGCTGCCGGTGCGAGTGAACGATTACTTGAACTACTGGCAGAAGAATCTCCGATTCGTTCGCCGGCACATCCGGCCACGGTACCGTCACGCGCAGCGAATGGTGCCGCGCTGAGTATTGATCATCTGTCTTTCCGCTATCCGTCACGGCCGGACACACTCGCACTGTCAGACATATCGATGGCGGTGAATGCCGGCGAAACCATTGCTATCGTCGGTCCTTCCGGCGCCGGCAAGACGACTTTGTTTCAGCTGCTACTCCGCTTCTACGATCCGGAGCAAGGCAGTATTCGCCTCGATGGTGTTGATATCCGCGAACTGAGTTTGTATGACCTACGCAATATGATCGGTATCGTACCGCAAGATACTGTGGTGTTCTCTGCGAATGCCATGGAGAACATACGCTATGGTCGCCCCGAGGCGAGTGATGACGAGGTGATTGCCGCCGCCAAGTTAGCGGCCGCGCATGAATTTATTGAGCGACTGCCCGAAGGCTACCAATCCTTCCTCGGCGAACGTGGCGTGCGGCTCTCCGGTGGTCAACGACAACGTATTGCAATCGCGCGCGCATTACTCAAGAACCCGCCTTTACTGCTGTTGGATGAGGCGACCAGCGCGCTGGATGCGGAATCAGAACGACTGGTGCAACACGCGCTCGATGCGGCGATGCAGGGAAGGACCACGCTGGTGATTGCTCACCGCCTGGCGACCGTACAACGTGCGACGCGCATTATCGTATTGGATCACGGGCGTATCGTTGAAACTGGTACCCATGCCGAGCTGGTGGAGGCAGGTGGTTTATATGCAAGCCTGGCGGCGATGCAGTTCAACGCCAGCTGAGTAGCTCTCGCGCGGTAAAATAATGCCTTCGCACTTGTCTCGTTAGGCCGCTTGCGGCGTTGGCACTCCGTGACGTACGTCGCGGACTGTCTTCGGTACCGCCGCCTTGCCATCAATCTAACGCGATAGGTTCGCACTACTTTTCTACCGATCATGCATCAATACCTCGACTTCATGCGCCATGTGCTCGACCATGGTACCGAAAAAACCGACCGCACCGGCACCGGCACGCGCTCAGTGTTCGGCTATCAGATGCGTTTTGATCTGCAAGAAGGTTTTCCGTTAGTCACCACCAAAAAGCTGCATCTGAAATCCATCATTCACGAGCTGATCTGGTTTCTGCAAGGCTCGACCAATATCGGCTACCTGAAAGACAATGGCGTCACGATCTGGGATGAGTGGGCTGATGATAACGGTGACCTTGGACCAATTTATGGCTATCAGTGGCGCTCATGGCCCGCACCGAACGGTGAGCATATTGATCAAATCGCTCAACTGATCCAGCAAATCAAAACCAATCCGGATTCGCGCCGATTAATCGTTTCAGCGTGGAATGTCTCCGATATCCCGCGCATGAAACTCCCCCCCTGCCATGCGTTCTTTCAGTTCTATGTGGCAGATGGCAAGCTCTCCTGCCAGCTGTATCAGCGCAGCGCCGATATTTTTCTCGGTGTGCCATTCAATATCGCATCATATGCATTGCTGACGCACATGGTGGCAGAGCAGACAGGCCTGGATGTCGGTGACTTTATCTGGACCGGTGGCGACTGTCATATCTATTCCAATCACTTCGAGCAGGTTCGCGAGCAACTCTCACGCTCGCCGCTGCCATTACCGAAGCTACATCTCAAGCGCAAGCCGGATAGTATTTTTGATTACCGCTTTGAAGACATCGAGATCATCGACTACCAATCACATCCAGCGATCAAGGCGCCGGTGGCCGTATAAGACCACCGGCGCAATCCGTCACAGTACAAAGTCTGCTGCAGTTAGCCCAAGACTCGTACCCACCAAGACGATCTGCATATCAGCGGTCTTGTTAGCATCTACATCAAGCTGAATCACGGTATTGCCCCCGCTTTCGAACCAGCTAATTGCGTTGGATAACACGCTGGTCGAGCGGCCAGCAAACGCAAATGCCTGATCACCGGTACGCTTGGTATTGGCGTCAATCGCTGATAAATCGATCTTGTCGATACCTCGGCTGAAGTCTTCGATAATGTCGGGTGCTGACAGCGTGCTATCCGACAGACTGCGGAAGATGAAGATATCGCTACCGCCACCACCATTCAACCGGTCTGATCCGCTACCACCGTATAGCCTGTCGTTACCAATGCCGCCGAACAGCCGATCGGCCCCTGTTCCGCCCTCCAGCCAGTCAGTGCCTCCTGATCCGTATAAAAAGTCATTGCCGCTACTACCGAACAGGAAGTCGTCGGACGCCACCCCATACAGAAAATCATGACCGCGTCCGCCCTCGCCAAAACCGGAGAAGATGGCGATCGTCTGCCCACTTTCATTGGTAATACCGGCAATTAGATCGGATGCCGGTTGGTAGCCCTGAAGCGGGTTAGCATCATCCGCAGCATCCTGCACGTTCGCTACAAACCTGGGTGTCGATCGCGATAGCACGACATTTTCTGCACCCAACGTCAAAATCGATCTACTGCCATAGGTCCAGTCGCCGGCGTCGTTGTAGTCGAAAGCAGCATCACTACCGCCGTTCGCTGCGAGGTAATGATCATAGGTGCGCGCAAATACGGTGTCCGACGAAGATGCAAGCAATCCGCTGAACTGTAGATTCTGATTCAGTAGGCTCATGACATCAGTTGGTATCGCAACTCCCGAGGGCGACACCTGCGCCTTACCAAACCAGGGCGAGGATAAATCGGGTAGCTGGAATGGATTTACGGAGCCTTGTGCATGCACACCGCTCGCCAGGGAGGCGACGCCGCTGAGCGAAGTTTGTGTACTTCCACTATCAGTCAAGCCGGAAAGCGGCACACCGTTCGCTGCAAAGAAATCGATCGATAAACCTTGCTCGACCAAGTTGATCGCGATAGGCGATGTAACAGAAGACCCCAGACCCCAACTACTGTCTTGATAGGTACCCGACAGCAGCAGTGAGCCGCTTGCGCTGTAAGTTTGCCAAATACCGATACCACTGCCATTCGGTTCATATAAAACCAGCGACCCATTTGCCTGCAACGCGACGCCAGATAGCGGCGTGCCACTAGCGCTCTCTGTCAGGCCAGTCAAATGATCCAGGCCGATCACACTGAGTTTTGCGTTCAAGCCAACCACTTCCAGACTCGCTTTCGCCAGATCGGTCGCCAATACAGTGCCACCTGAAAAATTAAACAACTCGATACGGCCTACGCCGGTAGTCACTTGGTCAGGTAACGCGCCGTTATTTGTGTTGATTGTGATCGTTGCGGTACCGGCATTGACGGCAATCTCATTGATGAGCAGTTTTTTGTCCAGCTTCAGCGGGGGCGCTTGTATCGTGACACTGACCTCTGTCGCAGTGCTGGATACGCTGCCATCAAAGGCACGATAGACAAAGCTATCGGTACCGATGAAGCCTGCCGATGGTGTGTAGCTAAAGCTACCATCGGAATTCAGTGTCAGGGTGCCGTTTGAAGGCCCGCTCTGGAGCGAAGCGTTCAACGCGTCGCCATCGTCGTCGCCGTCGTTGCTGAGTACTCCGGAAGATGCAGCGACTGTTAAGGTCTGGCCATAGCCAAGTGTGTAGCTATCTGCAGCAGCGCTCGGCGCATGATTAGCACCTACAACATCAAAACTTAATTGGGCGTCGCTACTCGCGCCGTCGGGATCTTTAATCGATTAGCTGAAGATATCGGTGGCTTGTACTCCCTTGATCAATGTGCTACTTGCAGTAGTCGTCGCGGCATAGCTGAGCTGGCCATTGGCATCAATCGTCAACACACCATAGGTACCGTTCAGGGTTGTGGTGCCGCTCAAGGGCACGTCAACCACCGTACCCATAAAGCCGAATGTAGCTACCCTCAGCAAGGCAGTCTCGTGGTTATCGGAGTCGCTGTCATTCGCCAGCAATGCAGAGGTTGCGAACTGGATAGTACTGCCCGCTAACACTGGCGCAAAGTTATCTGCATTAGCCCGTGGCGCGTCGTTGACTCCTGACACATTCAGCGACGCATTCGCAGTTGACAAGCTGCCCATACTATCAGCGACTTGAAACTGTAGATTGACTGGAATCGATTCACTGCTCGCCATCGATTCATTTTCCGGTGTACGAAGGAAGCTGTAGCTACCATCACTATTGATTTGCAATACACCGGCAGCAGTCGGCAAAAATATTGAGAATCTGTCGCCGAAGACCGTATCATTCACGCTGATGAGGCGAGGCTGATCACCCGCATCAGGATCTGTCACATGGATCAACAGGTTCGCATCGGCCGTGGAAACATCACCCACCCGGATGCTTGTCTCAAAATCAGAGGCAATCGGTGCATCATTGGAGCCCGTCAGCTCTAGCGGTATAATGACGCCCGATCGCAAACCATCACCATCACTCACGATCAGCTTGTATCGGAAACGAATACTTTCGCCAGCCTGCAAGAAATCGAGATTCATCGGTGCGCTGCTCAGTGTTGGCGATATCGTCAACATCGTTCCTGAACCTAGCGGGGTGCTGCTTGTCGTGATTGACAAGGCGTTTTCGAGTGCCTGAGTTACAGCCGTTGGGATCGGGGAGACCGAATTAACCAACGTTAACTCAAAGCTAGTCTCGACAGATAATGATGCTGAGTCTCGATCGATGAATTGAAGCGGCAGCAGCGGCACCGTCAGAGACTGCGCGGCCGCATCTACGGCCTCGGTGAACAAGAGTTCCTCTGGTGGATCCGATTGAAGTAACGGTCTATCGGGCACGCTGGCGATGTTCAGCGTTACTGTCGCCGGCAAGCTATACTCATCAATGCTGCGTACGGCGTATTCGAAACTGGTAGTACCAAAAAAGTCTTGCGCAGGTGTAAAAACAAGTTTACCTGCTGCCAGTTGTACTACGCTAACCACTTCATTGAGACCGATGGCAACACCATCCAGCGTCAGTGACCCATTGTCAGGTAAGCGAAGGATACGTATCTCGGTGAATGCCTCGCCCTCGGATTGCGTATCATTTTGCGGGCCAGCGCCATCCGAACCGAATAATGACTCTACGGTGATTACTAATCTCTGATCCTCGATACCACTGAGTTCATCGTTAAACGCTACCGGTGTCGTGGTTGGATTACGTAGCTGTAATGTCACCAGTGTCTCATTCTCAGCCTGCGCGACACCGGTCAATACGCGATAGCTGAATGTGACTTGCTGCACTGTGCCGGGCGCACTGGCTAGCATCTCGGGTGTCGCTTGGTAGGTGAAGCTGCCGTCACTATTTAAATCAAGCACCCCTTGCGACGGGCCACGTACCAACTGTGCTCCGATACCAGCACCCGATGCGGCGAAATCGTTCACAAGGACGCCCTGCATCTGTCCAACGGCGAATATCGGTAGCAGTGGAAGCGCGTAGACATCGGCAACACCGACCGGCACAGGATCCGGAACTGGTGCCGGTATTACGTTAATGAAGACTTGCTGCGAGTAAGGGATTCCACCTAAATCACCCCCGGTCGACAGCTCATAAATTCCCCCGTAGCTGAAGCTGACCGCGCCTGTATAACCATTGAGCGGCGTAAATAGTAGTGCTTCATTGGTACTCTTGGCGACTGTACCGATCGCATTACCGGTGCTCGGATGGTAGATGGTCACCGGTGTATCGGTTGACAAGGGCTGTCCATTAATCGAGGTCACCGTAGTCGGAGTTCTCGTACCGTCAGGGAAGACGCCGCCATCGTTCGCCAATACATTCAAAAAAATCGGCTGGCCGGATGCTGTAGCGCCATAGTCATCTGGTGCGGGTAGAGCTGTACCCGCTCCGGTATAAAAGATTTGAATCGAGGTGTTGGAGTACGCCATGCCGTCGTACACCATGAAATTAAATGTCTCAATCCGGGACTGGCCCGCAGGAAGATCGAGCGTGGCATCGTAGGTAAAGCTGCCGGTCGCCGAAATTGATACATTATTCAGTGAGCTATTACCCAGAACTGCGCCCGTCATCGGATCGGTCGCAATAACGCCGGTCAGCGTCCACCTCAGCGTGTCGCCCTCCGCATCAAAAACACTATTCAAGAAGTTCAGCTCAAGTAGCCCGCCTTCTATAACTCCGGTAGCGTATTCTGGAATCGTTATTATCGTGTTGTTAGTCGTTGCCACGTCAGTCTCCTCGTTAAATGCAACCATCGCCGGGATGTGAATATCTCGACTCACTACCGAGAAGTTGCACTGCTTCGACCTCCTAATCAATGACACAGATGTATCAGCGATTGGTTGGTCTACAACGAAGTCGTCGATACGAGCAAGAGATAAGCCTCGATCACCACAGCCCGCCTGTACCGCAACTGGGCAGGTGTGCTGCCGCTTTCGGACGATGAGCTATACGATCCGGTGGTTGAATCATGTGGTGAGAGCGAGATGATTTACCATAGCGAACATCCGTCTCTGAAGATATGACCATGTCCGTCTCGCTGTCGCTCATCGTCGCCACTGACCGCAACAACGGTATCGGCATCAATAACGCGTTGCCGTGGCGGCTGCCTGAAGATCTGGCGTTCTTCAAGCGCATCACCTCCGGCCATACCATCATCATGGGTCGCAAGACCTTCGAGTCGATTGGTCGGCCGCTGCCTAACCGACGCAATATTGTGGTCACCCGCAATCCGGCATGGGTACATAGCGGTGTCGAAAGTGCGAATTCGCTAGATCAGGCAATCGCTGCCGCCGGCGATGGAGGTGTAGATGGCGATGTTTTCATCATTGGCGGCGCTCAAATTTATGTCGATGCCATCATGCGGGCTGATCGGCTGATCGTGACCGAGATTGATGCGGAGTTTGCCTGTGATGCTTTCTTCCCAAGCATCGACCCGGCGCAGTGGCAAGCCGAGTCACGCGAGACACATCACTCGGTCAGTAATAGCTGGGATTACTCTTTTGTTATGTATCGACGTCGGTAATTGTTAGCGGCAAATCCGGGTCAGCTCCGGATACCCTGGCAGCTGCGCTTTACTCTCATAATCCTTCCTCTAGAACCCGGCTCAGCAGCTGCAGTCAAAGCCGCTAGCACGCTGCCTTTTAACCGCCGCTGGCGCATATCTGAGACAATCCCGCTTTCGTTTTTTTACCCCTCGCCGGATGCCCCAGCGAGCCGCTCCGCCATCGGGAGAACCGCATGAAGTTCCGCTTCCCCATCGTCATCATCGATGAAGATTTTCGCTCTGAAAATACCTCCGGCCTCGGTATCCGTGCGCTGGCCAATGCGCTGGAAAGCGAGGGCATGGAAGTGGTCGGCGTGACCAGTTACGTCGACTTATCGCAGTTTGCGCAGCAGCAATCGCGCGCCTCTGCATTTATTTTGTCGATCGACGATGAAGAGTTTGGTGGTGGCTCGCCCGAAGAGACAGAAGTTGCGCTTAAATCCCTGCGTGCTTTTGTGGAAGAGATTCGTTATAAAAACGCTGACATACCGATTTATCTGTACGGCGAGACACGCACCTCGCGCCACATTCCTAACGATATCCTGCGCGAACTGCACGGCTTCATTCACATGTTTGAAGACACGCCGGAGTTCGTCGCGCGTCACATCATTCGCGAAGCACGCTCCTATCTCGATGGCCTTGCACCGCCCTTCTTTCGGGCGATGGTGCATTACGCGCAAGATGGCTCGTACTCATGGCACTGCCCCGGGCACTCGGGTGGCGTCGCGTTCCTGAAGTCGCCGATCGGCCAAATGTTTCACCAATTCTTCGGTGAGAACATGCTGCGGGCCGATGTCTGCAACGCGGTAGAAGAACTTGGTCAGCTGCTTGACCATACCGGCCCCGTCGCTGCGTCCGAGCGCAATGCAGCGCGCATCTTCAACGCAGACCATTGCTTCTTCGTGACCAACGGCACCTCCACCTCCAACAAAATGGTGTGGCACTCGACCGTCGCGCCAGGCGATATCGTGGTGGTGGACCGCAACTGCCATAAATCAGTGCTGCATTCGATCATCATGACCGGTGCGATTCCGGTATTCCTGATGCCTACGCGTAATCACCTCGGCATCATCGGTCCGATTCCACGTGAAGAGTTCACGATGGAAAATATCATGAAGAAAATCGAGGCCAACCCATTTGCGCGCGAAGCAAAAAACAAAAAGCCACGCATACTGACGATTACACAGTCTACCTATGATGGGGTCATTTATAACGTCGAAGTGATCAAGCAAATGCTCGATGGTCAGATCGACTCTCTACACTTTGATGAAGCTTGGTTACCGCATGCCAGCTTCCATGATTTTTACAAAGATATGCACGCCATTGGTAAAGACAGGCCACGTGCGCACAAGTCACTGATCTTCTCCACCCAATCAACGCACAAGCTGCTGGCCGGCTTGTCGCAAGCATCACAAATTCTGGTACAAGAGTCAGAGACCGTGCAACTTGATCGAAATAGCTTCAATGAAGCCTATTTAATGCATATTTCTACATCACCGCAGTACGCGATTATTGCCTCGTGCGATATCGCGGCGGCGATGATGGAACCGCCAGGTGGGACTGCACTGGTCGAAGAAAGTATTCTGGAAGCGCTCGATTTTCGTCGCGCCATGAAAAAGGTCGATGAAGAATGGGGTAAGGACTGGTGGTTCCAGGTCTGGGGTCCGGAGAAGTTTTCGGAAGAAGGCATCGGCACCCAAGATGACTGGATGATCGACGATCAGCATGACTGGCACGGCTTTGGCAAGATCGAGCCGGGCTTCAACATGCTTGATCCGATCAAGGCCACGATTGTCACACCGGGTTTGTCGATTGACGGCCAGTTCGGTACCACGGGCATCCCCGCCTCTATCGTCACCAAGTATCTGGCGGAGCACGGCGTGATTGTCGAGAAGGCGGGCTTATATTCCTTCTTCATCATGTTCACTATCGGCATTACCAAAGGCCGCTGGAATACGCTACTGACTGCCTTGCAGCAGTTCAAGGATGATTACGACAAGAACCAGCCGATGTGGCGCATCCTGCCGGAATTTGCTGCGGCAAATCCGCGCTATGAACGCGTTGGTCTGCGTGACCTGTGCCAGCAAATCCATGACATGTACAAGCAGCATGACATTGCTCGCCTGACTACCGAGATGTATCTATCGGATATGCAGCCAGCGATGAAGCCTTCCGATGCCTTTGCCAAAATGGCGCACCGTGAAATCGACCGGGTACCGATTGATGATCTTGAAGGGCGCGTGACCGCCATGCTGGTCACCCCCTACCCACCCGGCATTCCGCTGCTGATTCCCGGCGAGCGCTTCAACAAAACAATCGTCGACTATCTGAAGTTCGTGCGCGAGTTCAATGAAAAACTACCCGGCTTCGAGAGCGATGTGCACGGCCTCGTCAAAACCGAAGTCAACGGCGTGAAGGGCTACTACGTTGATTGCGTGCACCAATAAAATGTCACCGGCCTGGTAGGAGCGACGAAGACAGCACAGAGGCTGTCTCGTTAGGTCGATGGCAAGGCGGCAGCGACGAATTCACCATTGAGGCAAAAGCCGCTACAAAATGTCGCTGGCTAGGCAGGAGCGACGAAGACAGTACAGAGGCGGTTTCGTTAGGTCGATGGCAAGGCGGCAGCGACGAATTCACCATTGGGGCAAAAGCCGCTACAAAATGTTGCTGGCTAGGCGGTAGCGACGAAGACAGTACAGAGGCGGTCTCGTTAGGTCGATGGCAAGGCGGCAATGCCGCAGACAGTACATGACGTACGACAAGGCATTGCCAACGCAGCAAGCGGCCTCACGAGACTGCCTCTAAACCCGCTCGATGAGGATGGCGATACCCTGCCCCACGCCTATGCACATCGTGCACAACGCATAACGACCACCTGATCGATGTAACTGATAGACGGCCGTCGTAACCAAGCGCGCGCCACTCATGCCGAGCGGATGACCGAGCGCAATCGCGCCACCGTTCGGGTTCACGCGCGGATCATCATCTGCAATGCCGAGTTGTCGCAGCACGGCAAGACCCTGCGCGGCAAAGGCCTCATTCAGCTCAATCACATCAATTTGATCCAGCGTGATACCGGTCTGCATAAGCAACTTCTGCACGGCAGGTACCGGGCCAATGCCCATCACGCGTGGCGCCACACCGGCTGTCGCCATGCCGACGATACGGGCTCTGGGCGTCAAACCATATCGCTTGGCGCTCTCCTCGTCGGCGAGCAAGACCGCGCAGGCACCATCGTTCACGCCGGACGCATTACCCGCAGTGACCGTACCATCGGGCCGCACAATACCTTTTAACTTGGCGAGCGCTTCCATACTGGTCGCGCGTGGATGCTCATCGTGCAGCACCGTCACAGGGTCGCCTTTTTTCTGGGGGATGATCACGGACGTAATTTCGTCCGCCAGCGTGCCATTCGCTTGTGCGGCAGAGGCTTTGGCTTGGCTGCGCAGCGCGAAGGCGTCTTGATCTTCTCGATTAATCTGAAAATCTGTCGCCACGTTTTCGGCAGTCTCTGGCATGGAGTCTACGCCATACAGCGCTCTCATCTGCGGGTTAACAAAGCGCCAACCGATGGTCGTGTCGAAGATTTGCGCATTACGCGAAAATGCGCTGTCAGCCTTGCCCATGACAAACGGGGCGCGTGTCATTGACTCCACGCCGCCGGCAATCATTAAACTCGTGTCGCCCGATTTGATCGCACGCGCCGCGTTACCAATCGCATCCATACCGGACCCGCACAGACGATTGATGGTGGTACCGGGTACCGCGATCGGAAGACCAGCGAGCAGCAATGACATACGCGCGACATTACGGTTGTCATCACCGGCCTGATTAGCGCAACCAAAAATGATGTCGTCAACCAGCGACCAATCGACGGTCGGGTTACGCTCTTGCAGCGCGCGTAGGGGTATCGCGCCCAGATCGTCAGTGCGAACATCTTTCAGTGCACCGCCGTAGCGGCCAATCGGCGTTCTGATGGCATCACAAATAAAGGCTTGTTTCATTGTTATGGTCGTTCGAGATATTGAAGAGGTGTAAAAACCGGAGCTGGAATAGTTTAAAACATCATCCCGGCGAAGGCCGGGATCCATGAGTACAGAAGTTCAAATTTGTCGTAACGGTACGCCCGTCATGTCTGTTAGGGCTTCCAGCGTCAAGCCGTCGATCATATCCACCACCACCAGCCCTTCGGGCGTCACATCAATCGTCGCCAGGTCAGTATAGATGCGCGACACACAGGCCACGCCGGTGAGTGGATAGGTACTAGCACTGACAATCTTGCTCTCACCAGTTTTGGTCTGATGCTCCATCATCACGAATACTTTTTTAGCGCCAATCGCTAAATCCATCGCACCACCGACCGCCGGTATCGCATCTGGCGCACCGGTATGCCAGTTCGCCAAATCGCCGCGCGCCGAGACCTGAAATGCGCCGAGCACACAGATATCCAGATGACCGCCGCGCATCATGGCAAAAGAATCAGCATGATGGAAAAACGCGCCACCAGTCAGTAGTGTTACCGGCTGCTTGCCGGCATTAATCAGATCTTCGTCTTCCTCACCCGGTGACGGTGCCGGCCCCATTCCCAGCAGGCCGTTCTCGCTGTGTAAAAAGATCTCTTTGGAAGGGTCGAGATGATTTGCCACCATGGTGGGCAAACCTATGCCCAGATTAACGTACGCGCCCTCCGGGATATCCAGCGCAACGCGTTGCGCGATTTCGTCTCGGCTACGGCATTTCATTGCGCACCCCCGATCTGCACGACGCGCTGAACAAAAATGCCGGGCGTAATAATCACCTCCGGGTCCAGCGCACCCAGTGGCACAATCTCATCAACCTGAGCAATAGTACAGCGCGCCGCACTCGCCATGATCGGACCAAAATTACGCGCCGCCTTGCGGTAAACAAGATTGCCCCAGCGGTCGCCCTTCAGCGCTTTAATGAATGCGAAGTCGGCATGAATCGGTGACTCAAGCACGTAATGCCTGCCGTTGATCAGTCGCGTCTCTTTACCCTCGGCTAGTTGGGTGCCATAACCGGTCGGCGTGAAAAATCCGGCAATGCCTGCACCGGCTGCACGAATACGCTCGGCCAGATTTCCCTGCGGTGTCAGTTCCAGCTCGATTTTCCCGGCACGGTATAACGCATCAAATACATGAGAGTCGGATTGCCGGGGAAACGAGCAAATAATCTTCTTCACACGCCCCGCAGCAAGTAAGGCGGCCAAGCCGGTATCGCCATTACCCGCGTTGTTATTCACGATCGTAAGATCAGTGGCACCCTGCACAATCAGCGCATCAATCAGCGCCTTGGGCATACCTGCATTACCAAAGCCACCAATCATTACGGTGGCGGCATCATGAATGCCGGCGACTGCTGCGTGCAAATCCGGTACGGTTTTATCAATCACACCCTACTCCTGCCAAACTCAAAAACTGCTTCTCTCGGTCACTCGCTGCGTTGGAAGCGTCTTGCACCCGCGCGAGATCGCTTACTGATCACTATCCTTAGCACTTGTTACCGTGCACTTGTTATTTAGCCCTTGTTCATCAGGACTGTATCATTACCCCGCGACATTGCTCCTCGAACCAAAATACACCACATCATCCCGCACGTAAGAGGGTAACGCTACCAAGCCATCGCCAATGCATGGTCCGTCAACACAGCGACCATCGTTAAAATTAAAAAAAGCAGTGTGATGGGCGCACATAATCAAACCATCCAGGGTCACGAAAGTTTGTGGTTCGTAATTGAGCGGCAAAGAAAAATGGGGACAGAAATTCACGTAGGTCCATACCTGTTCACCTTGCCGAAGCAGTAGTACCTTGAAATTCTCTTTACCTGCACCGAAGCAGACCTCGCGGCCATTTTGATCGGGGATGTCATCAATCCGGCAAAGCGGCGTACCGTCGGCTGGCCGATCAGGATGCTCTTGCCAGTTCAATGCGTAGCCTCCGTTAACGGCACTGGTTGCCCCAGCGTCCATGCCCACGGACGAATCTCGACCGACTGAAACACGCCTGCCTGGGCATACGGATCATCAGCCATGAACTCAGATACTGCATCCATCTCATCCGCCTCGACAATCAACAAGGTGCCGTTGGTTTGCTCATGCTGCATCGTCAGCGTCGGGCCACCCAGATGGACTTTCACCCGGTGATTACCCGGATGACGCAAGTGCGCGCGATGAATAGGTCCGATCTCTTCACGCTTGGCCGCTGTGTCAGGTGCGTCGGTCGCCAGTACCAGGTAATACATCAGCTATCTCCTCAGCATGACGGCGAGCAGCTGCCCGACGTTTTCTTTCGTAGAGACGACATCTCAGCCATTGACTTTCAACCGGCGATGCGTGGGAAACAAGGACCAGCCGAAGCGGCGCTGTAGCGCACCCCAGAGCCCATCGCGGAAAAAGATTGTCACCACGATAGCAATCAGGCCAAGGCCGACGAGATACCAGCTACCGTAGTCGCTGAAAAATTTATTGAGAAACCAGAATAGCAACGCACCAATCATCGGGCCCTCAATACGGCCGATGCCTCCGATCACGACCATAAAGATCGCGAATGCCGACCAGTTCACCGAGAACGCCGCATCCAATGAGATACGCAGATTACTGACAAAATAAAGCGCGCCTGCCAAGCCTGCACCACCTGCTGCAATCAAATACACCGCGAGCTTCATACGCCCGACATCGATACCCTGCGACGATGCGGCGACCTCGTTATCGCGAATTGCCAGCAATGCCAGTCCCCGCTTGGAGCGCAAAAATGCATACACGCCAAAAGTCACGAGTAATACACAGGCCAGCGCAATGAAATACGTGGTGGATTCGCGTACCGATCGCTCGATGTCACGCAAGGCGATCAGTGAGGTACCAGAGCCGCCGCCGACCCAGTGCAAATTCGCGAATGACAGCCGGAATACCTCCGCAATCACCCAGGTACCAATCGCGAAATAGCCGCCCTGCAAACGAAATGCGATGAAAGATACCGGGTACGCAATCGCAACCGTCGCCAACGCGGCAATCGGTATCGCTATAAAGGGATTGACGCCCGCCTCGTTCCCGAGAATGAGCATGATGTAACCACCAAAGCCCAGAAAAGCCTGCTGCCCGATGCTGACCATACCGCCATAGCCGGCGAGCAGATTCCACATCATTGCGAAGACAAAATAACAGCTGATCTCAACCACCTCGCGCATCCAGCTCGACTCACCCCACCAGGGAATTGAGATGGCATACAGCATGATGGCAGCAGTTATCAACGGTAACAGCACCGAGAACCGGTTGCTACGGATGACATCGAACGATGGTCTACCATCACCAGATGAAAATCGCTGGGTTAGCGTCTTGTTCATGATCATCTCGTCCTTGGAAACAAACCCTGCGGTCTGATCAGCAGCACCAACAAGAAGGTAAGATGACCAAACCAGATTCCCCAACCCGGATCAAATCGAAAGCCGATTTGCTGCGCAACGCCGAGCAATAAAGCACCCAGCAAGGTGCCCCAAAAAGAGCCCATACCGCCGATGATCACGGCCTCGAAGGCAAACAACAGGATCAATGGCCCATCACTGGGCGATACGGTTGTACGCATCGCCTGCAATGTGCCCGCCAAGGCGATCAATACAAATGCAATGCCTGTGGCTTGCGCATACACCATCGATGGTCGTAGTCCCATCAGCTGCGCAGCCTCGCGGTCATCTGATACCGCACGAAACGATCGCCCCAAGGCAGTGAATGAAAACAAGGATTGCAATGCGAGCGTCGCAAGCACTGCCACAGCGAACGTCAGCAGGGGCAAAGTGCCGACGGTAGCAGCACCCAAAGAGAGGCTATCAAGCGCAATCGCACCTGCATCCAATGAGCGCGGATCAGCCGAATATATTTCCAGCAGCAAGTTTTGAATAATAATTGCCAGACCAAAGGTGACGACCAGTGACGGTAGCGGGTCTTTTCCGAGCGTGCCATTCAACACAAAGCGCTGTAACCCGTAACCAAACACAAACGCTGCCGGTGCAATCAGTAACAAAGCCCAGCCCGGCGCCAGCCCGGTGGCACTCACCAGACTGATGGCGAAGAAGCCGCCGAGTATGATGAAGTCACCTTGCGCCGTGTTCGTCAGTCGCATCACACCGAACATCAATGACTGCCCAAGCGCGAACAGCGCATACAAGCCGCCAAGCAACAACCCCTGAAGCAGAATATCCGTCATCGCTAGAGTCCGAAATAAGCTTGACTGATCTGCTCGCGGGTCAGCTCGCCAGATCGTCCGACTAATGACACTCGCCCCTCCTGCAGACACACCACGCGCGATGACACCTGCATCGCCAGTTGCACATCCTGCTCCACAATCAGCAAGGTCATGCCGTCTTGCTGCAATGAAGGTAATGCGGCATAGATTTCTCGGATGACCACAGGTGCCAGGCCAAGTGATATCTCGTCACATAACAGCACACGCGGATTACTCATCAACGCACGTCCAATTGCGACCATTTGCTGCTGCCCACCTGACAATGACGTCGAAGGCTGACGGCGCTTCTCTTTCAGAATCGGGAACAGGCTATAGACGCGCTCCAAATTCCATGCGCCACTGCGACGCGATAGCGCACCCATCTGCAGATTTTCTTCCACCGATAAGGAAGGAAACAGACGCCGCCCCTCCGGTACCATAGCGATACCGCGCGCAACAATATCGGCCGCCTCGGCGCGATCAATGCGTTCGCCATCGAACCGAATCTCGCCCGCGCTCGGTGCCAACATACCCGTGATGGTTTTTAGAAAAGTGGATTTGCCGGCGCCATTGGCACCGATCAGGGCAACCACTTCACCAGCATCTACGTCCAGATCAATACCAAACAACGCCTGTGCGTCACCATAGGATGCGGTGACTGATCTTGTCTGTAGCAGCATCAGCTCTCCAGACCCATATACACACGACGCACTTCCGGGTCTTGCATCACTTGCTGTGGCTGACCGGTGCAGAGTGTTTTACCGAAATTAATGACGTGCAGACGATCTGCCAGTGACAGCAAGGCATGCACAACATGCTCAATCCAGATCATGGTGACACCGGACTGCTTGATTCGTCTGAGCTCGTCTACCAGCGCCTGCGCTTCATGCTCAGTCAGGCCACCCGCGATCTCATCAAGTAGTAAAAGCTTTGGCCGGGTGGCTAGTGCACGCGCCAGCTCCAGTCGTTTGCGATTCAACAGCGTTAATCCACCGGCAGCATGATTAGCAAAGCGTGTCAGCTCGGTTTGCTGCAGCACATCCCAGGCGATATCCCAGGCCTCACGCTCACTGACTTGCGCGCCGAAGCAGGCAGCGGTGACCAGATTTTCAAACACGCTCAACTGCCCGAATGGCTGCGGCACTTGATACGAGCGACCGATACCTAATCGACAGCGCTCGAACGGTGCGAGCGTATTGATACGCTGACCCTGATATTCAACCTCGCCCGCGTCTGTCTTCACGTCGCCGGAGATTAAATTAAACAAGGTGGTCTTCCCGGCCCCGTTGGGGCCGAGAATACCGAGTACCTCACCCTCATTCACCGATAGCGATACTGCATCCGTGACTTTCAGCGCGCCATAAGACTTGCTGACGTTATTGAGAGTGAGCAGTGCCATCACGAAACTTACGGATTCATCAGGCGCATTTTGCCGCCTGCAGGAATCGTCGTCGCCGCCTGATTGTTCACTACGGTCAGCTCATACTTGTACTTGCCGCCTTTGTTCCATTGACCAAGCACCAGCGGTGTTTTGCTGACATTTTTGAATGGGCCTGGCCCACCCCACTTCACATCACCCACTACGGTCTTCAGCTCGGTAGCTGCTACCGCGCCTACCAGATCATCCGGTTTGGTGGATTTTGCGCGCTTGAGTGCATCGGCGGCCACCTCGAACAAGGCATGCGCAAAACCGATCGGCTGCGTCCACTGCTTCTTGCTGAGGCTTCATACGCCGCCGCTAAGTCTTTCGCTGATTGCTTGGTCAGGCTGGACGCAAACGGATGCGATGGTGTCCACCACACTTCGGTCGTCAGGCCGTCACCCAAATCGCCGAGCGCTTCGATCGCACCCGGGAACAGCAGCGCTTTGCCCAGCGTGATGACCTTCGGTTTGAAGCCTTGCTGGCGCGCCTGCGTCAGGAAAGTTTTGGCATCGGGTGGAATCACCACACCAGTCACGATCTCGACATTGTCCTTCTTGAAGGCAGCGATCTGTGCAGAGAAATCTTGCGTGCCATTCTGGAAGCGGCCCGGATCTGTCAACGAGTAGCCTTGTGTTGAGAGCGGTTTCGGGAAACCAATTTCCTTGTCACCCCAGGCATTACCGTCACCATCGTTCGGGAACAGGCCACCCACTTTTTTATTGGTCTTAACGCTGTTCCAACCATTAGTGAAGTTGGTGATCACGTCTTCCAAGCCCCAGAAGATGTGGTAAGTCCATTTGAAACCTTTTGCCGGGTCACCCTTGCGACCGAAGAACCATGGCTGCCAAGGCACAACCGATGAAATGCAGGGCAATTGATTCAACTCGCATGCATCCGATACCGGGTTGGCAGTCTCTGGGGTGCCTGCCGTCAGAATCATCGCCACTTTATCTTTCAGGATGAGATCGTTAGCGACTTCACCGGCTCGCTTTGGATTGGACTGGCTGTCTTTGAGCACGATCTCGACAGCGTATTTTTTGCCGCCAACGGTTACGCCGTCCTTAAACGCGCCTTTCATTTGCTCGATGACCCACTTGTCGGCTTCACCGAATGGTGCCAGCGGGCCGGTCTGTGGTGATACGTAGCCGACTTTGATGGTGTCAGCAGCGAATGAAACGCCGCTTGCGCTGACCAGTGCTGCCGCAGCAACGCTCTGGATCAGCTCTCGTCTGGTAATTGCCATAGTGATGTCTCCTCTTCGGTGGTTATCAACTGCTTACTTGCTTTACGCCGGTGGCGCGCCCTGCCATGCACGCTGCAATAAGGCACGCAGCGCACCTTCCGCCTCCGTATTGACGGGGCGCGGATTCCAATAGGGGTTTTGCACCGCGATGTGCGCGATGCGATCAATATCTTTTTCTTGCATGCCAATATCACGCAAGGCATAGGGCGCGCCGTTTTCTTTGGCGAGCTGGTACAAACCATGTGCTGCATTGTCACCATGCAAAGCGCATGCGATACGCTGCATTGCAGTCGGTGCAGCGTCGGCATTGAAAGCAATCGCATGCGGCAGTAATACTGTATGAACCTCGGCATGCGGCAAATTCAAAGTGCCGCCTAAGGTGTGGCACAGCTTGTGGTGCAAGGCCATGCCAACATTCCCGAGTACGGTTCCGCACAGCCACGCACCGAACAGCGCATTACTACGCGCCTCGATGTCGCTCGAGCGATCACGCAGCACCGGGATGGCTGCCGCCAACGCGCGTATGCCCTCTTCAGCCATCAGATCCATCACCGGATTACTGTCTTGTGCGTACAAGCCCTCAGCCGCATGCGCGATTGCATTCATGCCGGACGTGATCGACAGCGATGTCGGCAGCGATAGGGTCAGCTGCGGGTCATATATCACCGTGCGTGGCAGCACTCGGATATCGCGGCCAGTTTTTTTCAAGCCGTTCTCGGTCATGCCCCAGATCGGCGTCATCTCACTGCCAGCATAGGTGGTAGGTATGGCAAGAATCGGTCGCGATGACTGTAACGAAATCGCTTTTGCCAAACCAATCGTCGAGCCACCACCCGCAGCAATCAGGCAGTCAGCGGCTAATCGATCTGCTTCTTGTATCGCAGCAGTGGCCACCTCGACCGGCACATGCATCACGGCCTTGGCATACACACCGACCGCGCGCTGACCCAGCCGCTTTGCAACGTCTTCTGCCAACGCCTGCTGCTCTGGGGTGCACAGTACCAGTGCACGTTTCGCACCCAGCAGATCAACTTCGCGCTCCAAATGCGCAAGGGATCCCGCACCGAAAACGACGCGGCTGGCTTGACCACTGAAGACAAAGTCGCGCACGGCGTCAACTAGCGTTTGAAGTGCGGCAGAATTTGCGCATCCACATTCACCCACACCGATTTTGCTTCGGTGTAGTCGTGCATCGCTTCGAAGCCCATCTCGCGGCCATAGCCCGATTGACCAACGCCACCAAATGGTGAACCTGGGTTCACCCGTTTATAGCTATTCACCCAGACCATACCAGCACGAATCTCGCGTGCCATCTTGTGTGCGCGTGACAAATCACGCGTCCATAAACCGCCACCGAGACCGTATTCCGTCATGTTGGCGATCTGCAGCGCTTCAGCATCGTCTTTGAATGTCGTCACACTCACAAACGGCCCGAATACTTCTTCTTGCGATACGCGATCAGTCGGCTTGGCACGGACCACGGTGGGCTCGATGTAGCAGCCTTTCGCCAGATCCGGGTTCGATGGCGCCTTGCCACCCG
This sequence comes from Betaproteobacteria bacterium, assembly GCA_016868055.1. Taxonomy (GTDB): domain Bacteria; phylum Pseudomonadota; class Gammaproteobacteria; order Burkholderiales; family Burkholderiaceae_D; genus Pernthalerella. Next base: position 54,128 of record VGHX01000004.1, read on the forward strand.
TCAGAACCGTTGCGCCTTGCTGCTGCGCGATCTCGACATACGACAACACGCGATCACGGTGCATGGTTGAGGTGAGCGGACCCATCTCTGTCTCAGGATCCAGCGGGTTACCTAATCGGATCGAGCTGGCCAGTTTGACGAAGCGTTCCAGAAATTCATCGGCGATTTTTTCATGAATGATCAGACGCGAGCCGGCGATACACGCCTGACCCTGATTATGGAAAATCGCCCAGGCCGAGCCATTGACCGCAGCAATCAGATTTGCATCCTCGAACACGATATTCGCGCCCTTGCCGCCGAGTTCAAGCTGCACGCGCTTGAGATTGCCTTTCGAGGCCTCGACAATACGACGGCCGGTTTCAGTTGAACCGGTAAACGAGATCTTGCCGACCTTGGAGTGCTCTGCCAGGTGCTGTCCTGCGGTATGGCCGTAACCCACTACGATATTCACCACACCTTCCGGAAAGCCAATCTCAGTCATCAACTCGGCAATACGCAACGTAGAGAGTGGCGTAATCTCGGAGGGCTTCATCACCACGGTGTTACCCGCGGCAAGTGCCGGACCCAGCTTCCAGCTGGTAAACATCAACGGAAAATTCCACGGCACGATCTGGCCCACCACACCAATCGGTGCGCGCTGTACATAATTTATGAACCCCGCATCGACCGGGATCACGCTACCCTGAAACTTGTCGGCCATACCGCCGAAGTAGCGGTAGCAAGCCGCTGTGCGCAGCACATCAATATTTTTTGCGTCACGAATCGGGTGGCCAGTGTCGATCGCCTCCAGCTGCGCCAGCGCATCCGCCTCCGCTTCAATACGATCAGCCAGTTTCAGCAGTAACTTGCCGCGCTCGGCGGCCGCCATACCACTCCACTGCGGGAAGGCACGCTCGGCCGCATCAACCGCCGCATCCACATCTGCGGCTTTTGCCTCGGCCACTTGCGTAATCAGCGAATTGTCATGCGGGTTGTGGACAGCGATGGTGGCGCCATCTTTGGCATCGACGAATTTTCCGCCGATGAACAGTTTGTTTTGTATCGCACTCATGAAAGCTCTGTCATTCATGTTTTAGGTCCGCCTGTAGGGTAAGCCTCACCTTCGCTCGTGCGCGGGCACCGGCTCAGTAAAAAATCTAATTGAATTGCAGATCTGCCGCTGACGCATTACCTGCAGCAAAGGTCTTGCGAGATCGGTTGGGGTTTCGGCTATTCGTCTGCAAAGACAGACCGACAGCCCCAACCGTGTCAGCAACGAGGATGAGTCGTTCAGAACTCCACTGGGTACGGTGGGAGTTGCTTGGACTCGTACATCTTGACGATTTCCGGATTCGCGTTCTCCCAAACCAACAACATCGAGCGCTTTTTGGAGAAACCTTGATGTGCGATATCCGCTGGCATGGCCGCCACATCACCGGCTTTCATTAATACGCGTGCGCGTGGTCGGCCGGTGTCTTTGTCGTTGATATTCCACATGATCTCGTCTGACAACTGTACGAACCATTCAACCCGATCATTACCGTGAATGATAGGCAGGATGTATTCCTCCGTGGTTGGGCAGAACAAGCTGTTTTTGCACACTGAGGTAACAGACGGGTTCCACGTCACATCGGAGCGGGACAGATACGCAAACAAGTTAAAGCCATGTAGTTCTTTTTCAAAGCCGGGCTCAGCGTGAATCTCGGGCTGATCTTGCGCGACATCGGCAAACGCGCGGTTGATAGGGTAACCGTTATCGTCACCGCGCAAAGGTGAGTCACCCTCAAGGCCCGGCATACGCTTGGTCGGTACACGATACCGATCGATCGCTTTCAGATTGTCGCCATGTTTCACACCAAAAGCAGCATCACCGGTTTCCATCGGCGCAGCGAACGGATCGAAACCTTCATTAACCCAGTCAGCGAGAATTTCTTTGATCAGTTTCATCGTCACTGGTGTGTCGAATACTTCTACATAAGACAAACCATTGTTGTGGTAGTGCTCATTCAAACGACCACCAAAGAATTCGACCTTGCCGTACAAATTACGGGTACCAAAAACCGGGTCAAAGTTGACTACGCCGTAGAAGAAGCCCCAGGCTACATCGCGCATCAAGGCACGCAGAAAGGCATCGGCACTAATCGTGTGCGACTGCCGGCGACCGCCCTGTACTGGCCAGGTAATCGTGACGAAATACTCATCGCGCGAAAAAGTAAATGCGCCGAGTTCGAATGTCTTGTAACCAGCAATCGTGGCTGGGAATTTTTCTGGAGGTGCGTTCATGTTTGTCTCCTGAATTCTGTGATCGATCAGCGGTAGCAAATTTCTGCCCACTTCTGAACCGTGAGATCACCTTGCAGTGTTTGCTGAATCATGACGGATGGCTTGGCGCTATCAAAGCGATACGCAGCCCCTTTGGGTAGTAAAGCCTGATGACCGCGCTTGAGACGTATCGTCCCCATGCGCTTGCCTTGCGGCTCACCACTGACCGGTACGGTGCCTTCTTTGTCTGAAGCCGCTACAGACTCCGGATGGTCGAGTTTGACGAATTCGATCGTGACATCGCCGTCCATCACAACGCAAAATTCATCGTGCGCCGCTGCCATCCAACTCGACTTACCTTCGGCGCGGATCGCCTCGATCACGTACTCGAAATTTTTTGCGACAGCGATTTTCTCGTAGGGCTTGGCGCCACTCGCCACCTCAAACACATTTGAGAAGCAATAGTGTTTAGGCTTGTCGTTGATGATCTCGATGTGGCCCTTCTCATAGTCATTGAGCGAGCCGAAGCGGGTCACGAATTCGGACATGGAAATAATCTCCTCAGTTAGTTTTTTATTAATGGCAGGCGGTTACTGGACAGCGTTGCATGAAGCGCACTGTATGCCGGATAGCATTAGAGCAGAAGTATCCGTAATCCGATCACGGCGTTCTGAAAACCCGAACAATCAGCGCAACCGCGAGCCGAAACCGAGAGACGGCTATACCTCGTGATTCAGATTGTCCATCACCAAATCCCAAGGCGGAATCTCGGAAAAGCTCTGCGTGATGTGGTCGAGGAAGAGGCGCAGCTTGAACATGTTGCGCTGGGTTTTTGGGTAGACCGCAGAAAACCAGAAATGAGAAAGTTGAAAATCTTGTAACAACAAGCCAAGTCTTCCATCGGCAATGCCCTCAGCCGCGACGATGGTAGGAATACACACCACGCCGCCACCATCAATTGCGTAGTCACGCAGCATGTGCACGCTATTGGTTCGTAGTGCGGGCTTAAGATCAAGAATGACTTGGCGCGCGGGGCCATTAAATATCCAACGATCGCGCGACGGATAGCGCGAGTACAAACCCAGCCTGTGCTGCAACAAATCTTCAGGCTGGTTTATCGGGGAATGCTGCGCAAGATAATCAGGTGCAGCACAAAACACCCGACGCACCTGAAACAGCCGCCGCTCGATCAGCTCTTCAGACGCCGGCGGAAAAATTTGCAAAGCACAATCAAAGCCCTCTTTCACCGGGTCGACCACCGCATCATTCACGGTGAGATCAATCCCGATGCCCGGGTAGAGATTTTGAAATTCACTCAGCAGATGCGCCATATGGCCCAGCACGAAACCCGGCAAGGCATGTATCCGCAACATGCCGGTCGGGGCAACGCGCGAATCGCGCATCTGATCGACCAAGCCATTAGCACGCGCAATCAGGTCGGCGCACTCTTTGTGAAACAACTCACCAATTTCGGATAAACGAACATGGCGCGTGGTGCGGTGAAACAGCGGAGCACCGACAAACTCTTCGAGCTGCTGAACGCGGGTGGTGATGACGGACTTTGACACGCCGAGCTGACGCGCGACATCCGCGAAGCTCGAGGCTTCCGCGACGCGGACAAAGGCATCAATACTCTGAAAGGTATCCACCGCTTCGCCTCATCTCGGGTTCCGGCGCATGCCGGCGGGGTTGCTGTAAGGAAAATGCTAACAGATGCACGGCCAATTGAAATGCTGCACCCGTAGATATACAATTTCATTTGTATATCCAACAGACATCGGAGCCTCAAATGCTGGTATCGAAATGGGGAAATAGCCTGGCGGTAAGGCTGCCCGCCACGGTGGTGGATGCAATGAATCTGAAAGAGGGCGATGACATTCAGATCGAGGTTGCCGGCCCTCGTACCTTTGCGATCACGCTAAAGCCGTCTGCCAAAGAGTTACTGGCACGACTGCGAAAATTCCGAGGCCGACTGCCCGACGACTTTCGCTTTGACCGGCTCGAGGCCAATGAGCGAGGTTAAATGCGCCCGACCAACAGTTTTTTGATACCAACCTGCTGCTTTACCTGTTCTCATCCTCTGCCAAAAAGCAGACACAGTCGAATCATTGATCACCGAGGGCGGCACTATCAGCGTGCAGGTACTGAATGAGTTCGCGGCCGTGGCGCGCCGCAAACTGAACATGACCATTGCAGAGATTAGCGAGACAGTCGATACACTGACGCAAACGCTCAAAGTCGTTCCGCTCACATTGGACATACACCGACGGGGCCTGGAGTTGGCCGATCGCTATGGATATTCGGTCTACGACGCGATGATTCTCGCTGCGGCATTAGACAGCGGATGTACGCAACTGCTCACCGAAGATTTACAACACCAGCAGCGTATCGAATCGACGCTTGATATCGTTAACCCATTCGCTCCGTAGCGCCTGAAAAAACCGCAAAGAGTCGTAGACGAGAGGTGAGTCGCGGTGCTCTGTTGACGTTTGCCGGATCAACATCTACCTTGCACCCACCTAAATTACCCGTTCGGGAAATTTATAGCTCAGACACCCTCTATTCGATAAAAAATTCCCGAACGGGAAATATCGCTTGCCTAGCTGGCCAAACTCATTAATAATTTCCCGAACGGGAAATAAAATCAATGTGCGCTATGAAGACCACGGCACAACTCGGTAACGCGCTGCGTTCAGCACGCAAGCAGCTTGGCCTGACGCAGCCTCAGCTAGCCCTGGCTGCGGGTGTCGGTGTGCGCTTCATCGTCGACCTTGAAGCCGGCAAGACCACGCTGCGACTGGAAAACGTGCTGCGTGTAATTGATGCGCTAGGGGGTGAGCTCCAGCTCATCGGTCTGCCGCCGCCCGCCTCTGCAAATCACCCCAAGAGCAAGCAGCATGACATTTGAGCTGGAAGTCTGGCTCTTCTCGGAGCAGGTCGGCATCCTGTCTCTCGTCAATGGAAGGCTGAATTTCCGATATATCCCGGATTGGCTGTCACGGCTTGATGCGGCCGCTCTATCCAACTCGCTACCGCTTCAAGCAGAAAATTTCGATGACCACCACACGCGCCCATTCTTTGCAGGGCTGCTGCCAGAGGGACGGCTACGACGCCTGATCGCGCAGAAATTTCAGGTATCCAGCCAAAATGATTTTGCATTACTCGATCACATCGGTGGCGAGTGTGCCGGGGCCGTTACTCTGTTGGAGCCGGGGCAGTTGCCGCCTCGTCCCGATCACGACGATGAGATTCAGTGGTTGAGCAATCAAGAGATCGTCGACATCCTTGATGAACTGCCGCAGCGACCGATGTTGGCTGGTAAAGATGGCTTACGACTCTCACTCGCTGGCGCCCAAGACAAATTGCCTGTGGTATTTGATGGCGCCCGTATCGGTCTGTCAAAAAATGGCGCGCCAAGCTCACATATCCTGAAGCCTGCCATTAGTACCTTGTCGGACACCGTAAATAACGAAGGCTTTTGTCTATCGCTGGCCGAGGCAATCGGGCTCAAGACGGCAAAGTCGCAGGTGCGTTCTGTGCTTGGGCGCCAGTTCCTCTTGGTCGAGCGCTACGACCGCGTATGCAATCCCAAAAGTCAGTTGCGGCGTCTGCATCAGGAAGACTTTTGTCAGGCTCTGGGAGCAGTGCCGGAAATGAAGTACCAGAACGAGGGTGGGCCGGATTTAGCGCAATGTTTCAATTTGGTCAGGCGTGTCACACGCCCCAACGCACCGCAAGTTCTGGGCTTGCTGGACTTTGTCATCTTCAATGCCTTGATTGGCAATCACGACGCACACGCCAAGAATTTCTCATTACTATACGAAGGCACATCCGTTGTCCTCGCGCCTCTGTACGACACGCTCTCTACAGCGGTCTATCCGACCCTAAGCTCGAAAATGGCCATGAAGATTGGGAGCAAATACGCCTTCAGCGAAGTGCAAGCACGTCACTGGGATCAGCTCGCTGAGGCAGCGAATCTCGGCAAGGCGTCGGCCAGAAAAAGAATTCTGGCTTTGGCAAATTCAATGCCGACTACCGCGCGGGAGCTGCAGTCAGATCCCAAGCGCGGCCTCGCTAACAATGAAATAATTGAGCAGATCGTAAAATTGATCGAGCAACGCTGCGCACTCACCGTACGCAGGCTCGGTGAGTAGATAGAAGATGGCACTTGTCGTGCGGAGAGGAGGATGCAACGAAGCTGGCCGCCAAAAAATCTGGCGTTAAGCTTTGGGGAGCGTGACGCCGCGCTGCCCTTGGTATTTGCCGCCTCTGTCCTTGTAAGATACATCGCACACTTCATCACTCTCGAAGAACAGCACTTGCGCGCAGCCTTCACCGGCATAAATTTTTGCCGGTAGCGGTGTGGTATTCGAAAACTCGAGCGTGACATAACCTTCCCACTCTGGCTCGAACGGTGTCACATTCACAATGATGCCGCAACGCGCGTACGTTGATTTACCCAGGCAAATCGTTAATACGTTACGGGGAATACGAAAAAACTCGATCGTACGGGCTAGCGCAAATGAATTGGGCGGGATGATGCAAACATCGCTTTTCAGATCAACGAACGAATTCTCATCGAAATTTTTCGGATCAACGATGGTGCTGTTAATGTTGGTAAAAATCTTGAACTCATTCGCGCAGCGGATATCGTAGCCATAGGAAGACGTGCCATACGACACAATACGCTGACCATTGGCCTCAAGCACCTGGCCGGGCTCGAACGGCTCGATCATGCCGTGCTCTGCCGCCATACGACGGATCCACTTATCGGATTTAATACTCATAGTGATTAACTTATCCAGTAATTGGCGCAATTTTACGCGATTTCTCAGCATGAAAATGATTAGGCCCGTACTGCTTCGTTCATGCTTCGTTCATGCTTGGTTCATGCTTCGTTCACGCCTCGCCCATAAATCGCTCATGATTCGCTGACTATTCATTCATCATTGATTCATTATTTTTTACACTTAGCCGGTCATGCCGGCGCAGGCCGGCATCCACTTAAATACGCTTCAAATAGTTTGGCTTGCTGGCGCCATTCTTCGCCGGCATGAAGAACTCAACAAAAATAGCTTTAGCGCTGCATGGATTCCCAAATCTTCTGCAAGCGCTTGACTGACACCGGCATCGGGGTACGCAGCTCCTGCGCAAACAGAGAAACCCGCAGCTCTTCGAGTAGCCAGCGATACTCATCCATCTTGGCGTCGCGCTGACCGCCTTTGTGTGCGCGTTGCCACGGCGCTGCGGCTTGCTGCCAATCTGCCAGCAGCCGCGCATTACGCGCGGGGTCACTCCGTAGCTTGTCGACACGTACCTGTATCGCCTTCAGATAACGCGGAAAATGGGCGAGCTGTGCATGGTCGGTATCGCTGACAAATCGTTTATGTACCAACATCTGCAGCTGCGCGCTGATATCGGCATGAGCCCCCGGGTGTACTTTGATACCCTGCAGCTTCTTCGGTAAGCCGTGATGCTCCGACAAAATTTGTCCCACCAGACATGCAATCTCATTGACCAGC
>VGHX01000005.1 GCA_016868055.1 Betaproteobacteria bacterium
CCTCCGTCACCTTGAGCCGATTACTTGACCTGTTTGAGGCGATTGCGCGTCGCTCAGCATATCTGGAGTTGTTAACGGAATTTCCGCAAGCACTCGCGCGCGTGGTTCGCATGATTGCTGCGAGTGGCTGGGCAGCGCAGTATTTAAATCAGCATCCGGTGCTGATGGATGAACTACTTGATGCGACCGCGCTTGAAACCGAGCCAGACTGGATCAGTTTTGCCGCAGAGTGCCGTCAACGTCTTCTGGCATTTTCCGGCGATACAGAGCGGCAAATGGATCTGCTTAGAGAGCTGCATCACGCGCAGCAATTTCGTTTGTTGGCGCAAGATATCGGCGGCCTGTTAACCGTTGAGCGCCTGGCAGATCACCTATCCGCATTGGCAGATGTGCTGGTCGCAGTCACCATAGAAGCCATCTGGCAAACCCTGCCGGCTCGCCAACGCGAATGGCCGGCGTTTGCCGTGATCGCCTACGGCAAGCTAGGCGGCAAGGAGCTTGGCTATGCATCTGATCTGGACCTGATTTTCTTATACGATGATGATGATCAAGACGCTCCCTCGCTCTACGCCAAGCTAGCGCAGCGCTTCATCACCTGGATGACGAGTCATACCGCAGCAGGTGTGCTGTTTGATATCGATGTCGCACTCAGACCCGATGGCGCGAGTGGGCTGCTGGTATCGTCGTTTAGCGCATTTGAAAAGTACCAAAGGCAATCAGCCTGGGTGTGGGAGCATCAGGCACTCACCCGCGCACGATATTGTGCGGGTGATAGCAGCATTGGTGAGCGCTTCGAAAGCTTGCGCGTCGCATTACTTTGTCAAGCACGTGATGCGGCAGACCTTCGTAAAGAAGTGCTGGCTATGCGTCAGCGTATGCACGATGCGCACCCGAACCGATCTGCCGATTTCGATCTCAAGCATGATTCGGGCGGCATGATTGACATCGAGTTCATCGTTCAGTATCTAGTGCTGCTACACGCGCGCGACCATACCGAATTGACCGCTGATATCGGCAACATCGCCTTGCTCAAACTCGCCGGACAAATTGGCCTGATCGATCAGGCGCTCGCAGACCAAGTCGCCGATGCCTACCGCGAGTTTCGGCGGCTGCAGCACAAAATCCGATTGCGCGGCGAAGACCGGGCGCGGGTATCGCCCGCAGGAATCGTGAGCCTGCGGAACGCGGTAATTACGCTCTGGCAAACAATCTTTATCCCCTAGGCCCGCTGACCGACCCGGACGCACTATTTGTTGTGGGCTTGCGACAGCAAGATTGCCATATAGGCAATCATTCCATACAACTCCATGGTCTTTCCGATAACTTTCCGGCCTTGCCAGTGAAACGGCACTGGGTCGGATTTTTCTTACATGGCCATGAGATCTCACATCATCACACTCGGCATTTGCCTTGGCTTGCTCAGCGCGTGCGCGGGGCAGCCCACTACCCAAACCACTGAAAAAAACAACCTGACCGCTGGACAAGTCAGCCTGACGCTAAAAAAGAACAGCACCACGCAGCAGCAAGTGATTGAGGCGTTTGGATCGCCTAACCTGGTGACTCAGAGTGCAGATGGTGAAGAAGTCTGGACCTACCAAAAACACGCAACGGTGGCTAACTCAAGCTCAAGCGGTTTCAGCGCCACCATCATTCTGCTCAGCGGCGGCAGTAGCAGCTCCGGCTTCGAACAATCCAGTCGCACCATCACACTGATTATCAAATTCAAAGAAATCAATGGCGTAAAAACTGTCGTTGATTTCTCTTCTCGCTCATCATCATTCTAAGGAGATCTCACGATGGGAATTCGACAGTCCATGCTGTTGGCCGTACCACTGTTTCTGACTGCTTGTGCCACCGATGGTGGCGCACCGCAAAAAACGTCTTTAGAGATACAAGCCTTTCAGTCCAAGCAATTCGAAACTGACAAAAAAACTGCATTTAATTCGACTATGTCTGTATTCCAAGACCTGGGCTACGTGGTCAACTCTGCCAGCCTAGAGACGGGTTTTATTTCCGCAGAATCACCACTCAAAGGCGCGGACGGTATGAAAGCCTTCCTTGAAAACATCAGTAATATGCGCTCAGAGGGAAAGACAGCCGTGACGGCCTTCGTAGAAGAGATAGGCACAAAAACAACCCGGGTACGCTTGAATTTTGTTCAGCGCGACAAAATGCTGAGAGAGTACGGGCAGCAAGCTAATCGAGAAAATCCGATTCTTGATCCGAAGGTGTATGAGTCGGCCTTCAATAAAATTGGGGATGCGATTTTTATCAGGACTTCGCAGAAGTAACGGGCCACCAGCCCAGAAAAAAGGATCGCAAATGCGATCCTTTTTTTCACAACGAATGGGGCAGCAGCCTCTATTACTTCGCAGTCATTAATGCGACAGTGGTATCCAGCATGCGATTACTAAAGCCATAAATTCATTGTGGCTTCGGCCGGCCCTTAGGGCCTTAACTTAGCTTCCCTTCGCGAAGCTAAGTTAGCCTACGCCGCAACGAGTGGGGCAGCAGCCTCTATTACTTCGCAGTCATTAATGCGACAGTGGTATCCAGCATGCGATTACTAAAGCCCCACTCGTTGTCATACCAAGACGAGACTTTGACGAGTCGTCCTGAGACTTTGGTGAGGGTGGCATCAAAGTTGGACGATGCCGGATTGTGGTTGTAATCAATCGATACCAGTTGCTCGGTGTTGTAAGTCAATACGCCATGTAAAGGACCGTCAGCGGCCTCTTTCATGATCGCGTTCACTTCCTCAACTGTGGTGTCGCGTGCAGCGATGAAAGACAGATCAACCACCGAGACGTTGATGGTGGGAACACGAATCGCGTAGCCATCGAGCTTGCCGTTTAGCTCCGGCAGCACAAGGCCAACCGCCGCAGCCGCACCGGTTTTGGTTGGAATCATCGACATGGTTGCTGACCGCGCACGGCGCAGGTCTTCGTGCATGACGTCGGTCAACACCTGATCATTGGTATACGCATGTACCGTGGTCATCAGACCGTTTAACAAGCCAATCTTGTCGTTCAGCGGCTTGACGAGCGGCGCCAAGCAATTGGTCGTGCAGGACGCGTTAGAGATGACGGTGTGAGATGACTTCAGCACGGACTGATTCACGCCATACACCACCGTAGCATCGACATCCTTGCCACCGGGTGCAGAGATAATCACTTTCTTTGCACCCCCTTTGAGGTGCGCAGAAGCTTTCTCTTTGGTAGTGAAGTAACCCGTGCACTCCAGCACCACATCAACGCCCAACTCACCCCAAGGAATTTGCGCCGGATCGCGTTGGGCAAATACACGAATCTTGTCGCCATTGACGATCATGTTGTCGCCTTCGACCGCGACGCTACCAGGGAACTTGCCATGTGCAGTGTCGTAGCGCGTGAGGTGTGCATTGGACTCCGGATTGCCAAGATCGTTGATTGCTACGATCTGTATGTCATTTTGTTTGCCGCCTTCGTAATGAGCACGTAATACATTGCGGCCGATGCGGCCGTAACCATTAATCGCAACCTTGATGGTCATGAAGTTCTCCTGAGTACGATAGTTGTTAACCGTATCTGATCAGATCAGTGCAGCACCGATCTGACCGCAGCTACCACTCGATCGGTGGTGAAGCCAAAATGCTTGAATAGTGCGCCCGCAGGCGCGGACTCGCCAAAGGTATCGATGCCAATCACTTTGCCTTCGAGACCAACATACTTGAACCAGAAATCAGTGACGCCCGCCTCGATCGCAACGCGGGGCATGCCTTTAGGCAGCACGCTTGCTTGGTACTCGGCGTCTTGACGAGCGAACACATCGGCGCACGGCATCGACACCACGCGCACCGGCACGCCATCCGCAGCTAGTTGCTCGGCCGACTTCAGTGCCAGCTCGATCTCCGAGCCCGTGGCACTAATCAGGGCTTTCGCATCCGGCGCATCACGCAGCACGTAAGCACCGCGCGAGATCGCAGCAATCTGCCCGGCATCGCGCTCAACAAATGGCAAATTCTGGCGCGAGAAAATCAAGGTGCTCGGACCATCGTGCCGTTTAACCGCTTCAGACCAAGCCACTGCTGATTCGACCGTATCGCAAGGCCGCCAATTATCCAGCTGCGGTATCAAACGCAAGCTGGACACGTGCTCAATCGACTGATGGGTTGGGCCATCTTCACCCAGCCCGATCGAATCGTGCGTAAACACGAACAAGCTGCGTTGCTTCATTAATGCCGCCATGCGCAAGGCGTTGCGGCTGTAGTCGGAAAAGGTGAGGAAGGTGGCACCAAACGGGATAAAGCCACCATGCAGCGCAATGCCATTCATGATCGCGCTCATGCCGAATTCACGCACACCGTAGTTGATATGGTTGCCAGCTTGTCCGGCGCGCACCGCGACGCATTCTTTCCAGTTGGTGAGGTTGGAGCCGGTCAGATCGGCTGACCCGCCGAGGAATTCCGGCAACGTGGACGACAAGGCCTGAATCGCGTTCTGGCTTGCTTTGCGGGTCGCTATGGTTTCTTTCTTGTCGACGCAGGCCGCAATCATGGCGGTGACTGCTTGATCAAAGTTAGCAGGTAGCTCGCCTTTCATGCGACGCTCGAATTCTGCCGCATCGGCAGGGAACTGTTCACGATAGGCGGTGAATGTCTTGCTCCATGCCGACTGCAGATCCTTGCCTTTGGCTTTCGCATCCCAAGCGGCGTACACATCTGCCGGGATCTCGAACGGAGGCGAGGTCCAGCCAATTGCAGCGCGGGTAGCAGCGATCTCGGCATCACCCAGAGCAGCGCCATGGACTTTGTCGGACCCTTGCATATTCGGGGCGCCCTTGCCGATGACGGTTTTGCAGCAGATCAGGGTTGGCTTGCTTGAAGCCTTCGCTTTACTGATCGCGGCGTCAACCGCTGCCACATCATGCCCGTCAACACCAGGAATCACGTTCCAACCGTAAGCCTCGAAGCGCTTCGGCGTGTCGTCCTTGAACCAGCCCTCGACTTCACCGTCGATGGAGATGCCATTGTCGTCATACAGCACGATCAATTTTGACAGCCCCAGCGTACCGGCCAGCGAGCAGACTTCGTGGCTGATGCCCTCCATCAGGCAACCGTCACCCAGAAACACGTAGGTGTAGTGGTCAACAATGTTAAAGCCGGGCTTGTTAAAGCGCGCGCCCAGCAGCCACTCTGCCAGCGCCATGCCCACCGCGTTTGCGATGCCTTGGCCCAGTGGCCCAGTCGTTGTTTCGATACCAGCAGTAATGCCAACTTCGGGATGGCCCGGCGTCTTTGAATGAAGCTGGCGGAAGTTTTTCAGCTCTTCCATCGGCAGGTCGTAACCCGCCAAATGCAGCAGGGCGTAGTGCAGCATCGAGCCATGCCCATTTGACACGACGAAGCGATCACGGTCAGCCCAGCTCGGATCTGCGGGGTTGTGTCGCAAGTGATTCGACCACAGCGCGACTGCGATCTCGGCCATGCCCATGGGCATGCCTGGGTGACCTGAATTCGCTTTTTGTACTGCGTCCATTGCCAATGCGCGAATCGCATTAGCCATATTTCGAGTGTCTTGGGAGGTAGTCATGTTGGCAAGCCGGGCTGGATTAGACGGCCGCCGGCGGCGAGAGCGCAGACCGGTGGAAAAGCGCGCGATTTTACCAGACCGCCTCGCGCCCACTTACAATCGACGGTCAATGCAATGCAGACTGAGCCGCACCGACCACCACCATGCCACGCTTCTACCTCGATCAACCGCTAGAGCTGGGTATGCAGTGCGAGCTACCCGATGAGGTGTCGCATCATATCGCGGTGCTACGACTAAAGCCGGGCGATACGGTGACGCTGTTTAATGGCCATGGCGGTGAATTTACAGCCAGCTTGGCGCAGATCGAAAAACGCCGCTCGGTGGCACACATTAAGACCTTCAACGCGCGCGAATCTGAACCAGGTCACGCACTCACACTGGCGCAAGCGCTGCCCGAAGGCAGCAAAATGGATTGGGTGATCGAGAAAGCCGTCGAACTCGGCGTGACCGCAATTCAACCACTGATGGCAGCGCGCTCGGTGGTTCGCTTGAACGATGAGCGCGCTGTTAAAAAATTGGCGCATTGGCGCTCGATTGTCGTGGCGGCCGCAGCGCAGTGTGGCCGCAATCGACTGCCATCAGTTGCTATGCCGCAGGCGTTTTCAAGTTGGATAGATCAGCATGATCTGCACCCTCGAATTTTGCTCTCGCCACGTGGCCAGCAATCGCTCACGGATTGGGCTCGACATAGGCCTCCGCAGGCTGTCACTCTCATTATCGGCCCCGAGGGTGGATTGAGCGAGGCCGAGGAACAAACCGCGATCTCGCACGGCGCGATTTGTCTTTCTATGGGTAGCCGGGTGCTGAGAACCGAAACGGCAGGTATCACGGCCGTAGCAGCGCTGCATGCGCTGTGGGGAGAGTTTTAAGCCCGCCCCGCCTCAACGGCTAAGACCGAAAGGACGCGGCAGAACGCCTGATTTGACTACGATTGACCCGCAGACACCCGCAAGAAACCCGCATGAAAGCCTCTATAATCGAGGGTTTCCACTGTGGCGGCGCTCGATAGCCATGTCATGAGAGTTTTTCGCGGACTCCCCAACGCTGAATCGCGTCGCGCTTGCGCGCTGACCATCGGAAATTTCGATGGCGTGCATCGCGGCCATCGCGCGCTGCTCGAGCAACTCTCGGCGGCGGCGGCACGGCTACACGTCGAAACTGCTGTGATGACATTTGAGCCGCACCCACGCGAGTATTTTGCTCAGCTCTCCGGTGATGAATCGCGTGCGCCGCGCCGTATTGCGAATTTACGTGACAAGCTGCAAGCGCTGGCAGACTGCGGTGTTGATCGTGTGATTGTCGAGCATTTCAATGCATCGTTTGCTTCTCAGCCCGCTGAGAACTTCATTAAAGATGTTCTGGTCGACGGCCTGCATGTGAAATGGTTGATCGTCGGTGATGATTTCCGTTTTGGCGCGAAACGTTCGGGTGATCTTGCCATGCTGCAGTCGGCTAGAAAAGAATTCGGGTTCGAGGTGGTTGCCCTGCCAACGGTCACGCATCAAGCAACACGAATCTCGTCGTCTGCGGTGCGTGAGGCGCTGCTTGCGGGTGACTTCGAGCGCAGCCGCGAGTTACTCGGTCACCCCTATGCGATTTCAGGTCATGTGCAGCACGGCAGAAAGCTGGGTCGTACGATTGGCTTTCCCACCCTGAACCTGAAAATCGCGCACCGCCGCCCGGCCTTGTCAGGCATCTTCGTCGTGCAAGTACATGGGCTCGCTGAGCATCCTTTGCCTGCCGTGGCGAGCCTGGGTGTTCGGCCCACCGTAGAGGATAACGGCCGCGTGCTGCTGGAGGTTCACCTGTTTGATTATTCAGCTGACTGCTACGGCAAGCTGATTCGCGTCGAGTTCTTGAAGAAATTGCGTGACGAAGAAAAATACGATGATCTCCAGACCCTGACCCAAGCCATCGATAACGATGCAAAAAATGCGAGAGCTTTTTTTGCAGAACACATAACTGCCTGAGCAACGCTCAACCAACACCTAACCCTCGCCTTCCATGTCCGATAACAGCAAGAAGTCAGAGAGCAAGTACCCGGTTAATATGACCGAGACAGCGTTTCCCATGCGTGGTGATCTCGCCAAGCGCGAGCCGCAGTGGGTCGCTACCTGGCAAAAGAAAGGCATGTACCAGCGCATTCGTACGGCTTCCGCTGGCCGCCCGAAGTTCATCTTGCATGACGGGCCGCCGTACGCCAACGGTGATATTCATATCGGACACGCGGTCAACAAAATCTTGAAAGACATGATCGTAAAGACCCGCCAACTCGACGGGTTTGATGCACAGTATGTGCCGGGTTGGGATTGCCACGGCATGCCGATCGAGATTCAAATCGAAAAGCAATTTGGTAAACATCTACCTACCGCGGACGTACTCGCTAAGTCACGCGCGTATGCAGCCGAGCAAATCGAGCGTCAGAAGAAAGACTTCATCCGCTTGGGCGTATTGGGCGATTGGGATAACCCGTACCTGACGATGAATCCGCGCAATGAAGCCGATGAAATTCGCGCGCTCGGCAAAATTCTTGAAAAGGGCTATGTCTACCGCGGCCTTAAGCCCGTCAACTGGTGTTTTGATTGCGGATCGGCGCTGGCAGAAGCAGAAGTCGAGTATCAGGACAAACGTGATCCTGCGATTGATGTCGGTTTCCCATTCGCCGAACCTGAAAAAATCGCGCAAGCCTTCGGCTTGGCATCACTGCCAACGCAAACCGGCTTTCTCGTTATCTGGACCACCACACCCTGGACCATCCCGTCGAACCAGGCACTCAATATGCACCCGGAGTTCGATTATGCATTGGTGCAAACCGAGCGTAACGGCGAGCCATTGCTGCTCATACTTGCGCAAGCGTTGGTAGAGAGCTGCCTGCAGCGTTATGGCTTGCAAGGCAAAGTGATCGCGACAACCAAAGGCGAGCACTTATCGCTGGTGAAGTTTCATCACCCGCTGGCTAGCGTCGATAAAGGCTATGACCGCTTATCGCCCGTTTATCTTGGCGAGTATGTCACCGCAGATTCGGGTACCGGCATTGTGCACTCTGCACCTGCGTACGGTCTGGAAGACTATGCATCGTGCAAGTCCCACGGTATGCGTGATGATGAAATCCTGAGCCCGGTGATGGGTGATGGGCACTTTGCCTCGACACTGCCGCTATTCGGCGGCATGACGATCTGGGAAGCATCGAAGCCGATTTGCGCTGCACTTGAACAAGCAGGCGCGCTGTTCAAGCTGGTAATGTTTGATCACAGCTACATGCACTGCTGGCGTCACAAGACACCGATTGTTTACCGTGCGACGTCGCAGTGGTTTGCATCCATGGAGCGCCAACCTAAAGCAGGCGGCACTAATTTGCGCGAGACGGCACTCGCCGCCGTTGAAGCAACCCGGTTTTATCCCGCATGGGGCAAGGCACGTCTGCACGGCATGATTGCCAACCGACCTGATTGGACGCTCTCACGTCAGCGTCAGTGGGGCGTACCGATGCCCTTCTTTGTGCATAAAGAAACGGGCGAGCTACACCCGGATACGCCCGCGCTTCTGGAGAAGGTAGCGCGCCTGGTTGAACAACAGGGTATCGAGGCTTGGCATCACATCGACCTTGCAGAATTTCTTGGCGCAGATGCTGCGCACTATGAAAAAAATCGCGACACGCTAGATGTCTGGTTTGATTCCGGCGCGACGCACTACACCGTGCTGCGCGGCTCACACCAAAGTGAATTGCAATTCCCCGCAGACTTGTACCTGGAGGGTTCAGATCAGCATCGCGGCTGGTTTCATTCCTCGCTTCTGACCGGCGCCATGCTGGATGGTCAAGCGCCTTACAAAGCGCTGCTAACCCACGGCTTTGTGGTGGATGGCGAGGGTAAGAAAATGTCCAAGTCCAAGGGTAATGTCGTCGCGCCGCAAAAAGTATCCGACACCTTGGGTGCCGAGGTTCTGCGACTGTGGGTGGCCGCGACCGATTACTCGGGCGAGTTATCGATCTCGGATGAAATTTTGAAGCGCGTAGTCGAGAGCTATCGCCGAATTCGAAATACGCTGCGCTTCTTGCTGGCGAATACGTCCGACTTCAACAGCGCGACGGATGCTGTCGCAATGGATCAGTTGCTGGAGATTGACCGCTACGCCATCGCACGCATGGCGCAATTACAGGATGAGATTCGCGCACACTTCAATGAGTATGAGTTTCATCCGGTTGTCGCCAAGCTTCAGATGTACTGCTCGGAAGACCTCGGTGGCTTTTATCTGGATATTCTGAAAGATCGTTTGTATACCAGCGGCGTGAGTTCTGCCGCGCGGCGCTCGGCTCAAACGGCGATTTGGTACATCACGCAGGCACTATTGCGACTAATGGCACCGATTTTGTCATTTACCGCAGAAGAAGCTTGGCCGGTGTTTAATAATGAATCAGAGTATCAAGCCAGCGGCGAGACGATTTTCACGCAGCAGTTTTATACACTACCTGCGATCAATGACAGCAACGCCTTGCTTGAGCGCTACGAGGTACTACGTGACATCCGTGCAGGTGTATTAAAGCAGCTGGAAGAAGTGCGCACCTCTGGTGCGATTGGCTCTTCGCTGCAAGCCGAGGTGGCGATTCATGCCTCGGGCGATAAGTTAGGGCTACTGCAAAGTTTTGGCGATGATTTGAAATTTGTCTTGATCACCTCTGCAGCGACCGTGGTGTCGGTCGCTGATGCCGCAGAAGAAAAATTGATTGTCACAGCCTCAGCCCACAAAAAATGTGAGCGCTGCTGGCATTACCGCGCAGATGTTGGGGTCGATCATCAACACACCGGACTGTGCGGTCGCTGCGTGGCGAATCTGTTTGGCGCAGGCGAATCACGCCGCATCGCTTAATCCAGGATTCACCCTATGGCGAGAAAATCAATGGGTCTGCTACTGTGGCTTGGTATCGCCGCCATCGTGGTACTTCTCGATCAGGTGTCCAAGATCACCATGTCTCGTCTACTTGTGTACGGGCAGTCGGAAATGATCACGCCCTATTTCAACTTGGTCATGGTGTACAACCAAGGAGCAGCTTTCAGCTTTCTGGCCAACTCCGGCGGCTGGCAGCGCTGGTTCTTCAGTGGTCTCGCCTTGGTTGTTTCGCTCGGCATTATCTGGATGTTGCACAAAAATTCAGGCCAGCGCTTGTTCTGCTGGGCGCTGACACTGATTCTCGGCGGCGCGGTGGGCAACCTGATCGATCGGTTGCTGTACGGCCATGTCATCGACTTTCTGGATTTCCATATTGGCACACTACACTGGCCGGCATTCAACGTGGCCGATAGCGCGATCACGGTGGGTGCGGCATTATTCGTGCTGGATGAATTGCGACGAGTAAACCGCTGAACCCCATGACGCTGGCTGGTAAACACATCGTACTTGGCCTCACAGGCGGCATTGCCTGCTACAAGGCCGCCGAGCTCGCGCGCGGGCTAGTGAAAGCCGGCGCACAAGTTCAAGTAGTGATGACCGCGTCTGCGCAACAGTTCATTACTGCTGTCACCTTGCAGGCGCTGTCGGGGCGGCCTGTGTTTTCCGATCAGTGGGATAGCCGTATCTCGAATCATATGGCGCATATTGATCTGACCCGTGAGGCGGACGCGATCGTGATTGCCCCCTGCTCGGCAGACTTCATGCGCAAGCTGGTGCATGGCGCCGCAGATGATCTGCTCTCCGCGCTGTGTCTGGCACGGCCGGCCACCCTGCCGCTGCTGATTGCACCTGCAATGAATGTCGAGATGTGGGAAAACGCGGCAACCCAGCGCAATGCCGCACAGCTCAAGCACGATGGTGTGCATCTGCTTGGCCCTGTCGCTGGGGAGCAAGCCTGTGGTGAGACGGGTTTGGGTCGCATGATGGAGCCGGAGCTGCTGCTCGAATCACTGGTGAGCTTTTTCTATCCCAAGCATCTGGTCGGCAAAAATATACTAATAACCGGAGGCCCGACCTTCGAACCGATCGACCCGGTGCGTGGCATCACTAATCTGTCATCCGGAAAAATGGGCTATGCGATTGCGCGTGCAGCGGCTATGGCAGGCGCTTCAGTGACCTTGGTCTCAGGGCCGACTGCGCTTACTCCGCCGATGGGCCTGCGTACCGTGTCCGTTACCACGGCGCAGCAAATGCACGATGCGGTAATGACGAGTGTTCATGATAAAGACGTCTTTATCGCGGTTGCGGCGGTGGCTGACTGGCAAGTGACCGAAGTGAGTGCACAGAAAATAAAGAAGCAAGAGGGCGCTGCGCCCTCGCTCTCCTTCAAGCAAAACCCGGATATCTTGGCTGCCGTCGCGGCGCTACCCTCACCGCCTTACTGCGTCGGCTTCGCGGCTGAATCAGACAATCTGCTCGAATATGGCGCTGCAAAGCGTATCAAGAAAAATATCCCGCTATTGGTAGGTAATATCGGCCACCAAACTTTTGGCAAAGATCACAATGAATTGGTACTGTTCGATGCGCAGGGTCACCATCCATTGCCGCGCGCAAGCAAAGATCAACTGGCAGATACGCTGATCACAGAGATCGCAAAACGACTAACACGCTAAGCCGTTTAACCATGAAAACCATTGACGTCAAAGTACTCGATCAGCGATTGCGTGAGCAAATGCCTGCCTACGCCACGCCCGGCAGCGCAGGGCTTGATCTGCGCGCGTGTATTGAAGCGCCGCTGACAATCGAGCCAGGTAGCACGCATCTGATACCAACCGGCCTTGCCATCCACATCGCTGATCCTGCTTACGCTGCAATGATCTTGCCGCGTAGTGGCATGGGTCATAAGCACGGTATCGTGCTCGGCAATCTGGTAGGCCTCATCGACTCAGACTACCAAGGCGAATTGATGGTCTCGACTTGGAATCGGGGCACTAGTACTTTCGTGCTGAATCCGATGGAGCGTCTGGCGCAATTGGTGATCGTTCCTGTGCTGCAGGTTGCCTTCAATCTTGTCGAGTCATTTACTGAAACCGAACGCGGCGCCGGTGGCTTCGGGAGCACCGGCAAAGGCTAATACCCAACTCGAGCTCAAAGTTTAGAGTAAAGCTGAGGGTGACGACGCAGGTGAGGGCGAAGGTGAAGGTGAAGGTGAAGGAGCGGCTCAGTGTAAGGCTGACTCGGAGGTAGGCACCATGCGGAAACGACTGGAACGGCTGTATGTAATCGTCGCGCTGGTCATGCTGAGCGTGACGGGTTGCTCAATGCTGAACACGACACCAGGCGCGCCTGAACCCGGTACGCCATCACAACCCGGCAACGAGCCCCATGCCGCAACGACGGGGCCAAATAAGCCGGGGCGTATAGACAGCCGTCCCGAGAGTGAAGCGGAATTCGATCAGATGATCGCGCGGCAGGATCGTGTGTATCGAGTCATCGCGCCGCTAATCGTCAAGAACGCTGTTCTTTGCAAAACTTCGGCACGCCCGCTTCTCGGCTTCACCGCAAAGAATCGCCACTCGTTTCCTGCCGAGCTGCGTGATGCTGCTGCAACGCGTCTGGGTAAAGGTGATGAGTTGCGGGTGGTGCAAGTGCTTGAGGGTAGCGGTGCGCAACGCGCAGGGGTTCAGCGTGGCGATGCGCTGCTGTCGATTGCCGATAAACGTCTTCCCGTTGGGACACAAGCAGAAACTGAAGCAGCGCGCTTGCTGGCCCCACTGCTGAAACAAACCAATGAAGTCGACGTACAGCTGCTACGCAACGAGACACCGGTCTCGCTCAAGATTGCGCTGACCACAGCTTGTGCCTTTACCGTAGATATTGGTAATGCGCCTCATGCGAATGCTTACTCGGATGGCCGGCGCATCATGGTGACTGCAGGCTTGCTCGCTGACCTATCTGATCAGGAACTCGCAGTCATTCTGGCGAGAGAGATCGCCCATAACGTACAGCTACACGCCAATACCATGCAGATGCGCGCGACGATGACATCGATTATTGACACGCTACTGCCGCCCAAGCCTGATCTGAGCGGCTTTGCTGGCAGCGCCGGCCTGAGGAAGATGGATGAAAAGCTTGATCAGGAAGCCGACCGTATTGCGATGTATATGTTGGCACGTGCCGGAGTTAACCCATCACTCGCGATTGATACGCTGGAACGCTTGGCGCGTCGATATCCCGTCACGGTATTGAATAGCTACACCGCGTTACATCCGTGGACCGAGGACCGTAAACGCCAGATGATGGATACCCTCGCTGAAATCCGAAAAAAGCAGGCCAGCAAAAAATCACTGGTGCCTTGAGAAGTAAAAAGCCCGCCGACATTGGCGGGCTTTTCACTGCAGCGTCGCAGTACAGTCAGCGATTTACTCCACCTCGGCTGCCTCCTGCGGCGGCGCCGCGGGTGGCGTGTCGCCCTCGGCAAACTCGAGCTTGATCTGCTCGCTGTCATCCATTTCCACCGATACACGCCCACCAGTGATCAAGCGACCGAACAGCAGCTCGTCGGCGAGCGCTTTGCGGATCATGTCCTGAATCAAGCGTGACATGGGTCGCGCCCCCATGAGCGGATCGAAGCCCTTCTTGGCCAAGAACTTACGCAATGTCTCGCTGAAAGTTGCCTCGACCTTCTTCTCGTGTAATTGCTCTTCGAGTTGGATCAGGAACTTGTCGACCACGCGCAAGATAATGTCTTCGTCGAGCGCACGGAAGCTGATGATGGCATCCAGACGATTACGGAACTCCGGCGTGAACATGCGCTTGATGTCCGCCATCTCATCACCGGCCTGCTTGGTCTCGGTGAAGCCCATCGTGCGCTTCTGCAGACTTTCAGCGCCGGCATTCGTCGTCATGATGACAATGACGTTGCGGAAATCCGCTTTGCGACCATTGTTGTCGGTGAGCGTGCCGTGGTCCATCACCTGCAGCAAGATGTTGAATACATCCGGGTGTGCTTTCTCGATTTCGTCGAGCAGCAATACCGCGTGCGGCTTCTTGGTGACCGCCTCGGTCAGCAAGCCGCCCTGGTCGAAACCGATATAGCCGGGTGGCGCACCGATCAGACGGCTCACCGCATGTCGCTCCATGTACTCTGACATATCGAAGCGAATTAATTCGATGCCGAGAATGAAGGCCAGCTGCTTGGCGACCTCGGTCTTGCCCACACCGGTAGGGCCGGAGAACAGGAAAGAACCAATCGGCTTATCCATCTTGCCCAAGCCCGCACGCGCCATCTTGATCGCTGCCGCAAGCGCCTCGATCGCCGGATCCTGACCGAACACCACATTTTTCAGATCACGCTCGATGGTCTGCAGTTTGGTCCGATCATCCTGATTAACCGATTGCGGCGGAATGCGCGCGATTTTCGAGATGATGTCTTCGATCTCGGATTTGCCAATGGTTTTCTTCTGCTTGGACTTTGGCAGGATACGTTGCGCCGCACCGGCCTCATCAATCACGTCAATCGCCTTGTCAGGCAAGTGGCGATCATTAATGAAGCGCGCCGCGAGTTCTGCAGCGCAGGTTAGCGCCGACGCGGAGTATTTCACTCCATGATGCTCTTCGAAGCGTGACTTCAAGCCGCGCAAGATTTGCACGGTTTGCTCGACGGTCGGCTCGTTCACATCAATTTTCTGGAAGCGGCGCGACAGCGCATGATCTTTTTCGAAAACGCCGCGGAATTCATTGAAAGTCGTCGCGCCGATGCACTTCAATTGCCCCGACGACAGCGCCGGCTTCAACAAGTTGGAGGCATCCAATGTGCCGCCCG
Source organism: Betaproteobacteria bacterium (assembly GCA_016868055.1). Lineage (GTDB taxonomy): Bacteria > Pseudomonadota > Gammaproteobacteria > Burkholderiales > Burkholderiaceae_D > Pernthalerella. The sequence goes on from VGHX01000005.1 coordinate 15,283, forward strand.
ATGCAGAGCCTGCGCCGATGATGGTATGAATTTCGTCGATGAACAGAATTCCGTTCGGGTTCGCCTTCATCTGCTTGAGCACTGCTTTCAGGCGCTGCTCAAAGTCACCACGGTACTTGGTACCGGCCAGTAGCGCGCCCATGTCGAGCGAGTACACGACAGCGTTTTGAAGAATCTCAGGCACATCGCCCTGCACTACTCGCCAGGCCAAGCCCTCTGCAATCGCGGTCTTGCCGACGCCAGCTTCACCCACCAGCAGCGGATTGTTTTTACGTCGACGGCACAACGTTTGAATGACCCGCTCAACCTCGGCCTCACGACCGATCAGCGGATCGATCTTGCCTTCGGCAGCCAGCTTATTCAGATTTTGTGTGAACTGATCCAGCGCGCTTTCTTTTTGTGGCCCTTCAGCCTGCGCCTCGTCGGCACTTTCAGACGCCTTTTGTGGCTCAGGCTGCTGATCTTTGCGCACCCCGTGGGAGATGTAGTTGACCACATCAAGCCGCGTCACACCCTGCTGATGCAGGTAGTAGACCGCGTGCGAGTCTTTCTCCCCGAAGATGGCAACCAGCACGTTGGCCCCGGTGACCTCTTTCTTGCCATTCGATGCTGACTGCACATGCATGATCGCGCGCTGAATCACGCGCTGAAAACCCAGCGTTGGCTGCGTATCGACCTCACTGGTGCCCGGCACCGTCGGCGTGTTGTCGGTAATGAAGTTCGACAGCGTCTTGCGGAGATCATCGATGCTGACCGCACAAGCACGCAGTACCTCTGCGGCGGATGGGTTGTCCAGTAAAGCGAGTAGCAGGTGTTCAACGGTAATGAACTCATGCCGGGCCTGTCTTGCCTCGACAAAGGCCATATGCAAACTGACTTCGAGTTCCTGGGCGATCATGCTTCCTCCATCACGCACTGCAGCGGGTGCCCCGCCTTTCGGGCGTGGGTTAAAACCAATTCGACTTTGGTGCTGGCGATGTCTTTGGGATAGACACCGCACAAGCCCTTACCGTCACGATGAACCTTGAGCATTATCTGCGTCGCCGTCTCGCGGTCCTTATTGAAGTACTCCTGAATGATGGCCACAACGAACTCCATTGGCGTGTAATCATCATTCAGCAACACTACTTGGTACATCGGCGGCGGCTTGACCGCCGCCTTTTTCTCTTTCGGTACGAGTAGAGTGCCGTTGTCGCTATTAGTTGCCATGCTTCTATTCTATCGCCCACGCCACGCTTGGTAACCCTTGTTACTCAGGCGATCCGCGCTCAATTCCATCTTACTTGCTTTCCGGGGCATGCGCTGACTTGGCAACAATAAATCGGAACCAGACAAGTCAGCATTAAGAAAATGGCGCAATTTGCTGTGGTTTCAAGGCTCGCGAGCGATATTCTGGCATTTTTGACAATTTGCTTGACTTTTCTATTTTTTGCCAGAACAATGCAAAAGGTCAATATGTGGGTTATAGCACTTATTGACATGAGGAAGAGCAATAATGGAGGGGGTCAGCTTTACGCAGGGCTCTTGCTTTTAGCGCTCGTGTGATCGTCCCCCGTTTAGAAAGACAGTTTTATGGCAAAAGGTAAGGTCAAGTGGTTTAACGATGCTAAAGGCTTCGGTTTTATCACTCCGGATGATGGCGGCGAAGATTTGTTTGCGCATTTCTCTGCAATTACGATGTCCGGTTTTAAGACCCTGAAAGAAGGCCAAGAGGTCTCGTTTGAGGTGACCCAAGGTCCAAAGGGAAAGCAGGCTTCAAATATCCAACTCGCCAGCTAATTAATTCAAGCTGACCAGTCGCAGGTCCGAACCCTCGGTAAATCCGGGGGTTTTTTATTTCAGGCACCCATATAGACTCATCGACCGAGCTAGCGTGTAAAGGTTCATTATTTTGTCGCATCAAAAAACAAAGGCCGGGGCAAGCGCACCCGGCCTTTGTCTTGTGCATTTCATTGTTTTACATATGTTGGATCATGACATCGCCAAAGCCGGAGCAGGAAACCTGGGTCGATCCCTCCATAAGCCGAGCGAAATCATAGGTCACTTTCTTGGATGAAATCGATCTCTCCATCGAGCTGATGACCAAGTCGGCCGCCTCGAACCACCCCATATGTCTGAGCATCATCTCAGCCGACAGAATGACTGAACCCGGGTTAACGTAGTCCTTGCCGGCATATTTGGGGGCCGTGCCATGAGTTGCCTCGAACATTGCCACTGAATCAGACAAGTTAGCACCCGGCGCAATGCCGATACCGCCGACTTGCGCGGCCAGTGCGTCAGAGATGTAGTCGCCGTTGAGATTAAGGGTTGCGATCACGCTGTACTCGGCTGGACGCAGCAGGATCTGCTGCAAGAAAGCATCGGCGATCGCATCCTTGACCACAATCTGATTGCCCGTCTTGGGATTCTTGAAGCTGCACCACGGCCCACCATCCAGTAGCTGTGCGCCGAATTCGTTTTGCGCGAGGGCATAGCCCCAGTCACGGAAGCCACCCTCGGTGTACTTCATGATGTTGCCTTTGTGTACTAACGTCACCGATGGCTTGTCATTGTCAATCGCGTACTGGATCGCTTTGCGCACCAAACGCTCAGTACCCTCGCGCGACACCGGCTTGACGCCGATGCCGGAAGTCTGCGGGAAACGGATCTTTTTGACGCCCATTTCCTTGATCAGAAAATCAATCACCTTCTTCGCGCCATCCGACCCCTCTTGCCATTCGATGCCCGCGTAGATGTCTTCCGAGTTCTCGCGGAAAATCACCATATCGGTCTTCTCGGGTTCCTTCAGCGGCGATGGCACGCCCTTGAAGTAACGCACCGGGCGCAAGCAGACATACAGGTCCAGCTCCTGACGCAGGGCGACGTTGAGCGAGCGAATACCGCCGCCAACAGGTGTGGTCAGCGGGCCCTTGATCGACACCACGTAGTCTTTGAGAACCTTTAACGTTTCTTCGGGCAGCCAGACATCCGGCCCATAGACTTGGGTCGATTTCTCACCCGCGTAAATCTCCATCCAACTGATCTTGCGCTTGCCGCCATACGCCTTGGCCACGGCAGCGTCGATCACCTTGATCATGACTGGACTGATATCCACACCCGTGCCATCGCCTTCGATGTAGGGAATAATCGGGTTATCAGGCACATTCAACGAAAAGTCCGCGTTGACCGTAATTTTCTGACCCTCGGCGGGTACCTTGATATGTTGAAACATCGTTTTCCTCCGAAGAGTGGCGAATGACTGGATTGTAGTTGGCAGGCGGCGAACAGCGAATACCGAGATGTGTCGAGACCTAAAAACTGCATCTAAAACTGCATCTAAGTCTTATATAAGACATAAGACTACTGTTTCGTATTATGCACTAGAATTTTGCTTGATGCCACACCGCCAGCCTGCATTCTTCGCGCGATGACGCTAATTCTTTTCAACAAACCCTATGGCATCGTGAGCCAGTTCTCGCCGCATGACGGCCGACCGAGCCTGGCGGATTTTCTTGACATACCCAACATCTACCCCGCCGGCCGGCTGGACGCGGACAGCGAAGGCCTGATGCTTCTGACTGACGACGGCGATCTGCAGCATGACATTAGCAACCCGGCCTCGAAAAAGTCAAAAACCTATCTGGTTCAGACCGAGGGGTTGGCGCACGCAGGCCAGCTCGAGCGGCTAAGGGCGCCCATGAGACTGCAGGATTTCACCACGCTGGGATGTAAAGCCGTTCGTATCGAGCCGCCGCGCTGGCTTTGGCAGCGCGATCCGCCGATTCGGCAACGGCGCGAATTGCCGACCGACTGGCTGTCGATCACGCTCACCGAAGGTAAAAATCGGCAAGTGCGCAGAATGACGGCAGCCGTTGGGCTGCCCACGCTACGACTGGTGAGACAGGCGATCGGACCAATCTCGTTAGCGACTCACCCTTTGATGCCTGGGGAGTGGTGCAGCATCAGCCCTGACGAGTGGCTCAGCGCATAGACCGGCTTGCCAAGACCACCAACGCTCCCGACAGCAGCAGGCAATGCAAGCCGTTGTGGGCTTGTCCCGCTCCGGGGTTCAATCGAATGCGCAGCGGTTTACAATCCGGCCTTCGCTGGTCACAGGCCCCCATGAAAAAACTGCTGCTGCATGGTGCGTTACTGCTGCTGAGCGCTCCGCTGCCTCCGATCAACGCAAGCGCTCAGGATTTCCCGCGCATCTCGGTCAATATCGGTGTGCACCTGATTCAGGCTGCACTCGCTGCTACGCCTGAGACGCGCGCGCGCGGCCTCATGTTTCGGGAAAACCTGGCTCAAAACGAGGGAATGGTGTTCCGGTTTCCTGCCCCGCGACGGGTGTGCATGTGGATGAAGAATACGCTGATCCCGCTATCGGTGGCCTTCATCGGCGACGACGGGCGCATTGTCAATATCGAGGACATGCAACCCCAAACCACAGACGAGCACTGCAGCCAACAAGCGGCGCGTTATGCCTTGGAGATGCGACAGGGTTGGTTCAAACAGCGCAATATCAAGGCCGGTGAACTGGTATCGGGCTTGCCAAAATAAAAACCCGCGGCACCTGATGTGCGGCGGGTTCTAGCCAAGCAATCAAAGGTCGGGCAGCGGTTTTCTGAATTCTGCAGCGCAAAAGCGCTGCGCCTGACTCCGGAGGCTTTTACGCTTACGCCAGCGCCTTGATCGCAGCGGACAAGCGGCTCTTGTGGCGTGCCGCTTTGTTTTTGTGGATGATGTTCTTGTCAGCGATACGATCAATCACCGAGACCTGGGATTGAAACGCCTGGGTTGCGCCAGCCTTGTCGCCGGCCTCGATAGCCTTGCGCACCGCCTTGATAGCAGTACGTAGCGCCGAGCGCTGGCTGGAGTTGTGAGCGTTTTGCTTAACAGCCTGACGGGCGCGCTTACGCGCCTGTGCGGAGTTTGCCATGGACGATTCCTGATTGTGGCACAGGCCAAAAGCCGAGCCGAATTTCGAAAAATGCAGATTATAACAAAGCAAGGCCCCGGCAAGCAAACACCAACGTCACCCCCGGCTCCGCCGCGCAATTAACGCCGGCGCAGTTTTCAGAATGAAAACGTGGCGCAGGTGCCTCCTTAGTCTGCCGTTATAATCAGTCTCCATGAATCTGCACAGAACGCTCGCCACGGTGTCTGGCATGACGCTGCTGTCACGCATCACTGGCCTGATCCGCGAGTTTCTGATCGCCCGAACGTTCGGTGCCTCGGTCTACACCGACGCCTTCTTCGTCGCCTTCCGCATCCCGAATTTACTGCGGCGCTTGTTTGCCGAGGGCGCATTTTCACAAGCCTTCGTGCCGATTTTGGCCGAGTACAAGAACCAGCAGGGCCGGCGAGCTACCCGTGTGCTGGCAGATCAGGTGGCAACCGTGCTGTTCTGGGCCTTACTGCTGACCTCAATCGCCGGCATTGTGTTCGCGCCGGCGATTGTGCTGCTGATGGCAAGTGGCTTCGCATCCGACCCGGTGGCGATGTCGCTCTCGACTACCATGACGCGCATCATGTTTCCCTATATTTTGTTCATGTCACTGGTTGCGCTGGCCGGTGGCATCCTCAACACTTGGCGCGAATTTCGGGTGCCGGCATTCACACCGGTACTGCTGAATCTGTCATTCATCGCTGCTGCCTTGCTGTTGGCGCCGCTCCTGCCTCAGCCAGTCTATGCGCTTGCGATCGCCGTGTTTATTGGCGGCGTGTTGCAAGTGGGTCTGCAGATTCCCGCGCTACGCAAAATTGGCATGCTGCCCCATATCAGCGCTAACCCGATGCGTGCTTTACAAGATGAGGGCGTACGCCGCGTGCTCAAGCAAATGCTGCCGGCGACATTCGCGGTATCGGCGGCCCAGATCAGTCTGATCATCAACACCAATATCGCCTCGCACCTTGAAAACGGGAGCGTCTCGTGGCTATCGTATGCCGACCGATTGATGGAGTTACCGACCGGCCTGCTGGGGGTCGCGCTGGGCACTATTTTGTTACCAAGCCTCTCCAAAGCAAACGCGGTGGGCGATCTGGCGGAGTACTCAGCGCTCCTTGATTGGGGTCTTCGGCTGTGCTTTCTGTTAGCAATGCCGGCAGCGGTGGCGTTGATGATTCTGTCAGAACCCCTAACGAGTACGCTTTTTCATTATGGGAAGTTTGATCAAACCTCGGTGACCATGACAGCACGCGCCTTGGTCGCTTACGGTATCGGACTCATGGGACTGATTTTGGTCAAAATTTTAGCGCCCGGTTTCTACGCCAAACAAGATATACGGACGCCAGTCAAGATCGGCATCGGCGTACTCGTTGCAACGCAGCTGATGAACCTGATGTTCGTACCTGTCTTGGCGCATGCTGGCTTGGCCCTGTCGATTGGTTTAAGCGCCACTGTGAATGCTGCCCTTCTGTTTTTTATTTTGCGAAAGCGCGGCATCTACCAGCCGGAGGCTGGTTGGCCGTTATTCATGATCAAATTACTTGGCGCACTGTTGCTGCTGGCTGGCGTAGGTCTGTGGTCTGCCAATAAGTTTGACTGGATCGCCATGCATGCCACGCCGTGGCTAAGAGTAGGTGCGCTCTGCGGCGTGATTGCGTTATGCGTCAGCATTTACTTTGGCGCGCTGTGGGCGATGGGGTTTCGGTTGATGGATTTTCGGCGAGAATCGCACTGAGTCGCGTCAGATCGGCTAAGCCATGATTAATGCACTCGATTATTTCGCGTCACTCATTCAAGAGGAAGAACATATTCCCTTGTTCGAAGCCGCGCTCAGTATCGGTCAGGATGACGATCCTCAGCTTGATCTTAGCGCCTGCATGCTTCAGATCGATAAATTTGCGGCGCAGCTGCGGCGGCGATTACCGGCTGATATCGCGCCCATTCCTAAACTTCGCTTGCTCAACAATTTTTTTTATCAAGAGCTCGGTTTTGCCGGGAATTTAAATGACTACTACAACCCGGAAAACAGCTACCTTCACAAAGTTCTTATCACGCGCCGCGGCATCCCGATTTCGCTTGCCGTAATTTACATGGAGCTGGCGCAGCAAATAGGCTTGGCCGTAAAGGGCGTCTCATTCCCCGGGCACTTCCTGATGAAGCTATCTGTGAAAAATGGCGACATTATTCTGGACCCTTTTAATGGCAATAGTCTGTCGCGCGAAGAAATCGAAGACCGGCTGGAGCCATTTTTCATCAACGGCCGTGGCCCAAATGATCCACCGGTGGCGAGCTATCTGGCAGAGGCCTCTGCAACGACTATCTTGACCCGCATGCTTCGAAATCTGAAAGCCTTGTTTGCAGAGCATCCACACTGGCAGCAGTTTTTGAACGTGCAGCAGCGATTAGTGATGCTACTGCCCGACGAGGTGAGTGAGCGGCGCGATCGCGGCTTGGCCTATGCCAACCTCGACTGCCCGCAAGCCGCCCTCGAGGATCTTGAAGCCTATCTCGCTCAATGCCCGCAAGCCTCTGACGCTGACCTCCTACGTCAGCAACTACCCGAGCTGCGCGCAGCATCACGCCGTCTTAATTAGACGGCGCGCGCGATGCGATCGCCTCCCATCGCTCCAGCGCCTGCAACAACAAGGTATCAATCTCTGCGTAGCGCTGGTTCAGTTGCTGCGCCTCCGACGGCGCCTGCCGGTACAACGAAGGATCTGCCAGACGCGCGGTAATCGCGTTCTGCTCATTCTCGAGCTGCTCTATCAGCTGGGGTAACTGCTCCAGCTCTCTTTGCTCTTTAAATGACAGTTTTTTCGGCTTGGCCAGTGGCGTCGCGCCTTGGGGCACGGTACCAAAGGCGTCAGGGGTGCTAGCCATTGCCGTCATATCACCAGCCGCTTGTGATGCATCCGACGGGTGCGAAGCCTGCGATGAAGGCGATGAAGACGATGATGGAGAAGAGCGCGCGGGCTGCCGAGTCGTCGACTTCTTCGGCTCGACCACTGAGCCGGGTGCTCGTACACGCTCCCAATCGCTATAACCGCCGATATATTCGCGCCAAATACCCTCACCCTCTGCCACAAACACCTGGGTCACGACATTATCGAGAAACACGCGATCATGGCTGACCAAGAAAACAGTCCCAGCGTAATCCTCAAGCAATTGCTCAAGTAATTCCAGGGTATCGATATCCAGGTCGTTGGTCGGCTCATCCAGTACCAACACATTGGCCGGCTTTGCGAACAGCCGCGCCAGCAACAAGCGGTTGCGCTCACCCCCTGATAACGATTTCACAGGCGAGCGAGCGCGCTCGGGAGCGAACAGAAAATCTCCCAGGTAGGTCATCACATGCTTGCGATCGCCGTTGATCTCCACCCAGTCACTGCCCGGTGAAATCGTATCGGCAAGTGACGCTTCTTCATTCAGCTGCTCGCGCATCTGATCAAAATAAGCGATTTGCAAACGACTTCCCTGGCGCAGCGTACCGGCATCAGGTTGTTGTTCACCCAGAATCAGCCGCAGCAGCGTCGTCTTTCCCGCACCGTTTACGCCAATCAAACCGATCTTGTCACCACGCAGAATCGTGGCGCTGAAGTCTCTGACAATGACACGGTCAGCGAAGGCCTTGCGCACATCAATCAGCTCGGCGACCAGCTTGCCAGATTGCTCGCCGGCAGACAGTGCCAGCTTGACCTGGCCTTGCTGCTCGCGCCGACGCGAGCGCTCCAGACGCAACGATTGAAGCCGTCGTACTCGACCCTCGTTGCGGGTACGACGAGCCTCAACGCCCCCACGTATCCACACTTCTTCTTGCGCTAAAAACTTATCGAACTTGGCGTTCTCGATATCTTCAACCGCCAACTGATCTACCTTGCGACGCTGATAAGCGCTGAAGTTACCCTCATAGGACTGTAAATGCCCGCGATCAAGCTCAACGATACGGGTGGCGACATGATCGAGAAAACTACGATCATGAGTAATGAACAACAGGCTGCCTCGAAACTCACGGAGTAGTTCTTCCAGCCACTGTATGGATGAAAAATCCAGATGGTTGGTCGGCTCATCCAATAACAGTACATCTGGTAATGCTACTAGGGCACGCGCCAAGGCAACACGCTTTTTCATGCCACCGGATAGTGCTGCAATCGAACGCTGACCGTCGAGCTGCAGACGTTGCAAAGTGGTTTCAATACGGTTAGTGAGATTCCATCCATCCGTGACATCCAGCTCTGCTTGTAGCGTGCTTAGCTGTTCCAGCAGCGCAGCATCATCACCTGTACCAAGCTGTGCCGTGAGTTGATGATAACGCTCGAGCGCTTGCTTGGTCTGCGCTACACCACCGGCCACCGCATCGAATATCACCGTCTCTTGATCGAACTGGGGCTCTTGCTCTACATAGGCGATTCGCAAACCTTGCTGCAGCACCAGTAAGCCGTCATCAAGCTTGGCGAGCCCCGCAATCACTTTGAGTAGCGACGATTTTCCAGTGCCATTACGGCCGATCAAACCGATACGCTCGCCGGCCTCGAGCGAAAACTCGGCACGATCGAGTAGCGCTACATGACCAAACGCGAGCTGCGCATTGCTTAATGTAATAACTGCCATAAAGAGGCGCAGCGCCAAACTTGAGCGCCGGCTAAGTCAATAGATAGTGCATTGTACTGGCAGTGTTCGCCGAGATTAGTCATCATCCAACCGCGATCAGACAATCGCCTCAGTTATAATCCGGCCGGCTTGTCTGAATAACACCGACATCGAGTCGCGCTGCTCACGGCGCTTCATAACAGGCCCGCCCGGTTGGTTGTGACGTGTTGCGCGCGCTAGTGTCCTCGCCGTAGTTCAATGGATAGAACGAGTGCCTCCTAAGCGCTAGATACAGGTTCGATTCCTGTCGGCGGGACCATCCATGAATAATCAACGCAACATCACCGCGACCGGAGACAACGCATGAGCGCCGCGCTACATTCGGCTACGATCTTCTCCAGTGCCTTCCTGCTGTTTCTTGTGCAGCCTATTGTGTCTAAACACATCCTGCCTTGGTTTGGCGGATCAGCGGCAGTATGGGCGACCTGCCTGGTTTTTTTTCAGAGTGCCCTGCTGCTGGGCTACGCTTACGCAGACCGGCTCACGCGGTGGCTCACACCCCGCAAACAAGTATGGCAGCATGCGGCGCTACTGCTGCTGAGTCTGTTGATGCTGCCAGTGCTAGCCGACGGTAGCTGGCGCCCGACGGGCAGCGAAGATCCTAGCCTGTACATACTGATGCTACTGAGTGCTACGGTAGGCTTACCCTACTTGATGCTATCGACCACGGGGCCACTGATACAAGCGTGGGCGGCTAGCGCAGGCCATGGCGCGCAGGTGTATCGGCTGTTCTCACTGTCTAATCTCGCATCCCTGCTCGCGTTGCTGAGTTATCCGTTTTTAATCGAGCCGTGGCTGTCTCTGCAATCCCAGTCATTGATCTGGTCGACCGTATACACCGGGTTCGTGGTCTTGTGCGCGAGCTCTGGCCTGATCCTCAGCCGACAGCACAAGCCTGCTTCCCAGCCTATGAGCCAGGCAGCTGAAGATCCGCCACCGACCGTCAAGCAACAGGCTGTATGGCTCTCACTTGCTGCATTGAGTGCGTGGCTACTGCTGGCAGTCACCAATCACATCACACAGAATATCGCTGCCATTCCTTTTTTATGGATATTGCCGCTCACACTGTATCTGCTAAGTTTCGTGCTCTGTTTCGAGAGCGATCGCTGGTACCGGCGTCGCTGGTGGTTGCCGGTAATGGTGGTCTTGATCTGTACCGCCGCCTACGGATTACAAGATAACAAACTAGGGCTAAATATTGTCTGGGCGATTCCGCTTTATTGCGGCACCTTGTTGGTTGCCACCATGTTCTTGCATGGCGAACTCGCCGCGCTCCGTCCGTCGCCGCGTCACCTGACTCGCTTCTATCTTGCGCTATCGCTTGGCGGCGCGATAGGCGGCGCCTTGGTTGGCTTATTAGCACCACGTGTATTACCCGCCTACTACGAGCTGGGCATTGGTTTAGTGCTGACAGGTTTGTTAGCCGCCTGGATCATGCGAGACAGAAAAATCACGCTTGCGATTGGTATGCTACTGGGAGCGTTTTGTGCGCTGATGCTATGGCGACAGGTACAAGCCGACCTCAACTCCGCGCATCTGATGACCCGTAATTTTTATGGACGTCTACTGGTACGCGATATCCCTTCCGCTACGCCTACCATCACGGTGCGACGTCTGCTACACGGCGCCATCTTGCACGGCGAAGAGTATTTGTCTGGCCCGAACCGCAACAAGCCCACCACCTACTATGGCATCAGCTCGGGTATCGGTCGCTTGCTTGCCGTACCGGATACGATTGGTCAGCGCGTCGTCGGTGTAGTCGGGCTCGGCACCGGCACGCTTGCCGCCTTCGGTGAACACGGCGATCGGTTCCGGTTTTATGACATTGATCCTGCCGTGATTCATATTGCGCAAACCGAGTTCGGTTACCTGCGCAATAGCCACGCCGTAATCGAAACCGTGCTCGGCGATGCCAGGCTTAATCTCGAGCGCGAAACACCCAACCGGTTTGATGTGCTGGCAATCGATGCGTTCTCAGGTGACTCTATTCCAGTGCATCTGATCACGCGGGAAGCCATGGCGCTTTACCGCAAGCACATGAAACCGGACGGCGTGATCGCCTTTCACGTATCTAATCGGTACCTTGCGCTAGCACCTGTTGTCGAGAAACTGGCTGAAGACGCTGGCATGCATGCCATGCTGATTTCCGACAATCAGCCCGCCAGCCCTCTCCTCACAACGGATTGGGTACTGGTGGCCAGTACCCGCGAGGCGCTCATGCAACCCTCGCTGCTCAGGGTAGCGAAAAAACCGCCGATGATCGACGGTCTACGCGCATGGACCGATGACAGCAATAATTTGTTCAAGGTGCTGAAGTAAGGGCAGCAATTGTTTAAGTGCTGGAGTAAAGACAGGAATAACTTGTTTAAGTGCTGAAGTAATGCAAGCAAGAACTTCTTTTAAGATTCTGAAGTTAGTGAAGCAATAACTTGTTCAAGGTCTTGAAGACAATTGCCTTTACAAAGGTGAATCATCACTTCAGCCTGCGTGGTTTACCGAAGCTGCCCTCTTTGGGAAACAAAAACGTTGTCTTGCTGGGCCCCATACCGACGATTTGTACCATCGCACCTTCATCACCCGCAGAGCCATCGTAGTGCACAGCACCTGCTTTGTGGAACATGTAGGTGCCGGTCTTGAGTGGCGTGGTGGCTTTCGGATCCCAGCTATCGTCAGTGCCCGCGTTCCATGTTCCCTGAACCACAATCACGTGCCTGTCTTCGCCATGAAAATGCGGAGAGCTCATCACACCCGGCGGAAAATAGGCGCGGATCACATACATCCCGGGTTTGCTCGGATCACCAAACACGACAGCCATTTTTGCACCCGCGTCTGCCTCTTTCCATTCGATTTTTTCAGTGGGCATAATCAGAAAATCTGCCTCGCTCGGCGCCGAGAAACTAGGTGCAGTAACCAGCGCCGATGCTAGCAGCAACGGCCGCAGTGAAACCAAAAAATTTGCGCGCATTTGTACCCCCTATTGAAAGTTTTACTAATAAATTTATTACATGATTATGATGGACGATAGCACATGGGGTATTTGGCAAATAATGAAAAAACTTTGCCCGGCACAGGCATAATGGCGAAAATCAAAACTCCGCTGCAGCACTTCCATACATAAAAGGAATCCCAATGAAACTGGTTCGCTACGGTCGCCTTGGCCACGAAAAACCTGGAATGATTGACGCCGAAGGCAAGCTCAGAGACCTGTCATCGATTATTGACGATATCGGCCCGACGCAGCTATCGGACAAATCACTCGCCAAGTTAGCGCGCATTAAGCCAGCTAATTTGCCGCTGGTGCGGGGCAAACCGCGCTACGGTGTGCCGGTTTCCGGCATCGGCAAGATCGTGGCGATCGGCCTCAACTACGCCGACCATGCAAAAGAATCCGGCATGCGCATCCCCACCGAGCCGATTGTGTTCATGAAGGCCATCACCTGTTTGAACGGCCCGAACGACGAGGTCATGCTACCCAAGGAAGTCACCAAGGCAGACTGGGAAGTTGAGCTTGGTGTCGTGATTGGCGCCAAGGCCCAATATGTCAGCGAGCGACAGGCGCTGTCGTATATCGCTGGGTATTGCGTGGTGAATGATGTATCCGAGCGTGCGTTCCAGGCCGAGCGTGGCGGCACTTGGGATAAAGGCAAGGGCTGTGACACTTTCGGGCCGGTGGGGCCTTGGTTAGTGACGCGTGATGAAATCGCCAACCCGCAACGGCTGAATCTTTGGCTAGATGTGAACGGCGAGCGGCGCCAAACTGGCAACACACGAACCATGATCTTCCCGGTCGCTAAATTAGTCAGCTACGTGAGTCGTTTCATGACGCTAATGCCCGGCGATGTGATCGCAACGGGTACCCCACCGGGGGTCGGGATGGGCATGCAGCCGCCGCAGTTTCTCGCACCCGGTGATGAGATGCGACTCGGTATTGACGGCTTGGGCGAGCAGCATCAGCAAGTGATTGCCTATCGCAAGTCTCGATAACCAATCATCGATAACCAATCATCGATAACCAATCATCGATAACCAAGCATTGATAACCAAGCGCTGATATCCAAGCGCTGATATCCAATAAAACCTAAGCTCAACGCGATCGTCGAGCCAAGATGATCAAGCCAAGATGATCAAGCCAAGATAATCGAGGCTAAATAAAAAGTTGGATGCGCAGAGATTGTCACGCGCGCGAGGCTCGCATGCGCAACGCCCTTACTCTGCATCAGCTTGCTGCGCGGGCGAGGCCCTGGCAAACGCGTCCAACTGCAGGCACGCCTGGTTAATACGCAAGATCGTTGGCAGACCCGATAAATCGCACTGCATGCGTTGGCCGTTGGCTACCTGGGGAATCAGTACACAATCGGCATAGCCTGGGGTGTCACCGAAGCAGAATTCACCCACGCGAGGATCGCTCGCCAGCACACGCTCGATACTTGCGAGACCTTGCTCGACCCAATGCCGATACCAACGGTTCTTGTTATCCTCAGACACGCCCATCTCGTGCTGCAGGTAACGCAGCACACGCAAATTATCGATCGGATGAATATCGCAAGCGATTGATAGCGCAAGACTGCGTACCCATGCCCGATCATCAGCATGAGGCGGAAGCAAGGCTGGGGCTGGATGGGCCTCCTCCAGATACTCCATGATGGCGAGCGACTGGTTTAGAACCATGCCGTCCGGTAGCTGCAGCGAAGGCACCAGCGCATCTGCATTCAGCTTACGATATTCCGGTAAAAACTGCTCGCCGCCGTCTTTGAGCAGGTGAACCGGAACGGTCTCATAAGACAAGCCCTTCAAGTTGAGCGCGATTCGGACCCGGTAAGAGGCCGAGCTACGAAAGTAACTAAATAGTTTCATGTGTCACTGCAAGGTGGTGATGACATCAATGACCGAGGTAGGCTTCTCTGACGCGCGGATCCTGCAATAGCTGCGCAGCGCTGTCGTGCAAGGTAATACATCCGCTCTCCATGACATAGCCACGGCTCGCTATCGATAGCGCTTGTTGCACATTTTGCTCAACCAATAAAATCGTCACGCCTTGCTGGGCTACAGTGCTCACCACCTCGAAGATTCGCTCTACCATGATCGGTGCCAGACCCATCGATGGCTCATCGAGCAGCAGCAAGCGAGGCTGGCTCATCAGGGCCCGTGCCATCGCCAGCATCTGCTGCTCGCCGCCCGACAAGGTGCCAGCCAACTGCGACTGGCGCTCCTTCAGCCGTGGAAAAATATCAAACCATCGCGCGATGTCGGTTTCAATATCAGCCAGATCATTGCGCCCGTAGGCACCCATCAGCAGATTTTCTCGGATGCTCATGCGGGTAAAAACACCGCGCCCCTCCGGCACCATCGCCAACCCACGCGACGGCAGCTGATGCGCCTGCTGGGTTTGGATGTCTTGTCCTGCAAAACATACCGATCCCGACGAACGCGATGCCAGCAGCGTGCGCGTAATCGCTTTCAGGGTCGTGGTTTTACCGGCGCCGTTAGCGCCAATCAGCGTCACGAGTTCACCCTCGGCGATTTCGAGCGAGACATCGCGCACCGCCTGAATGCCACCAAACGCGACCGATAATGCGTTGACCTGCAACAGCGGCGCGGTGCTCATGCGGCCTCACGACCCAAGTAGGCTGCGATCACATCGGGGTGACGCCGAACCTGCTCGGCGCTTCCTTCTGCGATCACTTTGCCGTAGTCCAGCACAGTGATCTGATCGCACAGACTCATAACCATCTTGACGTCATGCTCAATCAGCAGAATCGTTGTACCGTTTGCGCGGATCTGCTGCAATAACTCAGTCAGGCTGGCTTTTTCGGTGGCGTTCATGCCAGCCGCGGGCTCGTCCAGCGCCAGCAGCAGCGGCTCGGTGGCGAGTGCGCGCGCGATCTCGACCCGGCGTTGATCGCCATACGACAGATAGCGCGCTGTTCGCTGCGCTAATCCCGCAATACCGACCAGCGCCAATAAGTCCCGCGCCTTCTGCTCAATCGCCTGCTCTTCGTCACGCGCAGCAGTGTGTCGCAATACAGCGCCCAACACACCCTGACGCGTTCGCACATGTCGCCCCACCATGACATTTTCCAGCGCGGTCATTTCGCCGAACAAACGTAAATTCTGAAAGGTGCGTGCAATTCCTGCTTGCGCTACCAAATGCGGCGACGATGGCGAGTAGTCAGCCCCATTCAAGCGAAAGCTTCCGCTATCAGGCTGATACAAACCTGTAATGACATTGAAACAGGTAGTCTTGCCTGCGCCGTTGGGGCCGATTAATCCGTGAATATGTCCGTGCTGCACCGACAAGCTGACATCGGCGAGTGCCTGCAAGCCACCGAAGCGCTTGCTTGCGCCATGCACTGACAACACGGGTGCGCTCATGCCGCGGCCCCCCGATGCGCTTGCTGCTCTGCGCGTGGCGCCGGCCAGAGGCCTGCGGGTCGCGCTAGCATGATCAGCACTAATGCTAATCCGTACAGCAGTTGCCGCAACACCTCTGCGTCGATCCAGACCTGCCCGAGCAGCGCCATTTGTACTGGCTCTACGGTGTGACGTAGCAGCTCAGGTAAAGCGGCGAGTAGCACTGCACCGAGCACCACGCCGGGGATATGGCCGATACCACCCAGCACCACCATCGCCAGTATCGCAATTGAATCCGTGAGACTGAAAGACTCTGGCGAAATGAAACCCTGAAACGCGCCAAACATCGCACCCGCAATGCCACCGAAGCTAGCGCCCATAGCGAACGCCAACAACTTCATGTTGCGCACATTTATGCCCATTGCCTTGGCTGCTATTTCATCTTCGCGGATAGCGATCCAGGCGCGGCCCAGACGTGAGTGCTGCAACCGATACGAAAAAATAATGGTACCGACGGCGAGTATTAAAAACAGATAGTAATAAGCGTTGACGGAAGGAATACTTAGACTGCCAAGCTGAACCACCCCAGCCTCACCCGCCAATGAAACACCACCGATACGAACCGGATCGATCAGGTTAATTCCCTGAGGGCCGTTGGTGATATTAATCGGGCCATTCAGATTATTCATGAAGATGCGAATAATTTCGCCGAACCCGAGCGTCACAATCGCCAGATAATCGCCGCGCAGCTTGAGCGTTGGCGCACCAAGCAAGGCACCGGCCAAGCCAGCCACCAGCGCCGCCAGCGGAATAATCAGCCACACCGATAGATGGACGCCCTGCGACGCAATCACCGGCCCAACCCACTCTGTTACCCATGCACCTGCGACAGGAAAATCAATTTGCAAAGACTCGATAGTCGCTGCCAGTTGCGGTGACGATAACAAGCCGGCGAGATAAGCACCTATGGCAAAGAAAGCGACATAACCAAGATCGAGCAAGCCTGCAAAACCAACCACAACGTTCAGGCCGAGCGCGAGCATGATGTACAGCAGCGCGACATCAGCAATCCTGACCCACGCGTTGCCGAACGGCGCCGCCAATAAAGGAAATAAGAGTACCGCGGCTGCAAGTAGAAAAAGCGGTATGCGCGACGATGAGAGGATGGTCGTGTTGCTCATACCATTCAGATCAGGAGCGATCAGCGACGCGCTCGCCCATCAAGCCGGAGGGTCGCAGCGTCAGCACCAGAATCAGCACAATGAAAGCAAAAATATCCTGGTAGTGACTACCCAAAACGCCGGCAGTGATATCACCGATATACCCTGCGCCCAGGCTCTCAATGAGTCCGAGCAGCAATCCTCCCAGCATCGCGCCGTAAATATTGCCGATACCGCCGAGCACTGCCGCTGAAAAGGCTTTCAAGCCAGGTACGAATCCCATCGCGAACTGCGCTGATGCGTAGTTGGCGGCCCACATCACACCCGCGATCGCCGCCAACCCCGCGCCTATGGCAAAGGTCAGCATGATGACGCGGTTCGCATCTACGCCCATCAGCGCAGCGACGCGAGGATTCTCGGCTACCGCGCGCATGGCACGGCCGATGCGTGTTCGCTCTACCAACAGCGCGAGCGCAGCCATCGACAGCAGCGCGAGCAGCAGCAGCATCACTTGTGTCGGCGTAATCAAGCCACCCGCGACATGGAAGGGCGTCATCGGCAGCACCTGCGGAAACGGTAGCGGATCACGGCCCCACAGCATCATCGCGATCGTCTGCAGCAAGATCGACACGCCGATCGCCGTAATCAACGGCGCAAGCCGCGGCGCATTACGCAGGCGTCGATACGCAATGCGTTCGATAATAAGGCTCACGATAATGCAGACAGGTACCGCACCAATAATCGCAATCGCCAGCTTGAGCAGCCCCGGCCACTCGGGTACCCAGTGCTGAAGCAACTGCAGAATCGACCAACCGGTCAGCGCGCCTATCATCAGCACGTCACCGTGTGCAAAATTAATCAGGTTCAGCACACCGTACACCATGGTGTAACCAAGCGCGATCAAGGCATAGACGCTGCCCAGCACCAAACCATTAATCAGCTGCTGGACCAGCGTATCCATGCTGACTACGATTGCTCGCTGCGTGCCGACAGCCCTTTCGGCAATGGGAAGGTGACATTCTCCTGGACGCCGTCAAGCTCACGCACGGAATTCACGCCCAAGGCGCGCAAACGAGTCACGACTTGTTGTACCAACACCTCCGGCGCGGAGGCGCCCGCCGTGACACCAATGCGGCTTTTGCCCTCGACCCAGGCCGGATCAATCTGGGTCGCGTCATCAACCATGTGCGACTCGACACCATTTTTCTGCGCCACCTCACGCAGTCGACTGGAGTTGGAACTGCTCGGACTACCGACCACGATTAACAGATCAACCTGCGGCGCCATGAATTTGACTGCTTGCTGACGGTTGGTGGTGGCGTAGCAGATATCGCCTTTCTTCGGCTCGGCAACATGCGGAAAACGGCGCTTGAGCGCGTCGATAATATCGGCGGTGTCGTCGACCGATAATGTGGTTTGGGTCACGTAGGCAAGACGATCGGGGTTACGTACATTCAGCTGCGCAATATCTTCGATGGTCTCAATCAGATACATACCGTCATCCGACTGACCCATCGTACCCTCAACCTCCGGATGCCCGTGGTGACCGATCATCACGATTTCCATACCCTCGGCGCGCATCTTGGCGACTTCAACATGGACCTTGGTCACCAGTGGGCAGGTCGCATCGAACACACTCAAGCCACGCTGCTCTGCTTCGCTTTTAACAGCGCGCGAAACACCATGCGCTGAGAACACCAGATGACTACCGGGTGGTACCTCGGCCAAGTCCTCCACAAAGATTGCGCCCTTGGCACTTAACTCGTCTACCACGTAGCGGTTATGCACAATCTCGTGCCGAACATAAATCGGCGCGCCAAATTGCGCGATCGCCCGCTCAACGATCTCAATCGCCCGATCTACGCCGGCGCAAAAGCCGCGCGGCTGCGCTAGTAAAATTTGTTTGGCCTGTTCCACCGTCGACTCCTCTACAAAATCCCGATAATGCTGACTTCAAATCGCACCGACCGCCCAGCGAGCGGATGATTAAAGTCGAACGTCGCATCTTGATCATCCAGCGCCATTAAAACACCAGCGAAGCGCCCGCCACCCGGTGCAGAGAAATCGACCAGATCACCAACGGTATACTCGAACTGATCTGGCGAGTGCTGACGCAGTGTCGCGAGTGATACGCGCTGAATCAGCTCAGGGCTCCGCTGACCAAATGCGGTGCCTGCTGGCAGCTCGAACACCTGTTGCGCGCCCTCTGGTAACCCAATCAGCTTTGCCTCCAGCTCCGGCGACAACTGTCCAACGCCCAACTGCAGCGTTGCCGGCGTATCACCGAACGTGCTCACGATATCGCGCCCATCATCAGCGCTAACGCGGTAATGCAGCGTCAGGAAAGCCCCCTCGGTCACAACGGGATGTGGCGAATTCAACATCAGGCTGCTTAATTTTTGCGATTTTCCTATTGTAAGCCAGTGTCCGTTGTACGTTCTGTACGCATTGACTCGGTCTGCACGCTAGCATGCAGGGCTGAACTCGCCACCCGATAAGATCTTTGCCATGCGCATAACCGACATGCCTCATCAGCTTCGCCCGCGCGAGCGGCTCCTCACCCATGGCGCGAGCGCTCTGACCGATGCCGAGTTACTTGCGGTGCTATTGCGCACAGGCGTTACTGGCGTCAGCGCGGTCGAGCTCGGACAATCGCTGATCGATCGCTTTGGCTCGCTCCAACAGCTATTCGCCGCATCGGCGCAAGACCTTGATGCCGTGCGCGGACTTGGCGCCGCCAAGCAAGCCATGCTGTTAGCCATCAACGCGCTGCAGCAGCGCGCGCTGACCGGTCTATTGATGCAGCAGCCGGTGCTGGACTCGGTCGATCATGTATCAATGTATCTGCGACATCGTTTCAACACACAACTGAACGAGCGCTTTATTGGCTTGTTCACCGATGTGCAGCACCGCCTGCTTGCAGTGGAAGATTTTGGCAGCGGCGCGCTGCAACGGGTGGCGGTTTACCCAAGAGAGATCGTACGTACCGCGCTCAAGCACGATGCCGCCGGCGTCGTATTCGCGCACAACCATCCTAGCGGTCGCGCCGAGCCGAGTGAATTGGACAAGACCCTGACCAAGAAGCTAGCAGAGGCGATGCGCTGCATCGAGGTCAGCTTGCTCGACCATCTGATCGTCACGCCAGAACAAATCTGGTCTTTCCGCGCCAACGGGCTGTGCTGAGGCGCCAAAAACAAGGCCACTGCAGGAAAAATTGTTAAATTATTTTAAAGTACTGAGTTTACAATTTTTTCTCGCAAGTGCTTGAATATATGCATTTTTTTCAGTATACTCCGCCCTCTTCCAAATGTCGGAAATTTACAAGGAGTTTGCTGTGGCACGTGAATGCGAAGTAACCGGGAAAAAGCCGATGAGCGGCAACAATGTTTCCCACGCCAACAACAAGACCAAGCGTCGCTTCCTGCCCAACTTGCAGAACCGCCGCTTTTGGGTCGAGTCGGAAAACCGCTGGGTCCGCCTGCGTGTATCGAATGCCGGCTTGCGCATTATTGACAAACTCGGGATTGAGGCCGTGCTCGCTGATATGCGCGCACGCGGTGCCAAGGTCTAATCACTTCAAGGAACAGGAAAAGACATCATGGCAACCAGCAAAGGCCGCGAAAAAATCAAGCTCGAGTCGACCGCAGGTACCGGTCACTTTTACACCACCACCAAGAACAAGCGCACCATGCCTGAAAAAATGACGATCACGAAGTTCGATCCGAAGGCACGCAAGCATGTCGAGTACAAGGAAACAAAAATCAAGTAATCGTCGCGTAGAAAACTGCCCAACAAAAACCCGCTCACGAGAGCGGGTTTTTTGTTATGACGACCTGGGCGCTTATCGTTACTGCAGCCTCGTTCGAAGCAAACCCATCCTGGCGCTTGCAACTTGGCGTTAAGCGTAAGTACGCAGGCGCAGAGAGAATTCTCGCAGCGAACGTATGCCCGAAGCCTCGGCACGCGCGCACCAATCACGCAACTGCTGCAGTAACTGATCACTGGTGAAATGCGAGCGCTCCCAAATCGCACTCAACTCAACACGCATCTCGTGCATGGTCTTGAGCGCAGTGCTGTGTTCAAACAGCTCTGATAACTGCTGCTTTTGGCTAGTTTCGAGGCTGGCGGGCTCGCGCTGCAGCAGCTTCTTGGACGACTTCAAGAACCCCGCGCCCAAAGTGGAGCTGGCGCGAATCTGATCGACTTCATCACGCCAGGCGCTACGCAAAGAGCGCGCGTACTTCGCCATGACATCGTAGCGGTTAGCCACCACCGCGTGCAGCGTATCCAGATCGGCGACTAATTTACTGCGATCAAACTTGGGCTCAGGCGCGACTTTCTTCACCTTCGCCAATCCTAAAAATGCGAGGATGGAAATGTACAGCCAACCGATGTCGAACTCGTACCACTTGGCCGACAACTTGGCCGAGGTGCCAAAGGTGTGATGGTTGTTATGCAATTCTTCACCACCGATGATGATGCCGATCGGAAGAATATTCGTGGAGGCATCTTTGCAATCGAAGTTTCGGTAGCCCCAGTAGTGGCCAATACCGTTGATGATGCCCGCAGCAGTCACCGGAATCCAAGCCATCTGGATCGCCCAGACTGTTAAGCCCAGCACGCCAAACAACATCACATTCACAATCAGCATGAGCGACACGCCCAATGCAGAGTGCTTGGTGTACACATTGCGCTCGATCCAATCGTCCGGCGTACCGTGACCATACTTTTCAATGGTTTCACGGTTTTTTGCTTCGATCCGGTACAACTCGGCGCCCTCGAACACAACGGTCTCGATACCGCGCGTGACGGGGCTGTGCGGGTCTTCGGTGGACTCGCACTTGGCGTGGTGCTTACGGTGAATCGCTGCCCACTCCTTGGTCACCATGCCCGTGGTCATCCACAACCAGAACCGGAAAAAGTGACTCGGAATCGGGTGTAAATCAAGCGCACGGTGAGCCTGACAGCGATGCAGAAAAATAGTGACGCCGGCGATCGTGATGTGCGTCACTGCAAGCGTGAACAGCAGAATCTGCCAACCGCTTGCGTGGGTGATGCCGTTGAGCAGGAAATCCAAAACCAGATCCAAGCCGGAATATTGAGTCATTTTTTCTCCATACAATCTGCGAACGGGTTGTCCTACGACACTCCCGCACATGCCCGCATTTTACGTGGTTTTCCGGGAGAAAGCCCGAAATTTCAGCCATGCAATCCAATAAACCATTTTAAATCAAAGGATTACGGCCTGAGCTAGCTTGCAGTTGGCAACACCGACGACAAGCTCACATTTTGCTCATTAAGCAACTTCAGTAGCGTGAGGTTCATCGCGGACTGAGTGCTGCCCTTGAGTTTGACAGGATCATCAATCCAAACTGATGCCTCAATCTCCAAACCCTCCGGGCCCATGCCTTGCAACAGCGCACTTGGTGAGGGCTTCTCCAGCACGCCAGGCAACTTGGCAAGTGCCTGGGGGATTGCGGTTAACAAGCGCGGCACATCCGTGCCGTGAGCCACTTTGAAGCAACTGCTGATGCGCGTGTGACGGTCACTCAGGCTGAAGTTTTGCACCGGCTGTGACACCAGCATCTCGTTCGGAATAATCGCCTCGGTGCCATCGCCAGCACGTAACACGGTGTAGCGGGTGTTAATCTGAACGATCTGTCCGCTAAATTTTTCGACGCTGACCAGATCGCCGATCGATAGGCTGCGCTCGAGCAGCACCACAAAACCCGACACATAGCTGCTGACCAGCTTTTGCAAACCCAAGCCAAGACCAACGCCTAAAGCGCCGCCGAATACCGAGAGCACGGTCAAATCAATGCCGACCAGTGACAAGCTGATCAGTACCGCAACCAGAATCAGTAAACCGCGCCCTAAACGCGCCAGCACTGCGCGCAATGAGCTATGCACGCTATCGAGCTGCATTAGGCGCTGCTCCAGCAGCGCCGCAGCCCATAACGCCAGTACAAGCGTGAGACCCACCCAAATCAGCGCCTGTATCAGTACCAGTAGCGACTCACGATGTCGACCGATGGGGAGTTTGGTCTGCTCAAGATAATCAACAAACTCGGGCCACAGCCCGCTGATATAGAGCGCAACAGCGGCCAGTATCAGCACCGCGATCACCTGCTCGAAGGTCTGCAAAATTATGCTGACACGACCATCCGGCGCAAAGGCGATGCGCAGCAGGTAAAACACGGTACGTATGAACAGATAAGACAGCGTGAGTGGAATCGCCACCCGAAGCAAGCCAACACTTTGCGTACTCGAGAGTACTCTGGCCGCCAGCAGCATCAGCAACGGAATCAGCAGTGGCGTCAGCAGGCGCTGCACACTACCTTTAGAGATACTGGCAAGACCTGAGTGCGCCGTTAGCCGCTGAGAGAGCGCACGCGAAAGCCACCAGCCAAGCGCAACGCAAAGGCCCAACGCTATCAATTGCCACTGCAAATTCGGGTCGTGAATATCCGCCAACAGCTGCGACCACAGGTTGTGTGCGGGGCTCATCGGATTTCCATTAAAGTAGCCTCAGACTGATGCCGCATCCAGTTTGCTTCGAAACGATTCGCCAACGCAGCATTACCGCGAATCAGCAAAAGATTTTCTGCATTCATGCTTTGCGCACCTCGGCTGTAGTTATAGCTGCCGGTAATCACTACTGAGCGCAAGGTTTGTACATCGATGAGCATAATCTTGTTGTGCGCGCTTCGGTAGCGCGTCTCCAACCATACCGGAATACCCGCTTGCGCCAAACGATCTAGCTGCGACCCGGTCGACTCCGTGTGCTGTCGCTGATCGGCCAACACCCTGACGTCGACGCCCCGACGATAAGCGCGGATCAGGCTAGCGGCGATTGTTCGGCTGGTCAATAGGAAGGCCTGCACTAGTACCTGTTGCTGTGCCTGCTCAATCGCCGCGACCAGGGCTCCCTGGGCGTCATCCCAAGGCGTGAAATACACCTCGATCGATGCTGCAGCGACTAACACCGGCGCTGGCTCGCGCGCCACAGCGGGCTTGGCGCAAGCCAAAACGATAGCGATCATCAGCGCGCATCGCACGCTCGATGTCATGATGAACGCTCGAGTACCGCCGCAAAGAAACCGTCGGTACCATGTCGATGCGGTAGCAACTGCAAGTAGTCGCCCGTATCGAGTGCGATTTTTTGTTCGAGCAGAATCTCGTGCGCAGGAATCAATCGGTAATTCGCTTGTTGCGAAAGAAAACGCTCGATGATCGCCTGGTTTTCTTCCATCAACAAACTGCATGTGGCGTAGACCAGTCGTCCGCCGACTTTGGGTAATCGCGCTGCACTGTTGAGTATGCTTGACTGCCGCTCGCACAGCTCGGTGACATCGTCTGGCTGCTGTCGCCATTTGATGTCCGGGTTACGACGCAGGGTACCGAATCCACTGCAGGGTGCATCAACCAGCACGCGATCAACTTTACCGGCCAGGCGCTTGACCTTGGCATCATTCTCATGCGCGAGCAGCACTGGGTGCACATTATAGAGACCGCTACGGGCGAGACGTGGCTTAAGCTTGGCCAGGCGCTTATCCGAGATGTCAAACGCATACAGCCTGCCGGTGTTGCGCATCATGGCGCCGATCGCCAGCGTCTTGCCGCCGGCACCGGCACAAAAATCGACCACCATCTCACCACGGCGCGCGCCCAGCAAGTGGGCGAGTAGCTGGCTGCCCTCGTCTTGTACTTCGATCGCTCCTTGCTTGAAAACCGGTAAATTTTGTAGCGCCGGTTTTGCAAGCAAGCGCAGCGCGTGGGGCGCGTAGCGGGCCCGCTCAAACTGTATGCCGGCCTCCATCAGCGCCGACTCAACCTGCTCAGCCGAGGACTGAATGGTATTTATGCGCACATCAAGGCTGGCCGGTTGGTTCAGCGCGGCCATCAACTGCTCAGCCTGATCTTGTCCAAATTGATCGATCAGGCGATTCCGAATCCAATCAGGAAAATTGCTGCGTAAGGCAAGCGAGAGGGTAGCTCTATCGATACTGAGCACGTGCGTCAGCCAAAGCCGCTCGTTTTCTTCCACACCACCGAGCGCCTCCAAGCCGCTGCTTTCGGCAAGTGCCAGCAAGGCGATACGGCGCAATTGCGGGCCGTGGCCGGATTCTGAAAAATGCATCAGCACCAAACGATGACGCAGAAAGCCGTACACCGCTTCAGCAATTGCGCTTCGTTCTCGTGAGCCGAGCTTCGGGTGCTCGCGGAAATAGCGCGACAGCGTTACATCAGCCGGGCCGGCAAAACGCATTATCTCTCGCAGTGCCTGCTCGGTACCGCCGATGACCCAAGGCGCGAGCCTCATGCCCCAGACTCGAGCGGCTGATCATGACGCACCCGATCACCCACCAGCCGGATACGACCCTCGATGATGCCTCTGACGGCAGCGGGATAGATGCGATGCTCCTCGATCAGCACACGGGCCGCCAAGGTGTCTTCTGTGTCGTCGTGAAGCACGGGTACGACTGCCTGCGCAACGATAGGGCCATGGTCTAATTCTTGGGTGACAAAGTGAACGGTCGCCCCGTGAAAATGCACACCCGCCTCGATCGCACGCCGGTGTGTGGAGAGACCGGGAAAACTCGGTAACAGCGAAGGGTGGATATTGAGCAAACTGCCGCGATAGTGTCCAACAAAACCAGCACTGAGAATACGCATAAAACCCGCGAGCACCACCAGGTCAGGTTGAAAGATATCGATTTGCTCGGCGAGTGCGCGATCAAAACTCACGCGATCAGGGTATTGTTGATGTTCAACCGTAGCGATCGGGATGCCTGCACGCGCTGCAGTGGCTAATCCAGCGGCGTCAGCACGATGACTAATGACTGCCGCGATCCGAGCGGGCCACTGCTCGGCAGCAGCAGCACGGATAATGGCTTCCATGTTGCTGCCGCGACCCGAGATCAGGATCACGATATTTTTCATGCGGCGAATTGTAGCAGTGGAGATTCACGCCACAACGCTCGCGATACATAACGCCTTCATCATGACGCGCGCTGCGGCGTCAGCGAAACGATCAGTCGAACGAAAAGAAAACCCGAAACGGCACAAGACGCTCTGCCCAAAAATCGGCCGCATCACGGAAGACATCGAGTAAGTTCTCGCGCGCCTCGCGGTCGAATTTCTGAGTCTGCGGCAACTGATCAAGCACAATCAAGAAGCCGGGTTGCTGACCCGCGCGATGAATCTGCTCAGTCAGGCAGTCTCGCAATGCGTCAAAATTCTTGGCAGCGGATTTGGGTATGTGGAAAGATTCAGCGACAACCGCGAGCACTTGCTGACGTGTCAGCGCATGCGACAAATTCGCGTATAAAAAATGGTGCGCAAGCCGAACTGCCTCGGATTGCAGGTCAACCACCCGAAATGCGCGTATCGATTGCACGACGTTGCCCGGTACGGTGCGCAGCAATTCCTCGCCGGCCTCCGATTCCGATAGCTGTTCGTCGCGCTGTGGCAGCGCGCTGAGCATGTAAATATTCACGATCCTATCAAGACTACACAAAGCGCGTCGGAAAGTTCTTTTTATGACAACGCCGACGCGTACTGGACCAACCACCCACAGCCTCTTTCACCCTTGCGGATCAAGCGCATTGTTTTCCGGCAATGCGAAATCATACCTGCGCTTCGTTGCCGGAAAAACCCCTGAATCTAGATGGCATCACGAAAACTACGTAATGTGATAACTAATTTAGCCTTCTGAGTCCAAAATACGCTATTTTCTGCGAAAACACGGTGGTTTGTCGAACGCCGCGTGTGGGGGAATCGGTCTCCGGCAAGCGCTCAAGCCTGGCGAATTACCTTGACAGCTTCAGAACGGGGCTCGATTGCCCCAAAAAATCGCAGCACCTCATCGCGCCGGTGCAGGGTATCGATCTGTCCAAGTTCGATCAAGCAGCGGGTATCGCTTGATTCAAACAGCAGGTAGGAGGCCAGCGCTGCGCCCCGCCTTTCGGTCGCACCGATGGCGGATAACAGCGTACGAATCGGCAGCGGCAAGCTGCCAATATGCTCGCTGGCGATCGAGTCTAATGGCTTGGACGGCGTGATCGCGAGCATCTCGATCGGGCGAAGCGATGTCTGTTGGCGTTGCGCCGGCGTCAGCAAGGAGAGGGTGTGGTTGATGCGCGCCATTCGCTCGAGATCCACTGACAACCCATCCAAAAAAATACTCGACATGGCATGTCCGGCGATCTGCGCCAAGCTCGGATAACCAGCGAACTCGTCAAATTTTCTGCCACTGCTACCGATATTGCCAGCGCCGATCACAAGAACGCGATCAGCGCCGAGATGAACCGCCGGTGATACTGGCGCCAGCTCGCGTAATGATCCATCACCAAAATATTCGCAGCGATCCCCGCAATACAGCGGTATCGATGGAAAGATCAGCGGTATCGAGGATGACGCCAACAAATGATCAACGCCGATCTGCTGCGGCACCGACATGCGCTGAATCCGGCTCCATGGTGGGATCTCGGCAGCAGATTGATAAAACACCACGTGGCGCCCTGCGGTGTAAGAAGAAGCGGATACGGCGAGTGCGTGCAAATGCCCCTGTGCTAGCGCCGCATCAAGCCGCGGCAGATCAAGCATCTTGTGCAATAGCTCAACCAGCGGA
This sequence comes from Betaproteobacteria bacterium, assembly GCA_016868055.1. Lineage (GTDB taxonomy): Bacteria > Pseudomonadota > Gammaproteobacteria > Burkholderiales > Burkholderiaceae_D > Pernthalerella. The sequence goes on from VGHX01000005.1 coordinate 43,001, forward strand.
GAATTATCGAGCAGCGAGTTTGGCGGTGAGGCATGCCACTGCCGCAGCAGCCAGCCGAATGACAGCAACGACAACCAGCGCGCGCCGGACCGGATCACGCCAATCGAATCGGCACGATACACCTGCTCGACCTGCAAGCTACGCCAGACATTCAGTAAATGGCTGATGCTGTGCTCAACATCATCGGCACGGCAGGCATAGGCGGTGGCATTGATGGCACCCGCGGAAGTGCCGCACACAATATCGAAGGGATTTTTACCGGCCGGCCAACCGGCCTCGCTCAGCAGAGAGTAAATTGCCTGCAACACACCGACTTGGTAGGCAGCGCGAGCGCCGCCACCTGTCAGGAACAGTGCCGTTTTTTGCGACGAAGACATCGCCTCAGGTTAGCAGCAGGAAAGCGGTTTGCGAAGCGCTGCCCGCTACTATGAACGCTTTGCGACAGCGCGTTATTTAGGCTGCATACGAATAGCGCCGTCGAGCCGTATCGATTCGCCGTTCAGCATGCAGTTTTCAAAAATGGTCTTGGCGAGTTGCGCGTACTCTTCCGGCTTTCCCAAGCGCGGTGGGAACGGCACCATTTTTCCGAGCGCATCTTGCACCTCTTGCGGCATGCCAAGCAGCATCGGCGTTTCGAAAATGCCCGGCGCGATCGTCATGACCCGAATACCGTTGCGCGACAAGTCACGCGCCATTGGCAAGGTCAAGCCCACCACACCTGCTTTGGAGGAGCCATAGGCCACCTGACCGATCTGGCCATCATAAGCCGCGACCGAGGCGGTGTGGATGATCACGCCACGCTCGCCATTGGCGTTCGGCGTATTGTTCGACATCGCGGCGGCGGCTAACCGCGACATGTTGAACGTACCCACCAAGTTGATATTCACCACGCGCTGGAATACCTCGAGCGGATGGGGCCCGTCTTTGCCCACTGTTTTCACCGCCGGCGCCACTCCGGCGCAGTTGATCAAGCCGACTACTGTACCCATCGCCTGTGCTGCGGCAACTACCGCGTTGCCGTCAGCTTCGGAGGTGACATCGCATTTCACGAATTTGCCACCCAGCTCAGCTGCCAGCTTTTCACCTGCATCGACTTGTACATCAGCCAGTAACACCTTGCCGCCATTGGCGACAATCATGTGCGCTGATGCAGCGCCAAGGCCAGATGCGCCACCGGTGATGATGAAAACATTGTTGTTGATATCCATAGCTACTCCTGTTTTTGTTAAAGCAAATTCAGTCAGCACTACCCGCGTCCGTGTCGCGCCAAATGATAACGCCACTAATGAGAAAGGCAGCCGAAGCTGCCTTTCCCGGTGCGGACTAACGTAATCAGCCGATCAATCCCTTTGCCGCTAGCAAGGGGACGATCAACAGCGCGACCAAGTTGATGATCTTGATCAGCGGGTTGACTGCAGGGCCGGCAGTATCCTTGTACGGATCACCCACTGTGTCACCGGTGACTGCTGCCTTGTGCGCCTCGCTACCTTTACCGCCGTGGAAGCCATCTTCGATGTACTTCTTGGCGTTATCCCATGCACCACCACCGGTACACATCGAGATCGCCACGAACAGGCCGGTCACAATCGTGCCCATCAGCAAACCACCCAGCGCCTTCGGTCCGAGTACCACGCCGACGACGATCGGCACCACTACAGGCAATAGCGACGGCACCATCATTTCTTTGATCGCAGCTACGGTCAGCATGTCAACCGCCTTGCCGTACTCGGGCTTGCCGGTGCCTTCCATGATGCCCGGGATATCGCGGAACTGGCGACGCACCTCTTCCACCACCGAGCTCGCTGCACGACCGACAGCTTCCATCGCCATGGCACCGAACAGGTAGGGAATCAAGCCACCAATGAACAAGCCGATGATGATCATTGGATCAGACAGGTCGAAGTTCACGTTGATGCCACGATCATGCAGCGCATGCGTGTAATCAGCAAACAAGACCAGCGCGGCCAAACCGGCAGAACCGATCGCATAGCCTTTGGTCACCGCCTTGGTGGTATTGCCGACGGCGTCCAATGGATCGGTAATGTCACGCACACTGGCCGGCAGATCCGACATCTCGGCAATGCCACCTGCGTTATCGGTGATTGGGCCATACGCATCCAGCGCCACGATAATGCCGGCCATCGACAGCATGGCTGTCGCAGCGACCGCAATGCCATACAAGCCCGCTAGCCCGTAAGACACCACGATACCGGCGCAGACAAATAGCACCGGCCATGCGGTGGACTTCATCGAGATACCAATACCAGCGATGATGTTGGTTGCGTGGCCCGTCGTCGATGCCTGCGCGATATGCTTCACCGGATGAAAATCCGTACCGGTGTAGTACTCGGTAATCCAGACCATCGCCGCAGTGAGCACCAAGCCGACAATACACGAACCGAACAAGGCCATCGCCGAAGCGGTGCGTTCTTCCACCAGCGCCATCGGCTCGGGGAACAGCGCAGTGGTCACGAAGTAGAACGCGATCAGTGATAACACGCCCGATACGATCAGACCACGGTACAACGCCGGCATAACATTCTTCATGCCCGGGCTGGCTTTCACGAACATCACCCCAATGATCGAAGCAATGATCGACACACCACCCAAAATCAACGGATAAATCACCGCCTCTGTTTTGGCCGATACCGCCATCAGCGCGCCCAGCGCCATGGTAGCGATCAGCGTCACGGCGTAGGTCTCGAACAAGTCAGCGGCCATACCAGCGCAATCGCCCACGTTGTCACCCACGTTATCGGCAATCACCGCAGGGTTACGCGGATCGTCTTCCGGAATACCTGCCTCAACTTTGCCCACCAAGTCAGCGCCAACGTCCGCGCCTTTGGTGAAGATGCCGCCACCCAGTCGCGCGAAAATCGAGATCAAGGATGAGCCAAAAGCAAACCCAAGCAAGGGCTTCAAGGTCGCCGGGTCAGCGTGCTCAAGACCGCCTATCAGCCAGAAGAAAATCGACACACCCAGCAAGCCCAAGCCGACGACCAGCATGCCGGTAATCGCACCGCCACGGAAGGCCACGTCGAGCGCCGGGCCGATACCTTGTGTCGCTGCTTGCGCGGTACGCACGTTAGCGCGCACCGAGACATTCATGCCGATGAAGCCGCACGCTCCCGAGAGCACCGCACCCAACACGAAACCGGCGGCGGTTGGACCGTCAAGGAAGATGCCGATCAATACCGCGAGCACCACACCGACCATCGCAATGGTGCGGTACTGTCGCGCGAGGTAAGCCGCCGCGCCCGCCTCAATCGCCGCAGCAATCTCTTGCATGCGTGCGTTGCCGGGATCCTGGCTCAGAATCCAGCTACGGGAAATCAAACCGTAAATGACGGCGATAAAGCCGCACACCACGGCAAGCCACAAGCCTGTTGATGCCATACGTCTCCTCCAGAATTACATGTCAATCATTAAAACTACTGTGACGGCTCAGTCGGCCGGCTTTAGCACTACAACTCCAAGATTTTTGTTCACACACAAACGCCTGCTGCTGCTCAAGCATTCGCGCCTGCCCCGACCCGCTTTGCGCTGGAATCTCAAGATCACGCACGAACAAATAAAAAGCGGACCCCTGGTCCGCTACGATTTAATGCCTCATGCTGACAATGCCGTAAACGCGCGGTCGCGAATTTCTTCGACGGCACCCACGCCGGAGATCTTGCGGTAGCCTGGCGCGCCGGGCTGACCCGATGCCGCCCAGTCGTTGTAGTAGCCGACCAGCTGTACTGTCTGATCATGATAGACCGCGAGTCTTTTTTTAACAGTCTCTTCACGGTCATCGTCACGCTGAATTAAGTCTTCGCCAGTCACATCATCTTTTCCGGCGACTTTAGGCGGGTTGAATTTGACATGGTAAGTTCGGCCAGATGCGGTGTGCACACGACGGCCGCTCATTCGTTCGACAATTGCTTCGTCGGGCACATCGATTTCAAGCACGTAATCAATCGCGACGCCGGCGTCTTTCATTGCTTCGGCTTGCGGGATCGTGCGCGGAAAACCGTCAAACAGGTAACCGTTACCGCAATCCGAATGCGTGAGCCGATCTTTAACTAAACCAATGATGATGTCGTCGGACACCAAGCCGCCGGCATCCATCACTTTTTTTGCCGCCAGACCAAGCGCCGAGCCTTCTTTTACGGCAGCGCGCAGCATGTCGCCGGTAGAGATTTGCGGAATATTGAATTTCTCTTTGATGTAGGCAGCCTGCGTGCCTTTACCGGCACCCGGAGGTCCCAACAGGATGAGCCGCATGGTGAGTCCTTGGTCGTTTATGCCTTCGGCGCTTTAAATAAAACTGCCCGGCATTATTGTCAGAGATTGAGGTTGCCCGAAACTTACCACAGAATGCAGCACACGCTTTTGCTGAAAGAATGCGTGAACTTGCTCAAACGGCAAAAAATTGTCGCACGCGCGCGAGATCCTCAGCAGTATCAACACCCGCCGCCGGCGCTTGATCAGTGCAATGAACAGCAATTCGGTGACCGTGCCAGAGCACACGCAATTGCTCGAGCGCCTCTATTGTTTCCAAGGGTGACGCTGATAGCTTCGGGTAACTCAATAAAAAATCACGTCGGTAGGCGTAGATGCCGATATGTCTAAGCGGGATGTAATCGATCGGCATCGTTTGCCGGTCGTGCGCAAAGCCGTCGCGGTGCCATGGCAGCGGCGCGCGCGAAAACAGCAAGGCGTCTCCATGCGCATCCAGCACAACCTTGACCACGTTCGGATTAAACACATCGTCGATAGAGTGAATGGGATGCGCAGCAGTTGCCATCGGTGTCGTTGCACTGATACGCGCGGCGCATGCATTAATAAGATCAGGATCAATCAACGGCTCGTCACCCTGCACATTCACCACAACTGCATCATCAGGTAACGGCAAGGCCGACGCAATCTCGGCGATTCGATCCGTGCCAGACGGATGATCAGTACGCGTCATGCGAACATCTACATTGGCCTGCTGGCACGCTGCTACGACGCGCGCATCATCGGTCGCGACAATCACCTGCACGGCGCTTGATAATGCCGCGCGCTCGGCAACCCGCACGACCATCGGCTTACCGGCTATGTCGGCCAGCGGCTTATCAGGAAGACGCGTCGATGCCATGCGCGCCGGGATGATGACGACAAAAGACATCCGGACAGTTTCTTTATTTTTCTTGTGCGGTAGGCGCGTTCAGATCGCGCGCTTCGTCAGCCCACATGATGGGAATACCATCACGAATCGGGTACGCAAGACGATCACCGTTGCAGAGCAACTCTTGCGCCTCTTTGTCGTACTTCAACGGGCCCTTGCAGAGCGGACAGACCAAAATATCAAGCAGTCGAGGGTCCACGCAATTTCTCCACGATGTTGTCGAGCAGCGGCTGATCGATCGCCACCACTACCGGCACGACCCACAGACGCGCATCGCTTGCGAGTTCGTGTGTGCCGCCGCATTTTACTGCATCCTTTTCTGTGATCAGGATCATGTCGGCGCGAACATGCCGAAACGGATTGCTACGGTAATCATAGTGATCGGGCAATGCGATGGTGTCAGCGAGCACAACGCCGTAGCTGTTCAACATGTCAAAGAAACGCTGAGGGTGACCAATGCCGGCAGCTGCAATAATGCGCCGGTTATGCGGTAGTGATGACAGTGCCTGCCGTTGCGAGCGCTGCACAAATTGTTCGGCGAATTCAGCGTGCAGCCGCATCTGATAAACAGACCTGAAAGGCTCGGCAGAAACTGCAGGTACTTCAGGTGCTGCAGATACTTCAGATCCTGTAGGTACTGCAAGCGCTGCTGGCTGTTCCGAGGGAGCCGACCGGTTCACCACAAAAAAATCTGCGCGACGTGAGGCTGGCTCACGCAAGGGCCCTGCCGGCAACAACCAGCCGTTGCCATGACCGCGCGCATCAGACAGCTGAATCTCGATCGTGCGGGCGAGTGCATAGTGCTGCAAACCATCGTCTGAAATCACGACATCAACCTCGGGATGCTCATGTAGCATCTGCGCGGCGGAAGCCACTCTGCTGCGGCCGACCCAGACCGGCGCATCTGTTCGCTGCTTGATCAGTAAAGGTTCGTCGCCTACTACCGAGGCATCGCTACTAGCAAGTACCTGAGCTACTTGATCGAGATCGGCGCGATAGCCACGCGCAATCACGCCAGGACGCCAACCGCGCTGGCGTAATTGCTCAACCAGCCAGATCACCATCGGCGTCTTGCCGGTGCCGCCCACAAAAATATTTCCGACCACGATCACCGGCACAGGTAAATGGGTAATTCTTAACCAGCCAAGTCCGTACAGTAATCGGCGCATCAACAGCAAAGCGCCATACAGCCACGCGAGAGGCAATAGCAGGCACGCGCGCCAACTGCGGCGCTGCCAGATCTGCATAACTGAAGACTCCAGACTGGCGCGCAAACTCATCGCGGCGGATTCCTGGTAGCGAAGCTAAGCCGCTGCAGTCCCGCCAAACGCGCAGCTTCCATCACATTGACAACCGACTGGTGGGTCGCCATTGCATCGGCGTGTATCTCGACCACGCTGTCGGTATCGGTACCGGCGATCTGTCTGAGCGCCGCAGCCAGCGCCTTGGGGTCGGCCAGCCCCAGACGACGACTATCCACGCTTACGCCGCCGCTTGCGTCTATCGCCACCGATACGGTTTTGGGTTGGTTCTGTTCCGGATGCGTGCTTGCCGTAGGCAGGCTCAGCTTTAATGCGCTGAATTTGCTGAAGGTCGTGCTCACCATCAGAAAAATCAGAATCACCAGCAGCACATCGATGAACGCAATCAGGTTCACCTCAGGGGCATCGCGACGCGCTGACTTACGAAACTTCATGCGTCGTGTGGTTCGGTCAGGGCATTGACCAGTTGCATCGCTTGTTGCTCCATTTGCAGCAGCAAACGATCGATCAGGGCCTGAAAATGCCGATGAAACAAGAGCGCTGGCATCGCCACTGCCAATCCGAATGCGGTGTTGTACAGCGCCACCGAGATGCCGTGCGCCACCTTCAGCGGATCAGCGCCTGCGACATCCTGCGCGCCGAATAATTCGATCATGCCAACCACGGTGCCGAACAAACCCATTAACGGCGCCAGCGTGGCGACCGTGCCCAAGGCGGTGAGATAACGCTCCAGTTGAAGACTCGCTGCGCGACCAGCGTCCTCAACCGCTTGCAGCATGTGCTCGCGCGGCGCATCCGACGTCCGGAGCGCGGCCGCCAGCACCGCGCCCAGCGGCGAGTGCCGCTCGAGTTGGTCAATATGCGCAGCGCTGACCGGGCCGGCGCGTGCCGCTGATATCACCTCATTCAACAAACCCGTTGGCAGCACGCGTGCGCTACGCAGGTAAAGTATTCTCTCGACGATAACGGTGACCGCGACCACCGACGCGGCGAGTAAAAACCAAATCGGCCAGCCAGCGGCCTGTATGAGCGAGAACAAGTGACCAACTCCGAGTTCAAGAAAGGCAGCGTGCGACTGTATCTGCTTCACTTTCAGTGGGCAAGGCGAGCGACGAGGATGTTGGTAGTTTGATATGCATCACCCAGCCGGTGTCGTTAGCGCGTGCAGTTTTCCACGGATCTTGTGGACAACTTTGTGGGAAACCTGCCTGCACATGCCCGAAGTGCTTGATTTCCAACACTTTTCCGGACTGCCTTCGGAACCGGCGATTGCTACTTTATCTCAATAAATCAATGACTTAGCATTGTGCTAGCGCAGCCCGCACAGACGGACGGGCCCGAGCAACCGGAAAGGAAAAATTGTGGAAAGCCTAGGCGCATTAGGGACTTTACTGGAGGAAACCGCTTGATGTCTGACAATTCCGGTGGGGAAATACTCACTGTCACGCAATTGAACCAGGCCGTCGCGCGGCTACTGGAGCGCAGTTTTGCGCTGGCTTGGGTCAGCGGCGAGCTCTCCAATGTCACGCGCGCTGCCTCGGGGCATTGGTACTTCACGCTGAAAGACGCTAACGCCCAAGTGCGCGCAGTGATGTTTCGCGGACGGGCGCAGTATGTGGATTTCAATCCACGCGAGGGCGACAAGGTTGAGGTGCGAGCGACCGTCGGGCTGTACGCCGCGCGCGGCGACTTTCAACTGAATGTCGAAGTCATGCGCAAAGCGGGCGTCGGCAATCTGTACGAAGCCTTCCTTAAGCTAAAAGCAAAGCTCGAATCCGAGGGCTTGTTTGACCCCTTCCGCAAGCGCTCACTTCCAGAATTTCCCAGAGTTATCGGGGTTGTCACCAGTCCGCAAGCAGCAGCCCTGCGCGACCTGATCAGCGCATTCCGGCGCCGCGCGCCACATATTCAGCTGATTGTTTACCCGACACTGGTGCAGGGTACAGGCTCTGCTGAGCAGATTGCGCACGCCATTAACACCGCCTCGTCGCGCGCCGAGTGTGATCTGCTGATCGTCGCGCGTGGCGGCGGCAGCCTGGAGGATCTGTGGTCATTTAATGATGAGCGAGTCGCGCGCGCGATCGCGGCTTGCAAGATACCGGTCATATCGGGTGTTGGGCATGAGACGGACGTCACTATCGCCGACTTTGTCGCCGATCTGCGCGCACCGACCCCCACAGCGGCCGCCGAGCTGGCCGCCACCGCGCATCAGGACTGGCTGGAGCACCTTGCCGAATTGGGGTACGGCCTTCAGACTGCGCTGCGCCGGCACCTTGACGACCGCACCCAGTCACTGGACTGGCTGTCACGACGATTACAAAGTCCAACCGCGGCAGTGAGGCAGCACGAGCTTAGGCTAGCGGCGCTGCAAACGCGACTGCGCCATGCCGGCAAAGCACCGTTGGCACAGCTCAGATTCACGCTCACCGAGCGCAGCCGACAGCTTTGGCATGGCCTGCCCAACACCGTCCTGCTGCGCGCACAGCTAGCGGCGCGGTCCCGGCAAATCAGCACCGGCTTTGCCAAGATACGCGCCACCGCCGCGCACCGTCGCGAAAGTTTGCGGGCGCAACTCGAGCTGCTGGCACCACAACGCACGCTAGAGCGCGGCTACGCCATCGTCCAAGATGCCGAAGGCCGCATCCTGCGCGACACCGCCGACCTGGCCCAACATGAATCGATTGAGCTGCGGCTGGCCAAGGGCCAGGCACAGATCAAGATTGCCAAGTTCAGCCAACAATAATGCTGCTTCCGCTATACTTCGCGCGGCCTGACAAAGGCGCAACGTAATGCGGCGCCTGGGTCAACAATTTCCCTCACAATAAGACACGCACTCAACCCTCAGGAGGAGTCATGGCACCTATTCTTCAATCGCTCGGCCGCACCGTGATCGCCGGGGTCGTTATTTTGTTTTTGCTGGTGCTGATTGCCAGCAATGTCTCAGGCGCCGGCCCTGTCATGGGCCATGCATGGGGCGCATTCTTCATGCGCTGGCTGCACGTGGTGTCCGGTGTGATGTGGATCGGTCTGCTGTGGTACTTCAATTTCGTGCAGATTCCCTCAATGCCAAAAATCCCTGACGAGCAAAAGCCCGCCATCGGCAAAGTGATCGCACCCACTGCGCTGTTCTGGTTCCGTTACGCCGCGCTTGCGACCGTGGTCACCGGCGTGCTGCTGGCATGGATGAATGGCTACCTCGCAGCCGCACTCGGTCTGCAGATACCTTTCCACGCGATCGGTATCGGCATGTGGCTGGCGCTGCTAATGGCGTTCAATGTCTGGTTCATCATCTGGCCCAACCAGAAAAAAGCGCTCGGCATTGTTACTGTTGAAGCCGATGAAAAAGCCAAGGCAGCGCGCATGGCGATGCTGACCTCACGCTTTAACACCATGCTGTCGATTCCCATGCTGTACATGATGGTGGCGCAACAAAACGCCGGCCTGTAAACAGCAGTACGTTAAATCGTAGCTCGCCCAATGAAAAATCCCGCGTAGTTGCGCGGGATTTTTTTCGCCAAATTGTCGAAAACAAGAAGCGAGAGTAAGACAAAAGCGTTTACAGCGCGTCGACTGGAATGCGTAAATAACTGATGCCATTCGCATCTTTCGGCGGCATCTCACCAGCGCGAGTGTTGACCTGCACTGACGGCAATATCAGCACCGGCATGTCGAGCGTGGCATCGCGCTTGGTGCGCATCTCAACGAACTGATCTTCGCTGATGCCATCATGAACATGAATATTTGACTGGCGCTGCTCGGCGACCGTGGACTCGAATTGGATCGGACGATCAGAGGGCGGGTAGTCGTGGCACATGAAGAGCCGGGTTTGCGGCGGCAAGCTGAGTAACTTTTTTACCGAGCGGTATAGCGTTCGTGCATCACCACCGGGAAAATCGCAACGCGCAGTGCCCACGTCGGGCATGAACATCGTGTCACCCACAAATACCGCATCACCGATCTGATAAGCCACGCAAGCGGGGGTATGACCAGGCACGTACAGCACCTCGCCTTGCAAAGACCCGATTGCAAAAGTTTCGCCGTCCTTGAGCAACTGATCGAATTGCGACCCATCGGTCGCGAACTCGGGTTCGAGATTGAAAATGCCTTTGAACACGCGCTGTACGGTGGTGATGTGGTCGCCTATTGCAATCTTGCCGCCCAATTGTTGGCGCAAGTAAGGCGCGGCACTGATGTGATCCGCGTGCGCATGGGTCTCCAGTATCCATGCCACCTGCAAGCGCTTTTCATTCACGAAGGCGATCACATTGTCCGCAGAGTCGGTGCGGGTTCGGCCTGACTTGGGGTCATAATCCAACACCGAATCGATGATCGCGCAGGGCGACCCGTCCTGCCCGTACACCACGTAGGTCACGGTCCAGGTGGCGGAATCGAAAATGCCGTGCACCTGGGGCTGATGGGTCGCGACGCTCACAGCTCTCTCCAGATCAATTAACCTAAGAACATTATATTGACAGATAAATTATTCGTCAATAGAATGGTTGCCATTGCTAGACCTTAAACCTCTAACCCCTTAGCCTCGAAACACAGATCGCCGCGCACCATACCTGCGCCGGCAGGATACGGCCCGAATCAATTCACTCCGCCCAAGCAAAGACAACGGCCGACTGCATGAAAGCTCACTCCTGGATGCCTGAATGGGTCAGACGGTATCGCCGCGACTGGATGGGTGGTGATCTTGCCGCCGGTTTGATCGTTAGCGTGATGCTGATCCCGCAAAGCCTCGCCTACGCGCTACTGGCTGGTCTACCGCCGCAAGCAGGCTTGTACGCCAGCGTGCTGCCGCTGTTGGCATATGCGCTGTTTGGCAGCAGCATGGCGCTGGCGGTCGGCCCGGTCGCCATAGTTTCGCTGATGACGGCCAGCGCTCTAGCACCACTGGCGGCTCCTGGTAGCGCTGAGTACATCACGCTGGCGATGATGCTTGCGCTGATGTCGGGCGTAATACTCGCTGCAGCCGGGCTGTTACGGCTTGGTTTTCTCGCTTACTTCCTGAGTCATTCGGTGATCAGCGGCTTCATCTCGGGTACCGCGATCTTGATCACGCTCGGACAACTCAAGTACCTGCTCGGTATTCCGCTACCAGGTGGTAGCGCGCTGAGTATGCTGGCTGCGCTGCCGTCTGCGTTGCAGAGTGTGAATCCGGTCGCAGCAACCATGGGTATCGGCGCAATCGTATTGCTGGTGGTCGCGCGCACCGGCGTTCCGCAGATGCTGAACACACTCGGTATCAGCCAACGTCGCAGCGCTATGGTGAGCCGTCTGACGCCGATGCTGGTGGTGATCGTGGCAACCAGCTACAGCGCGATGAATCAGATTGATCAGACTGCGCACGTGTCGATTGTCGGCGCGGTGCCATCGGGTCTGCCTGCGCTCACGCTGCCGTATGTGCAAATCAGCATGCTGCATGCGCTCGCCCTGCCGGCGCTACTGATATCGCTGGTCGGCTTTGTCGAGAGTGTCTCGGTCGCGCAATCGCTGGCCTTGAAGCGCGGCGAGCGAATCTCGCCGAATAAAGAGCTGATCGGTATCGGTGCCGCCAATGTTGCGAGCGCCATCTCTGGTGGTTTCCCGGTGACGGGTGGTTTCGCGCGCTCGGTGGTGAATCACGATGCTGGTGCGCACTCACCCGGCGCGGGGATTGTGTCTGCAATCATCATGAGCATCGTTGTGGTTGCACTGACGGGTTGGTTTTATTACTTGCCCCACGCCGTGCTGGCAGCCACCATCATTGTCGCGGTGCTGACGCTGGTGGACTTCAAGAGCGTGATCGACACCTGGCGTACGACAAAGCCGATGCAGTCGCGATGCTGCTCACTTTCGCCGGTGTGCTCTCGCTTGGCGTGGAAGAAGGCATATTGCTGGGCGTTGCCCTATCGCTGGCGGTGCTAGTCTGGCGCAGCAGTCACCCGCATATGGCCGTGGTGGGTCGGGTACCCAATACTGAGCACTTCCGAAACATTGATCGTCACGCGGTGGAGACCCGTCCCGGTCTGATTGCGCTACGCGTTGATGAGAGCCTGTACTTCGCCAACGCCCAAATCGTCGAAACAAATATCGAGCGACTAGTTCAAGAACAGCCGCAGACACGCTGCGTGCTGCTGATTATGTCTGCTGTGAATCAGCTGGACACCACAGCATTGCAGATGCTGACCGAGCTCGACACCAGTCTGTCAGCGCGGGGTATAAGCTTACAGTTCGCCGAGGTGAAAGGCCCGGTGCTCGACAAGTTGCAATCTAGCGCACTTGGCAGGCGCATGCGTAAGCGCATCTTCTTGAGTACGCATCAGGCATTCAACGCGTTCACCGGCAACGACGACGTACGTTGAACCCGCGTTACGGTGCCTGATCGCTTTCTATGTGGCGCGGGTTTATCGAAGCCGCGCGACCAGTTCACCAATAATGCCGCGCCGGAAGGCAAGCACGCAGATCACAAAGATCAGGCCTGTGATCATCGTGACTGATTCGCCCAAGGTGTTGAACCATTCCACCGCAGTCACCTGCGCCAGCCAGGCGCCGACATCGCCCAGTTTGTTTTCCAGCGCGATGATGATGATGGCACCCAGCACGGGGCCAAACAGCGTACCCATGCCACCCACCAGCGTCATCAGCACGACCAAGCCCGACATCGACCAATGCACATCGGTCAGCGTGCCAAAACCAAGTACGACTGCCTTGACTGAACCCGCCAAACCAGCAAGAGCCGCTGACAGCACAAATGCCAGCGATTTGTAGCGCGCCACCTCATACCCGAGGGATGTTGCGCGCGGCTCGTTTTCTCGCACTGCCTTAAGCACCTGACCGAAAGGCGAATGAATAACGCGCACAATCAGCGCGAATGACAGCACCATAATGGCAAGCACGACGTAGTACATGGTCAAGTCATTACGCAGGTCTATCACGCCGAGCAAATAGCCACGCGGAATACTTTGCAAACCGTCTTCGCCACCGGTGAACGGCGCCTGCAAAAACACAAAGAACAGCATCTGTGCCAGCGCCAGCGTGATCATGGTGAAATAAATTCCTTGCCGACGAATGGCAAGACCGCCGATCACCCATCCAACCAGCGCCGCGAATAGGGTCCCGGTGAGAATACCCAGTTCAAAGGGCAACCCCCACATCTTCAGCGCATGGCCGGTGATGTAGGCAGCACCGCCAAAAAATGCCGCATGACCAAACGAGAGCAGGCCGGTAAATCCGATCAGCAAATTGAATGCGCAAGCAAACAATGCGAAACACAGTATCTTCATTAACAGCACCGGATACAGCGCAAATGGTGCGATCAGCAGGCCGAGCAATACCGCCGTGTAGCCTAGCTTTCTCGACATGAATAACTCCTATTTCTCGCGACCGAACAAACCCGCCGGTCGTACCAGCAACACAATGGCCATGATGATGAATACCACCGTCGATGACAGCTCGGGATAAAAAACTTTCGTCAGACCCTCAATCACCCCAAGCGCCAAGCCGGTGACAATCGATCCCAGTATCGAACCCATACCGCCGATCACCACCACGGCAAAAATCGTGACAATTAAATTCGAACCCATCAAAGGCGAAACCTGCAGCACCGGCGCAGCAAGCACGCCGGCAAATGCAGCAAGCGCCACGCCGAATCCGTAGGTGAGCGTCACCATCAGCGGCACGTTGATACCGAATGCCTCGACCATCCGAGGGTTCTCGGTACCTGCTCGCAAGTAAGCGCCGAGCCGCGTCTTTTCAATCACGAACCAGGTCACCAGACACACGACTAGCGAAGCCACCACCACCCACGCGCGATAAATCGGCAGCATCATGAAACCGAGATCAGTCGCCCCGGCCAATTGCGGCGGTACCGCGAACGGCTGACCGGATACACCATAAAAAGAGCGGAAAACACCCTCAATGATCAGCGTGATACCAAAGGTCAGCAACAAGCCATACAAATGATCCAGTTGGTACAGCCAGCGCAGCATGGAGCGCTCGATCACCATGCCAAACAGCGCGATCATCAGCGGCGCAAGCAGCAGCATCACCCAGTAACTGATACCGAAATACTGCAAGCCCATCCACGCCAGAAACGCGCCCATCATGTACAGCGCGCCATGTGCAAAATTGATCACGTTTAGCAGGCCGAAGATCACCGCCAGCCCAAGCGACAGCATGGCGTAGAACGAACCATTCACCAGACCCAGCAGTAACTGACCTAAAAACGCGGCGAGCGGAATACCGAAGATCTCCATCAGTTAGACCCCCAGCAGTTCGTTGAGCTCGTCCGTCTTCGTGCTGAGCTCGTTGGCGTTGAACTGCGCCACGACATGCCCGTGCTCTATGACGTAAAAACGATCAGCTAACGGCGCCGCAAAACGGAAGTTCTGCTCCACCATGACGATGGTGTATCCCTTGGCTTTAAGGGTCGAGATCATGCGCGACAGCGCCTGCACAATGACGGGCGCTAACCCCTCGGATATTTCATCAAGCAGCAATAACTTGGCACCGGTGCGAAGAATACGCGCGACCGCCAGCATCTGCTGCTCACCGCCCGACAGTCGCGTGCCCTGACTTAAGCGGCGCTCTTCCAGATTGGGAAACATCTGGTAAATCTCGTCTACCGACATGCCACCTGCCGTCAGCGTGGGGGGCAACATCAAATTTTCTTCAGCTGAAAGCGAAGAAAAAATCGCACGCTCTTCGGGGCAGTAGCCGATACCGAAGTGCGCGATGCGATGGGTCGGCAGCGCGATTGTCTCGATGCCGTTAATCTTGATCGATCCACTGCGCCGTCCGGTCAGCCCCATGATCGCGCGCAGCGTCGTGGTTCTGCCGGCACCATTACGGCCCAGTAGCGTCACTACCTCACCCTGCGCTACCGACAGATTCATGTCGTGCAGAATATGCGACTCGCCGTACCATGCCTGCAAGCCCTTGATCTCGAGCGCCAGTGTCATCCGTGCGCTCCTTCCAGCGGCGCGGTGCCGCCCATGTAGGCCTCAAGCACTTGCGGGTTACGCGATACCGTGTCGTAGTCGCCCTCCGCCAGAATCGCGCCACGCTGCAGCACCGAGATACGGTCGCTGATACCCGCCACCACGCTCATGTTGTGCTCGACCATCAAGATCGTGCGGCCCTTGGATACCTTCTTGATGAGCTCGGTGACGCGCTTGACGTCCTCATGCCCCATGCCCTGGGTGGGTTCATCAAGCAGCATCAACTCCGGATCCATCGCCAAGGTGGTCGCAATCTCCAGCGCGCGCTTGCGGCCGTAGGGTAAGTCGACGGTTTGTTGGTCAGCGAATTCTCGTAAGCCCACTTGGTCAAGCAGCCCCAGCGCCTGATCATTCAACTGCGCCAATGTGCGCTCGCTTTTCCAAAAATGAAACGAATTGCCGAGCTTGCGCTGCAAGCCGACCCGCACATTCTCCAGCACGGACAGGTGCGGAAACACCGCCGAAATCTGAAATGAGCGGATGATGCCCATGCGCGCAATCTGTGCCGGGCGCAGCTGGGTAATGTCAGTGCCATTGAACAGAATCTGCCCGGCGCTCGGGTCGATAAACTTGGTCAGCAGATTAAAGCAGGTGGTCTTGCCGGCGCCGTTGGGGCCGATCAGCGCGTGGATATGGCCGCGCTGCACGCGCAGGTCGACCTGGCTTACCGCGACAAAGCCCTTGAACTCGCGGGTCAGGCCGCGGGTTTCGAGAATAATGTCTGACATGTTGAATTGGGGACGGGTTGGGCTCTGGCAACAGCCGCAAACTTATTCGATTTTCAAGAAAAAACAAACTGGATTCTCGTCGGCCGTCCGGATTTGCGCCGCAACATGCTGGTTTTAGGCGCCGGCAGTCAGGCCGCACCCGGCAGGGCCGCGGCGCCAAAGTCAGATAAGTCGTGCGAATAACGGCTGCATTGTGTATTCTGACGCTGAAAGATCCAAAACATAGCCACCCTCATGCAATCCCTGTTCGGCGACATCAGCAACATCATCAGCCTTTCCATTACCCCGGCGTTCCTGATGCTGGGCGTTTTGCTGCAGATGCGTGTGCTTAATAACCGTCTCGAGCGTATCGGCGACCGTCAAGAGGCGATTGAGCAGCGGCTCTCTGGTGGTGGCGTCAGCGCGCTGCTGCAGCATGAATTGGTGGTGCTGTACCAACGCGCCGAAGTGATTCACCGCGCGGTCAGCTTCTCCTCGATCAGTATGGCGACAGTGTGCGCGGTCGTGGTCGCACTGTTTGCTGATGATGTATTCAACCTACGCCTTGATTCGCTGATCGCTTTCCTTTTCGTCGCGACCATGCTGATGCTGGTCTGCAGCTTCAGCTTGTTGTTGCATGAGATTTTCATCGCTAGCCACTCCATGCCAAGCACGGCGTTGCTACCTACCCGACAGCGCGACCTGCACCATTAATGTGCCTTGCTACCGGTTTGCTCGGGCACCCAAAAGCGCTGCTGCAAGTCCTCCAGCCCGGTTTCCGTGATCACCTGCTTCAGTCGCTGTGCCGCGCGACGACCCGGCAATTGCTTTTGGGTTGCAATGATCAACTCGTTTTTCATCGAGTGCTCCCAACCCACTAGTTCGGTGACGTTAAGTTGGTAGCCATGCGCCTCGAGCTGCAAACAGCGCAGCACATTGGTTAGGTGGCTACCGAATTCACGCGTGTGAATAGGATGACGCCAGATTTCGCTCAGCGCATCGCGCGCCAGCGCGCGGCCTTTTACCCTTCTTAGCTGAGCCGCCACCTCCGCCTGACAACACGGCACCAGTACGATAAAGCGCGCACGCTTGTGCAGCGCAAAGCTGATCGCGTCGTCAGTCGCAGTGTCACAGGCATGCAGCGCCGTAACCAGCTCTACCTGCTCAGGTAAGTCGTTGGATGCAATCGCATCCGCCACAGAGAGCTGGTGAAAGCGCATGCGCTGAAACCTGAGCTGTTCAGCAAGTTGACGCGCACGATCGACTAATTCCTCACGCAGCTCAATGCCATGGATCATCGCGCCGTTATCGCGTTGCTTGAAAAACAGATCGTACAAAATGAAGCCAAGATAAGACTTTCCAGCGCCATGATCCACCAGCGAAAAAGGGCGCTGCAGTTCACTCAGCTGCAGTAGCAGCGGCTCAATGAACTGATACAAGTGATAGACCTGCTTCAGTTTACGACGGCTGTCCTGATTCATTTTGCCGTCTCGGGTCAGGATATGCAGCGCCTTCAGCAGTTCAACAGATTGGTCAGCGCGGATCTCAGGTTCACCCATGGTGCACCATAGTCAAGCAAATAACGCGCGATAGTAACCCAGTCCCACCGCAAACGACGATGCCGTTTAGCTGCTTCGCACGACACGATCGCAACCGCTACCGCATCAAGACATACTCGCCCGGCGCAAACGGTAGCTCCCTATCATCGCAGCGCACCGGTACTGCAGCGCGCTGCGCTTGCCCTTGTTCAAGCCAATCCGCCCATGTGGGCCACCATGAACCCGGTTGTGGCGGCGTTATACGCAACCAGCGATCGGGGTCGATGTAATTATCACTTCGTGGCAGCAAGTTCACCCGAAAAAATCAGCCCGGGTGACCGGGCTCGCTGCAGATACCTGCGTTATGACCGCCCGAGGTCAGCAGGAAGGTCATGTCAGCATCGACCGCCAGATTAAATTTGTACACCGAGCGCCAAGGCGCGACATGGTCGGTCCCCGTCGCCACCACAAAGCTCGGCAC